>JAIBCE010000247.1 GCA_019694315.1 Sandaracinaceae bacterium
GATCGTGCGCGCGAGCACGACGTCGTCGGTGTCGATCGTGACCGAGAGCGCGCTCGCGCCCCGATCGATCTCGACCGCGATCTCGTGCTCCGGCAGCGCCTGCACGAGCGCCTGCTCGAGGGCGTCGCGATCGCGCGCGGCGCTCGCCTCGAGGTCGAGGCCGGCGTGCGTGGTCTTCATCGCCTGCGGCGGAAACGAGACGCGCACGCGGCTCACGAGGCCACCTCCTCGGGCGCGGCGCTCGCCACGGGCGTCGCGTCACGCGAGCGCACACGCGGCCTCGACACGATCGCGACCACCGCGCCCACGATGAGCACCGTGCCCGCGATGGTGTGCGCGCCCACGGGCTCGCCGCCGAGCGCCGCGCCGAGGATCACCGCGAGCACCGGGTTCACGTACGCGTAGCTCATCGCGAGCGCGGGACGCGCGTGCACGAGGAGGTGGTGGTACGCCGCGAAGCCCACGAGCGAGCCGGCGACGATCAGGTAGGCCATGGCCCCGATCGTCTCGAGCGGGATCACCTCCGGCATGCGCTCGCCCATCGCGAGGCCGAGCCCGAGGATCGTCGCGCCGCCGAGGATCGTCTGCGTCGCGGCGCCCATGAGGCCCTTGCCCAGATCCCAGCGGCGCACGAGGAGCGAGCCGATCGCCCAGCCCACGGGCGCCACGAGCAAGAGGGCCGTCGCGCCCGGCGCGGCGCGCAGCTCGTCGCCGAGCGCCAGCACCGCCACGCCGAGGAAGCCGAGCACGAGGCCCGCCCACTCGCGTCGCGAGGCCGGCACGCCGAAGAGCGGGCCGAGCACCGCGCCCCAGAGCGGCATCATCCCGCACACCACCGCGATCACCCCCGAGCCGAGCGAGCGCGCGGCGATCGACACGAAGCCGTTGCCCACCACGAAGAGGAGGATCCCCACGACGAACGCGCGGCCCCACGCGCGTCGATCGGGCACCGTGTGGCCCTGCGCGCGGGCGATCACGAGCATCACGAGGCCCGCCACGAGGTAGCGCATCCCGGCCGCGAGAAAGGGCGGCAGGTGCGCCACCACGAGCCGGATCACGAAGTACGTCGAGCTCCAGATCAGGTACACGGCCGCGAGCGCGGCGAGCACGCTGCGAGCCACCCCCTGGCGCTCGCTCGACGCAGAGCCCGACGCAGGGCCCGACGCGTGGCTCGACGCCTCGCTCATCGCGAGAGGCGCTCCTTCGTGAGCTCCACGAGCATCGCGCCCGTGCCGCCCATCGAGGGCGGCGCGCTCGAGAACGCGAGCACCAGCGGCGTGGCGATGCTCGCCTCGAGCACGCGGATCACCGCCTCGCGCAGCACGGCCACGCCGTCGTCCGAGTGAAGACCCTTGCCGTGCACCACGAGCACGCGCCGCACGCCCTTGCGGTGCTGCTCGCGCAGCCAGCGCGCGAGCCGATCCTCGACCACCGCCTCGCGCAGCCCGTGCAGATCGAGGGTCGCGTCGATGCGCGGCTGCTCGCGACGGAGCGCCCCGAGCGCCTCGATCGGCGCGTCGCGCCGCAGGCCCTCCACGAAGCCGTCGTCCTCGACGGCCACGTCGAACTGGTGCGCGCCGCCCACGAGCTCGCCGAGCTTCTTGCGCGCGGGCGCGTCCACGGCCTCGCGCGAGATCGTGGGCGCGGCGGTGGTCTTCACGGGCACGGCGCGCTTGGGCTTGGGCCGCCCCGCGTCGAGCGTGCGCACGCCCGCGATCGCGTCGAAGAAGGCGATACGGTCGTCGCCGCGGAGCCCATCCGAGGGCCGCGCCACGACCTCGGTGCCGGTGGGCCGCGCGGGCTCGGTCGCGGGCGCCGTCTTGGGCTTGGCCTCGCCCTTGAGCACGTGCTCGGTGTTCTTGTGCGACGGCCCAGAGGGCTTGTTCGGGCCTCCCGAAGCCTTGTTCGGGCCACCTGAAGCCTTGTTCGGGCCACCCGAAGCCTTGTCCGAGCCACCAGAAGCCTTGCTGGCGCTCCTGTCGTCCTTGCCCAGCGAGAGGCCCTTGAGCAGGCCCTTGAGCGAGGTGCCCACGCTCGGCGCCGCGGGCGGCGGAGCGTCGTCGTCGTCGTGCTGCGTCTTGTTCGGGTGCTTGCGGGCCACGGTGCCGCGAACCTTAGGGCCGGCCGCGCGCGCCGTCGACGATCGGAATGGAGCCATCGGGCGCGTTCGTTGGGGGCCGCGCGACGATCGATCCCCGCTCCTGACGATGGAGACCCCGATGAGAGCCACCCTCCTCGCGCCCGGAAGCCGCGGCGACGTGCAGCCCTACGTCGCGCTCGGGCAGGCGCTCGCCGCGCTCGGGCACACGTGCACGATCGTGACCACGCTCGATCACGAGCAGCTCGTGCAGAGCCACGGCCTCGACGTGGTCAGCCTGCCGGTGAACGTCGCGGCCGAGCTTGCGAAGGTCGAGACGAACCGCGCCGTGGAGGGCGGCGGCGTGATCGCGTCGTTCCGCGCCTTCGCCGACATCGCGCGCCGCGCCTCGCGTGCGCTCGCGACCCAGGGGCTCGAGGCCTGTCGCGACGCCGACGTGGTGGTCACGGGCTTCAGCGCGGCCGTGCTCGGCGAGGCCATCGCGCACAAGCTCGGCCGCCCGCTCGTGCAGGCCTACAACGTGCCCGTCACCGCGACCTCGTCGATGCCGGGCGCGCTCTTTCCCGCGCTCGATCTCGGGCCGCTCTCACGACGCCTCGGCCACGCGCTCACGCGCGCCGCGCTCTGGCAGACCTCGCGCTCGTCGGCCGCGGAGGCTGCGCGCGAGGTGCTCGGCGCGCCGTCCATCCCGTGGCTGCCGACCTCGAGCGTCGGGCTCGTGCCCGGCCCGCTCGTCTATGGGCTCGGCGAGGCCTTCCTGCCGCGGCCCCGCGACTGGGCCGACGACGTGGAGGTGACCGGCTTCTGGCTCGTGGCGGAGGCCGCCTCGTACACGCCTCCGCCGGAGCTCTCGCGCTTCCTCGACGAGGGCCCAGCCCCCGTGTGCGTGGGCTTCGGCAGCATGAGCACCGAGGCGCCCGCGGCGATGAGCGAGCTCGTGGTGCGCGCGGCGGCGGCGTCGCGCACGCGGCTCGTGCTCCTCTCGGGGTGGGCGGGCCTCGAGGCCGAGCGTCTGTCGCCCGACGTGCTCACGCTGCGCGAGGCCCCGCACGCGTGGCTCTATCCGCGCTGTCGCGCCGTCGTGCACCACGGCGGCGCCGGCACCACCGCGGCGGCCGTGTGCGCGGGCGTTCCTGCGGTGGTCGTGCCGTTCCACGGCGATCAGCCGTTCTGGGCCTCGCGGGTCCACGCGCTCGGGCTCGGGCCTGCCCCCGTGCCGCGCCGTCGGCTCACCGCCGAGCGCCTCGCCGCAGCGATCACGGAGGCCTGCGAGGACCCTCTCATGCGCGAGCGCTGCGAGGCCGTGGGGCGTGCATCGCGCGCCGAGCGTGGGGCCGAGCGCGCGGCCGCGTGGATCGTGGAGCAGGCGCGGCGCCGATCACCTGATCGTTGAGCGCGTCTCGAGCGCGCCTCAGCGTGTGCCGCCCGTGCTGGGGGTCGGCTCGCTCGTCTCCGCGAGCGCGTGGTGACGCTCCGATCGCGCGATCCGGGTGCGCGCGCGCTCGGCGTTCTCTCCCGCGAGGGCCGCGCGCGCGAGGCGCTCCCCGAGCGCCGGATCGAGCGTGTCGAGGTGGTCGAGCACGAGCAGCGCGAAGCCCATCGTGGCCTCGTGCGTGACCCAGCCGGTCAGCGTGGGCTCGAGCTCGAGCGCGTGATCCTCGAGCAGGCACTCGGCGGCGCGCATGCCTGCGCTCGGCGGTGCCGTCACGCGCTCGGTGATCTCGAGCAGCGGCGCCACGGGCTCGTCCACGCCCTCGACGAGGGCCGCGCAGCTCGGCGCGCCGTCGCGCACGAGGAGGCGCTCGTAGAGGCGCTGCGCGTCGGTCCCGAGCACCAGCGCGGGCTCGCGCTCGCTCGCGGCGCTCGTCGACGTGCTCGCGGGCTCGTCGGCCGTGCCCGCGCAGCCGCTCGTCACGAGGAGCGAGACGAGACCTGCGAGCGTGGCGCCGATGCCCGGACGCGCGCGCCTCGTCGCGAGGGTCTCGGTGGGGTGGCTCCTCTCGGGCCCGAGGCTCGGAATCGTCATGGCGTGCTCTCTCTCCGCGCTCATCGCGTGCCCGTGTAGCGCTGCATCACGCCGCGCTGTTGGTCCGTCAGGATCGTGGTGCTCACGCAGCTGTCCGCATCGCAGATCGAGTACGGGAACATCAGGTTCGTGCCGAGGCTCGCCTCGCAGCTCGCTGCGTCGCTGCACTCGGGCGTGTCCGTCAGCGCGTCCCACATCTCGTAGCTCCGCTCCACCGGGTGCGTGAGCCCTACGAAGTGGCCCACCTCGTGCGCGAGCACCTCGCCGTAGAGCGTGAGATCGGCGTCGCTGAAGACGCCGTCGCCGCCCGCGTTCGAGAGCCAGCCCACCACGATCGCGCCGAGCGGAGAGGGCACGATCGGCCCGGGGATGTGACCGGCCACGCCGTAGAGCGACGTACCGCCCGCGATCGTCTCGCCGACGATCATCGCGACCTCGCCGGGCATCACGAGGCTCGAGGCCGCGAGGAGCACGTCGCCCGACATCGCCGATGGCTCGGGCAGCGCAGGATCGATCGTGCTCTCGACGTAGCGCACCTCCACGTGCATCCCCACGCCGCCCCACACCTCGTTCCAGTGATCGACCGCGCGGGCGGTGGCGTCGACGAGCGCGGCGTCGTCGGACATGCCCTGCGCCCACACGATCGCCACGTGCACGACGCCGTCGGCGAGATCGTGATCGCGGTTCGTGATCGTCGTGTGCGTCACGTCGATGTCGGGGCGCGAGGTGACGCCGTCGACGCGATAGCTGCCGATGCGCACGAGGTAGGTGCCCGGCTCGAGCGGAGGATCCTCCGCGCGGATCGGCCAGTTGATCGTGGTGCCCGTGCGCTCGGTGAAGATCGCGCCGGTGAGGAAGTGCGGCGCGTCCCACCAGTCCTGCCAGCGGAGCACGGTCGCTCCCGAGGGATCGGTGATCGAGAGCACCGAGAGGCGCGAGGCGTTCTCCGACGTCGCGACCACCATGAACGAGCGCTGATCGGTGATCGTCACCGCCACGTCGAGCTCGCCCGCGCTCCCCGAGCTCTCGGTGACGGCCTCACCGAGCTCGACGATCTCGCCAGACGTCGCCGCGTCCGGCGCGAGCGCCGCGTCATCGGAGCCGTGCGCGTCGAGCCCCGGCGCATCGAGCCCCGGCGCGTCCGCCTCGATCCTCGCCGCATCGAGGGACGCCGTGGCCGCATCGTCCGTGGGTGAGCCACCATCGCAGCCCGCCAGGGCGCATGCAGCGAGCGTGAGCGCGCTCGCGCCGAGCCGCGCGCGTGGGAGTCCCCGGGCCATCGTCATGCGGCCCCACGCTAGCAGCGAAGCGGCCTCGACACAGGCCGTTTCAGTCGATTTCAGGCGATCACACGAGGCCCGCGACGAGCGACATCACGCCGGCGCCCGCGCACGCAGCGACGGGGATCGAGAGGTTGTCGTCGATGCGACGGCTCACGAGCTCGGCGATCGCGCCCGCGATCGCGCCTCCGATCGACGCGAGCGCCACGAGCGGCATCGCGAAGCCCGGGTGCATCAGCGTCACGTACGCGAACGCGGCCGCGCTGCCGGCCACGACGAAGGCGAGCGTGCCCTCGAGCGTGCGGCCGTGGACGATCTCGGTGCGACCGAAGCGACGGCCCACGATGGCCGCCGCAGGATCGCCCACGCCCAGCACCGCGAGCGCCACCAGGCACGGCACGAGCGCCTGCGTGAGCGAGAGCAAGACGAGCGCGGTCGAGTACCAGGTCGCCGAGTTCACGCGGTGCGCCTCGTGCGGGTGCGCCGTGCGCCCGAAGAGCTGCATGCAGAAGCGGTTCACCGCCTCGCTCCGCGTGCGCGTGATCTCGAGCGTCCAGCCGGTGAGCGCCACCGCGAGCGCGATGCCCGTGGCCCAGTGCCACGAGGGCACGGTCTCGAGCGCGACGATGCCCGCCGCGGCCGACGCCAGGTGCAGGGCATTGCGCGCGTAGTTCGTGGGCCGGAGCGACGGCACCGAGACGCGCTCCACGGCGAGCTCGCGCACGATGGCCTCGTAGCTCGGCTGCACGCGCGTGCGCAGGGCCACGAGGCTCGGGCGATCGGTGGCCTCGACGGGCAGCGTCTCGAGCTCGCCGCGGACCTCGCGCCACTCGGCGCGCTGCTTCTCGCTCAGCGCAGGCGGCGTCGCGTCGAGCCACGCACCGAGCCGCGCGCGGACGTGCGCGAGCTTCTGCGCGACGCGCTGCGCACGCCCGCGCCCCGGACCGAAGGGCAAGCCTCGGTCGAGCTCGGCGAACGCTCGGTGCAGCTCCAGCGCGAGATCACGGCTCTCGAGAACGGCGGGCGACGTCACGAGGCCGGACGATGGACCACACCGGTTCGCCCCTCAAGCCACCGTTTCGTCACGCGCTCCCCACTCGTGCGCGACCGCCCGGGCTGTGCGGCCGCCCGGGGACGGTCTCCGTGAGCCGAGGCGCTCCACGGTGACCGCCCACCAAGGCCAGGCCGCGGCGAGCGGATTGACTTCGTCGGCTCGTACGCACGAAATACATACATGCGTCGCAAGCTCGTCCAGGCTGGAGGCTCGTTGGCCGTCACGCTGCCCGCCGAGGTCGTCCAGGCATTCGACCTCAAGAAGGGGATGGAGGTGGATGTGTCGGTGCACCCACGAACCGGCGCGGTCATCGTGCGACTGGGCGGGCGCGAGGTCGACGGTGGCCGGGTGACCAAGCGCTTCGAGCGCTCCGCCTCGGCGCTCGCCGATCGCTTTGCGGAGGCGTTCGAAGAGCTCGCGAAGTGACGGTCCGCTACCTCTCCACCGCCCAGATCCGCGCGCTCCACCGCCTCCAGGTGGAGCGCTTCGGCGGCGCGACGGGCCTGCGCGACGAGGGCGCCCTCGATGCCGCCGTGATGCGCGCCCGCGCGAGCTTCGGCGGCGAGGACCTCTACGCCGATCTCCCCGCCAAGGCCGCGGCCCTCATGCACTCGCTCGTCCAGAACCACCCCTTCGTCGACGGCAACAAGCGCGTCGGGCTCCACGCGATGCTCGTGTTCCTCGCCGAGAACGGAGTCGAGCTCGACGCGGGAGCACGCGAGCTGGTGGAGGTCACGCTCGCCGTCGCGTCGTCGCGATTGGGCGCCGAGGCGCTCACCATCTGGATCCGACAGCGCATCAAGGAGCGCGCCGAGTGAGCGTGCCGAGTGCCCTGGGAGCGTGCCCAGTGAGCGTGAGCGCGCCAGTGAGCGTGCCGAACGCGACGAGGCCGGGCGATCTCGCGATCGTCCGGCCTCGTTTCGTTCGCGTGCGCGGGATTATCGAAGGAACGTCATGTTCCGGATGCGCCACGCGTACTGGCCACCGTCGGCGGCCACGCGCACCGTGGGGCAGCCCTGGGCGTCGGTGCCCGCGTAGCCGGTGACCGTCGTCTGCTGACCGACCCAGCGGCTCATCTCACCGGCCCAGTTCGCATCGCCGACGTCGGCGGTGTGCATGCCGAGGACGACCCAGCTGCCCGGACGGAGCGGGCCGTACTGGGGCGCGTCCGAGGACTGGCCGCACCACGTGGGGATCGTCATCGCGGGCGGCGGCGGAGGCGCCATGCCGCCCACGAGCTGCATGTCGCGGATGCGCCAGTAGTACTGGCCGCCGTCGGCCGAGACGCGCACGACCGGACAGCCGAAGCCATCGACCTGCTCGAGGCTCGTCACCACCGCCTGCGAGCCGACCCAGCGGTTCATCTCGGCCGACCAGTTGAGGTCGTCGCCGGGCCCCGCGAACGTGTGCGCGCCGAGCACCACGGTGGCGCCGGGGCGAACCATGCCGAACTGGACGCTCGCGGTGGTCATGCCGCAGTAGCGCGGGATCGGATCCGTCGGCGCGACCGGCATCGCGACCGAGAGCACGCGCATGTCGCGGATGCGCCAGTAGAACTGCCCGCTGTCGACGTTCACGCGCACCACGGGGCAGCCCACGCCGTCGACGCCGTCGAGGCTCGTGATGATGGCGGTCATGCCCACGAAGCGGTTCATGTCCGCGTTCCAGTTCGCGTCGCCGCGCCAGGGCGTGTGCATCGCGAGCTGCACGGTCGCGCCGACGGTGATCGAGCCGTACGTGACGTTCGCGTCGCTGAAGTCGCACTGGGTGGGGACGAACTGCGCGCTCGCCGTCGAGGTCGTGGCGAGGCCGGTGAGCACGAGCGCCACGCCGAAGGCGTGTGCGAGAGCGAAGGTCTTCATGCGGGCTCCTGATCCAGAGTGTGGTCGGCCGGACAGGCGTGGTCGGGACGAGGACCGCCCGTCCCGGGCCGAGGGCGAGCCCTCGGACGCACCGGCCCCCGAGAGATTCAACCGACCGCCCTCATCTTTGGCCGGGAGGCCCCTCTCGATCAACCGGATGTGTGACCGAGGTGGGACATGCTCGACGCGCTGCGTCGTGCGCGCCGCGCGCGGATGGGACAGGCATCGGCCCCCGGGTCGCATGGTAGCGTCCGGACCCTTTGTTCGAAGGAGGTCGTGCTTGTCCGAAGAGCTCCTCGCCCACTACCGCCAGATGCAACGGATCCGCCGCGTCGAAGAAGAGGCCGCGCGCGCGTACCTGGCCGGAAAGATCGGCGGTTTCCTCCACCTCTACATCGGCCAGGAGGCGATCGCGGTCGGCGCCGAGGGAGCGATCCGGGACACCGACTACGTGATCACGACCTACCGCGATCACGGCCACGCGCTCGCACGCGGCACGAGCGCGCGCGCGATCATGGCGGAGCTGTTCGGTCGCGACACGGGCATCTCGCGAGGCCTCGGCGGCTCGATGCACATGTTCGACGCCGAGCACCGCTTCCTCGGCGGGCACGGCATCGTGGGCGGGCACATCGCGCTCGGGGCGGGAGCGGCGTTCCGCTGCAAGTACCTCAAGACCGAGGACGTGGTGCTCTGCTTCTTCGGCGACGGAGCCACGCCGATCGGCGGATTCCACGAGGGCCTCACGCTCGCGGCGATCTGGAAGCTGCCGATCGTGTTCGTCTGCGAGAACAACCAGTACTCGATGGGCACGCCGCTCGCGCGCACGAACCCGGTCGACGTCGCGGCGAAGTCGGTCGGCTACGGCATGCCCACGGATCGCTTCGAGGGGCACGACGTGGAGGTCGTGATGGAGCGCCTCAAGACGGCCGTCGCGCGCGCTCGACGCGGTGAGGGCCCGTCGCTCGTGGAGATCCTCACGTACCGCTTCCGCGGTCACTCGATGTCCGATCCAGGCAAGTACCGCACGAACGAAGAGGTCGAGGAGATGAAGCGCACGCGCGATCCCGTGCGCATCGCGCGCGATCGGCTCGCGGCGCGGGGCGTGAGCGAGGAGTCGCTCGCCAAGCTCGACGCCGAGATCGAGGCCGAGGTGGCCGACGCGGTCGCGTTCGCCGACGCCTCGCCGCACGCGACGCACACCGTGATGAACGCGACGGTGCTGGCTCCCTCGCTCGCCTACCCGCAGCGCTTCGACGGCGCCTACGCGCCGTTCACCGTGGATGCCGCGTCGCCCTCGGAAGGAGGTCGCTGATCATGCGTGAGATCACCTATCGAGACGCCCTGAACGAGGCGATCGCCGAGGAGATGACGCGAGACCCCAACGTCTTCCTGATGGGCGAGGAGGTCGGCTACTACCAGGGCGCGTACAAGGTGACGCGCGGCCTGCTCGAGAAGTTCGGGGCCGAGCGCGTGATCGACACGCCCATCGCCGAGAGCGGCTTCGCGGGCGTGGGCGTGGGCGCGGCGATGACGGGGCTGCGTCCGATCATCGAGTTCATGACGTGGAACTTCTCGTTCGTGGCGATCGATCAGATCGTCAACAGCGCCGCGAAGATGCTCCAGATGAGCGCGGGGCAATTCAAGATCCCCATCGTGTTCCGCGGGCCCAACGCCTCGGCGCGTCAGGTCGGCAGTCAGCACAGCCACTCGGTGGACGCGATCTACACGAACTTCCCGGGCCTCTACGTCGTGTATCCGTCGACGGCGCGCGACGCGAAGGGCCTGCTCAAGATGGCGATCCGCGACGACAACCCCGTCGTGTTCCTCGAGGGCGAGACGCTCTACAGCCAGAAGGGCGAGGTCCCCGACGCGAGCGAAGACGAGCTCATCGAGTTCGGCAAGGCGCGCATCGCGCGCGAGGGCAAGGACGTCACGGTCGTGACGTGGGGCCGGCCGTACGCGACGGTGCTCGAGGTGGCCAAGGAGCTCGAGGCAGAGGGCATCTCGTGCGAGGTGATCGATCCACGCACCCTGCGTCCGCTCGATCACGGCACGATCCTCGAGAGCGTGAAGAAGACCAACCGCTGCGTGGTGGTGCACGAGCACTGGCCCTACGGCGGACCGGGCGCGGAGATCGTCGATCGCGTGCAGCGCGAGGCCTTCGATCACCTCGACTCGCCGGTGCTCCGCGCGACGAACCTCGACGTGCCGATGCCCTACGCGGCGGGCCTCGAGAACGACGTGATCGTGGGCAAGGACCGCATCAAGCAGACGATCCTCAAGAGCCTCTACCGCTAGTCCCCTGGGTCTGTGACCCCGCCGCAGGGCGCCCCAACGTTCGAGGCAACAGACATGGCAAAGGTGATTGGACTGCCCAAGCTCTCTCCGACGATGGAGGAGGGCACGCTCGCGAAGTGGTCGAAGAAAGAGGGCGACGAGCTCGCCATCGACGACCTCGTCGCGGAGGTCGAGACCGACAAGGCCACGATGGAGTGGCGCGCGCTCGACAAGGGCGTGCTGCTCAAGATCCTCGTCCCCGAGGGCTCGACGCTGAAGCCCGATCAGCCCGTCGCGATCGTGGGCGCCAAGGGCGACGACATCACGGCGCTCCTCGCGCAGGTGGCCGCGGGTGGTGGGGCGGCGCCGGCGTCCGCTCCCCCGACCCCTCCCGCTCCTCGGGAGGCAGGCGCTTCCGGATCGGCGAGCGCTGGCTCCGTGGGCGCTGGCCCGGTGGGCGCTTCGGCTGGCTCCGCGTCCGTGACGAGCACGGGGCGCGTGCTCGCGTCGCCGCTCGTCCGCAAGCTCGCGCGCGAGCACGGCCTCGATCTACGCACGATCACGGGCACGGGGCCGCACGGTCGGATCATCAAGCGCGACCTCGACGCCGCGCCGCGCGGTGCCTCGACAGCGGCAGCGCTTGCGGTGAGCGCGCCGACCTCGAGCGCGACGTACTCGTTCAGCGGTGGCACCTCGGCGAGCTTCGAGCGGCGTGAGCCCGTGAAGCAGGCCGTCTCGCAGATGCGCAAGACCATCGCGCGGCGGCTCACCGAGTCCAAGCAGACGGTCCCGCACTTCTACCTGACGATCGACGTCGACGCGCAGCCGCTCCTCGACGCGCGCGCGTCGATCAACGCGCAGTTGGAAGAACAGGGCGTGAAGATCTCCGTCAACGACCTGATCGTGAAGGCCTGCGCGATCGCGCTGCGGCGCGTGCCCGAGTGCAATGCCTCCTTCCTCGGAACCGAGCTCCTCTTCCATCAGGTCGTCGACATCTCCGTGGCGGTCGCCGTGCCCGACGGCCTCGTCACGCCGGTGGTGCGCGACGCGGACAAGAAGGGCGTCGCCGCGATCTCGGCCGAGGTGAAGGACCTCGCCAAGCGCGCGAAGGACAAGAAGCTCAAGCCCGAGGAGATGCAGAACGGCACGTTCTCGATCTCGAACCTCGGCATGTTCGGCATCGAGGACTTCGCCGCGGTGATCAACCCGCCCGAGGGCGCGATCCTCGCGGTCGGCACCGTGCGCGAGGAGCCCGTCGTGAAGGACGGCGCGATCGTCGCCGGCAAGCGCATGCGCATGACGCTCTCGTGCGATCACCGCGTCGTCGACGGAGCGGTCGGCGCGAAGTTCCTGGCCGCGCTGAAGAAGATCCTCGAAGCACCGATCTCGATGATCGTCTGAGACGGGCTCCTCGCAGGCGCGAGCATGCCGTGCCTCACGGACGTCACCTCGCAGGCGTGAGCCAGTTCCTCTCGGCCTTCTTCGAGCGGGAGCATCGAGGTTCGCGCCACTGACGACGCACGCGTGAGCCTCGGCGTGATCGCGCGCTGGGCACCTCGCAGACGCAGAGCGCGAGCATGCCGTGC
>JAIBCE010000248.1 GCA_019694315.1 Sandaracinaceae bacterium
TGCGAGCCGCGGCCGCGGGCATCGCCGCCATCTCGGCGGCGAAGGCCTGCGGCTGTGCCCACGCGTGGCCCCAGAAGCCGCGCTGACGAAGGACGGTCGGCTGGAACGAGAAGTCGAACGTGTTCGGGCTCGGGAAGCGGACGTCGGCGAGGAAGACGTTCGGCGGCAGCCAGATCCCCGCGGGATCGGTCTGCTCGGCGTGTCGGACGATCTGACCATCCGCGCCCACCACGAACCGCAGCTCGCGCACCGTCGCGCCCTCGGAGCGGATCTGACAGCTCCACTGCCCGGGGTGCTCGTTCACGAAGACCGCGTTCGGATCGGTGCCCGAGTCGCGCTGCCCGTGCCAGAGCATCGCGGCGACCCAGAAGCGGGTCCAGAAGTAGTGCGTCGTCTGCTCCTGCGAGCCGTCGACGAATTGACGATCCTCGGCCGAGAGCGACGCGTTCGAGGACTGGATGTTGCCGGTGAGATCGGGGAGGCGCTGGCCATCGACGGCGCCGCGCAGCGCCGGGTCGCGCATCCAGTTCTCGTCGCGCACGGCCGCCCAGAAGTGCAGCCACACGCGCCCGTACGTGTCCACGCCGCTCGGCGCGCGCAGCTCCACGGTGCCCGCGGTGAGCATGTCGTCGGCCATGATCTGGTACTGCACCGAGTGCGTCGGCCGGCCGCCCTCCATGCCCGACCAGCTCCAGAAGCGGCCCACGCGCATCGCGAGCGAGCGCAGCGGGATCATCGAGTCGGTGTTGTCGTCCTGGTAGGTGAGCGTCATCTCGACGTCGCCCGTGGCCGTGAGGACGCCCTCCTCCCATCGGCACTGATCCTGATCGAGCAGCACGGCGCCGCGGAGCGCGCTGTCCATGGAGACCGGGCAGCGCAAGGTGGCGAGCACGTTGCCGCCCTGCTTGTACTCGATGCGCACGGCGTCATGGCTGCTGAGCCCCTCGCCGTACACCCGAAGCTGCACACGGAAGCGATAGCCGGGCGTCGAGCCCGAGCCCGTCGTGGTCCACAGCGAGACCGCGATCGAGCTGTCGTCGACGTGACGCTCGGGCGCCTGCGCGTGTGCGCGCGTCGTCCAAGCGGTCGCGAGCACGAGCGCCCCCACGAGCGCCGTGCCGAGCCATCCGTTGCGCGTCGTCATCTCCGTTCCTCCTCGCGCCAGAGGCGCATCGAGCGTTCGGAGGTGAATACGTCGGAGCCCGCCGATCGACGCTGACCCGAACGGGCCATGCATGCGCGGGAAGAGGACGCGAGCGGCTCAGCGCGCCTTGAAGCCGGAGACCTTCGCGAGCTCCTCGAAGAGCTCTCGCTCTCGCTCCGAGAGCTCGCTCGGCACCTTGATCTGCACGGTCGCGAAGAGATCGCCGCGCTCACCGTCGGCGCGCGGATAGCCCTTGCCGCGCAGGCGGATCTGCCGACCCGACGACGAGCCCGCGGGGATCTTGAGGCGCACCTCGCCCTCGAGCGTCGCCACCTCCACGCTCGCGCCGAGCGCGGCCTCCCACGGCGTCACGCTCACGCTCGTGTGGAGCTCCTGGCCCTCGAGACGAAAGCGCTCGTCGGCGTGGAGCTTCACCTCGAGCAGGAGGTCGCCCGGAGGCCCGCCCATCGGCCCGCGCTGGCCCTTGTCCTTGAGGCGGATCTTCTGTCCGTCGCGCACGCCCGCGGGGATCTTCACGGTCAGCTTCTGCACGCCGCCGCTCGTCTCGTCGCGCAGGCCCAGCTCGCGCGGCCCGCCCTTCCACGCCTCCTCGATGCGCAGCTCGAGCGCGGCCTCGATGTCCTTGCCCCGCGCAGGACCACGACGACCGCGCCCACCGAAGCCCTGCGGGCCCGCGCCGCCGAAGCCACCGAAGCCCGCGCCTCCCACGTTGCCGCCGCCGAAGCCCGTCTGCTGCTGCGCGAAGAACTGCTCGAAGATCGAGCCGATGTCGGCGCCCTCGAAGCCCTGCCCGCCCATGCCGCCGAAGTCGAAGCGCACGTCGTCCATCCCCGGCGGCGGCTGACGGCCCTCGGACACGGCCTTCCACGCGGGGCCGTACTTGTCGTAGAGGCGGCGCTTCTCCTCGTCCTTGAGCACCTCGTAGGCCTCGTTGATCTCCTTGAAGCGATCCTCGGCCTTGGGCTCCTTGCTCACGTCGGGGTGGTACTTGCGCGCGAGCTTGCGGAACGCGGACTGGACGTCGTCCTTCGATGCGCTTCGCGTGACGCCGAGCACCTCGTAGTAGTCCTTGTAGCTCACGTTCTGCTCCTGCCGGCGCGCCCGCGGACGCGCGCGGATCGCCGCGCACCCTGCTCACTCGTGTGCGCGGAACGCCGCGCACACTGCTCACTCGATGCAGCGTGGCAAGCGCACACCTGTTCGGAGAGGGAGTGCTCCCTCACGCGCCGCCTCGCACGCTCACGGCCACATCGCGGCCCCGAGGAGGCCCATGCCCTCGGAGTAGCCGCGCATGAGGTTGAAGCACTGCACGGCCTGGCCCGAGGCGCCCTTGACCAGGTTGTCGATCGCGCCCTGGCAGTGGAGCCAGCCGGTGCGCGCATCGAGCGTGTACGAGAGGTGTGCGCGGTTCGAGCCTCGCACCCAGAGCGTGTCGGGGCAGCTGCCGGCGTCGAGCACGTGCACGCTCGGCGAGCCCTCGTAGCGGGCCCTCGCGAGCTCGGTGGCCTTCGCCGCGTCCAGACCGGCCCTGGGCCGCACGTACGACGACGCGAGGATGCCGCGCGTCATCGGCACGAGGTGCGGCACGAAGCTCACGCGGATCTCGCGGCCTGCGACCCCCGACAGCGTCTGCTCGATCTCGGGCGTGTGCCGGTGCGATCCGCCGGTCTTGTAGGCGCGGAAGCCCTCGGTGGTCTCGGCGAAGTGCGTGCGCTCGCCGGGCTGACGGCCCGCGCCCGACACGCCGCTCTTGGCGTCGATCACGATCGGTCCGTCCTCGAGCAGACCCGCCTCGAGGAGCGGGACCAGAGGCAGGCTCGAGGCCGTCGGGTAGCAGCCCGGCACGGCCACGAGGCGCGCGCTGCGGAGGGCCTCGCGGTTCAGCTCGGCAAGACCGTAGACGGCCTCGGCGCGCAGCGCGGGCGCCTCGTCGTGGCCGTACCACTCGGCGTGCACCTTCGGATCGCGCAGGCGGAAGTCCGCCGAGAGATCGAGCACGGGCAGGCCCGCGGCGTGGAGCTCGGCGACGATCTTGCCGCTCGCGCCGTGCGGCAGGCACGCGAAGGCGACGTCGGCGTTCTTCGCGATGCGCGCGGCGTCGTAGCTCGCCACCTCACCGCTCACGAGCCCCGCGAGCGCGGGAAGCACGGCGCTCACGCGCTGGCCGGACTTGCTCTGTCCGACGATCTCGGTGACGCGCACCTCGGGGTGCTGGAGGAGGAGACGCAGGAGCTCCGCACCGGTGTAGCCGGTGGCTCCGAGGACGGCGACGCGCGTGGTCATGCGGCGCGAGGATGCGCCACGCACGTGGGCGCGTCACGCCGCTCGGAGCTCGAGGGCCCTCGGCCCAGCGAGCTCAGCGCACGCGGAGGCGGCCGGCGGCGACGCGGTTGGCGTCGTCCTTGGGGCCCTCGACGACCTCGAGGCGGCTCTCGCCGCTGTAGAAGCCGATGAAGAACGTGTAGTCGCCGGGCGGGAAATTCGCGGGGACGCGGAGCTCCTGGCGATCGACGACGATGTCGCCCTCGCTCCACATGCGCACCGGATAGCGCCCGTTGACCGGCTCGTGATCGCCGTTGAGGCGCTGACCGAAGCCATCGACGTGGAGGAAGGGCTGGTAGCCGCCCGGCACGGGCGTGACGCAGCGCCAGTACCAGGTGACCGCGAACGACTGACCGGGGCCCACCGTGTCTCCGCCCGGCAGCTCGAGATCGTAGCCCACGAGCTCGATGCGTCGGTCGTAGCTCGCGTTGACCATGTGCTGGATGGCCGGCGGCGCGTCGAGCACGAAGCCCGCGAGGTAGTTCTCGTCGGCGCGCCCCTCGATCGGCGAGTTCGTCGCGAGGAGCACGCGCGCGTTGCGCGCGTCGGCCACGAACAGATGTCGGTTCGCGCGCTGGCGATAGCTGCGATCGAGCTGCGCGAGCTGCTCGGCCGGCAGCGCCAGCCACACGCGCGTCGGGCGCGCGAGGAAGGCGAGCACGTCGCCTTCACCTCGCAGCTCTTCCACTTCGCCTTCGGCGTAATAGGCCGCGGCGCGGCCGCCGACCTGGTACTCGCCGAGCGGCTCGTCGTCGGCCGCGAGCGCGTTGTAGGTGTCGTAGACCTCGCGCGGCGAGAAGTGCGCGGAGGCCTGGGGGTGGAAGCGCACCACGAACCACGCGGCGAGCAGCACCGCGCTCACGAGCATCGGCAGGAGCGACGCGCTCCGGAGCGAGGTCATGAGGTGGTAGGCCGTGCGGCCGAGGCCGATGAGGATCACGACGCCGAAGGGCACCGCGAGGAGCACCTCGCCCACGCGGACCGCGAGCGAATTCGCCCCGATTCCGCTGAAGATCCCGGCCCCGAGCAGCACGCCGAGGCTGAGCGCGCCGAGCGCGAGCACGACGCCCCGCGCCCGCGCTCGGCCCGGCGTCTCGGGGATCGCGGGCCGTCGTCGCAAGAAGCCGCCCGCGCCCGCGAAGATCGCCGTGGCCACGCCGCTCACGATGAGCGTGGTGCGGATGGCGCTGCCGGTGACAGCGAGGATGCTCTCGTCGTCGGTGCCGTGCATGCCGAGCTCGATCACCACCGCCACCACGCCGAAGCCCACGAAGAGCGCGACCACGAGGGCGCCGACGAGGAGCCAGGCGCGATAGCCGAGCCCGCGCGCCCACTGCGCTCGGAGGAGCTCGATGGGCACAGAGGCGCGGAGGATCGCGCCACCGAGCGAGCTCGCGCCCATCGCCGAGACGTACGAGACGGGCCGCGCCGTGACGTCGGAGGCGAGGCCGAAGAAGGCCGCGAGGCCGAAGAGCCCGAGCGTGGCCGCCCAGCCGCCGGACGGGTTGAAGACCTCCGGCATCGTGAACGAGCGGAGCGAGAGTCCATCGACGGGCGAGCCCGGATAGCCGCGGAAGTCGCGGACGAGGAGCAGGATGAGCAGGAGCGCGACGAGCCCGCGCGCCCAGCTCTCGCCGCGCGAGGTCTCCTCGGCGTGGCGGAGGAACGAGGTGACCATCCACGCGAGGCCGAGCACCGCGACGAACGCGCCGTCGCCGTAGCGGGCGCTGTGCACGGACTGCGCGCCGAGCGCGAGACCGCTCCAGGCGAGCGCCGCGAGATCGACGCCCCGAATCGCGCCCGCATCGCTCTCCTCGGCGCGGCCCGCCGAGACGCGGATCGAGCCGTGCGTCATGACGTAGCCGGCCGCGAGCGGCAGGACGGCGCTCCACGGCGCGAACGAGTGGAAGAGCGCCTCGATCGGCAGCTCGAACGTGGGGGGCGTCTGACCGCGCGGCACGCCGCCCGTCCAGGCGGAGTAGCCCTCGGCGTTGGCCATCACGGCCAGGAGCGTGCCGATCGCCACCACGGCCGCGACCGCGACGATCGCCCACTGGATCAAGCGCTCCGTACGCGCGCTCGGCTCGGCCGGCAGGGCCAGCGGCGCCTCGTCCCAGGGCAGGCGCGCGACCACGGCGGCGGCCACGGCCACCAGCGCGGGGGCCACGCCGAGGAGCACGCCGTTGGCGAGCGTCGCGAGGCCGATCGAGAGGACCAGCCCCACCCCCAGCCCTCCGCGCCACGCCATCGACGAGGCGGCGCGGGGCGGGAACGCGAGGAGCGACGCGCACGCGAACACGAGGCCCGAGGCGAGGAAGCCCGGCGCGAGGCCCATCATGTGACGGGCGTTGAGGAGGAAGAGCGGCGTCGTGGCGAGCGCGATGGCGAGGTAGGTGCCGCGGCGCAGGTCGCGGTAGAGGTGCCCGAGACCCGCGGCCACGCCGAGCAGGAGGATCGCCGAGAGCGCGATGGGGAGCCGGCCCGACCACTCGTGCACGTCGAAGAGGCCGAAGGAGCGGGCCACGAGCCACGCGCCGAGCGGTCCGCGGACGGTGTCGACGTGCTCGCCCTCGAGCAGGTGTCGGGCGTCGTCGGCGGTGCCGAGCTCCCAGGGATCCCAGATGCCGTAGCTCGGGAGCCCCCAGAGAATCAGGATCGACAGCACCGCGAGCGTGCCCCCGAGCCATGCGCGCTCACGCGTGCTCGCCTTTGCGGTGCCTGGGGACGCGTCGGCCGAGGCCGCGGTGCTCGGTGTGTCGGTGCCGGTCATGAAGGAAGGGCGGCGAGACTACACAGAACGCCCAACCCGCGCCACGCGCCCAAGCCACGGCGAGCGACGGGGTCGGAGGGAGCGGCCCGGCCGGCAGCCCGCCGGGAACCCGTGGGGCCCGAGACTGTCGGAGCGTGAGAGGCCATGATGACCGAACCCTCGAGAACGAACGTGGTGGGCGAGCGAGCGGCAGTGCTCGTCGGCACGGCCCTCGCGCTGTGCGGCTGCTCCGGCGTGGAGGCCTCGGGCACCGCGCTCGTGCTGCTCGACGACGAGGCGCGCGCGGCGGGCATCGAGATCGCCGTCGACGGCGAGGCGCAGGCGGACGAGGGCCCGATCGCGGTGCCCTCGCGAGGACGGGTCGAGGTGAGGCGAGGCCTGCACCACGAGTCGCTCGAGACCACGCCCGGAGAGGTCGTGGCGATCGAGGGAGCGGAGGGGCGCGTTCGGCACGGGGTGGATCCGGGGCGGTTGGTGCTCGACGGCGATCGCGCGCAGGCCCTCTCGTTCGCAGAGCTGGCGGGCGTGCAGGCGGTGCCGCTGCCCGATGGTCGTTTCCTCATCGACGGCGAGAACGCGATGTGGACCGCCCTCTTGTTCCCGGAGCTCGTCGGCTCCGTGAGCCCGTGGACGGCACCGCCGCGTGGGGTCGAGACGGCGTCGTCGGCCTGGCTCGCCGGTGGTGGCGACGAGGGCTGGGCCGCACGGACCGCGGTGGGGCTCGAGGCCCAGGGCGAGACGCCCAGCACGGCGTCACCGACCGATCTCGCGGCCTTCGTGGGCGCCTATGTGGCCGACGACGTGGTGCTCGTGCTCGACGCGCAGGGCGGCCTGCACATGACGGGGACGGGCCTCGATCGGCGCGGCACCTTCGACCTCGATCGCCAGGGACAGCTCCTGCTCCGCTTCGAGGACGGCGTGGTGACGGTGCACGCGCGCGGCGACGACCAGCTCGAGGATCCTTCGGGCCTGCGCTTCCGTACGATGCCGGTGGCCACGATCACGCGTAGGCGACAGGCGCCCGTCCTGGACGCGATGGTGCCAGCCCCCTTCGATCCCTGACGACCGTCCTCGCTCGACGAGCGTCTCAGGCGTCAGAGCCACCTCACGATCGCACGGAGCGAGCGCTCCGAGGAGCCAGCATGAAGCGTCGCGGATTCCTCCTCTCCAGCACCACGGCGGTAGGCGCCGGGATCGGCACCGTCGCCTGGCCCTCGCTGATCAGCCGCGCCTTCGCGCAGAACGCGACGCCCGAGGACGGCGCGCTCTCGGGGCTCTCCGACTCGTACCGGACCGCGCAGCGCGCGCATCGTCCGCTCCTCGTCCTCGTGATCCCCGAGGACAACGGCGCGCGCTGGGAGCGCGGGAGCGCGCTCGGGGCGTTCTTGAACCACGGCTCCGACGAGGCGATGAGCGCGATCGGCACGTGCGAGGTCACCTGCGCGACGATGGCGGTGGTCCGTCAGCTGGTGCCGCAGGCCCCGGCCGGTGAGCCGCTCATGCTCGTGATCGATGCGGGCCACGTCCCGGCGACGGTGACCACGATCGATCCGAGCCTTCCGGCCGAGATCCCGTATCCCTCCGGCGAGGACCGCTGGGATGCGTTCTACGCCCAGATGGAGGCGCGGGTCGACCAGCAGATCGCGGTGATCCAGGCGGCCGTCTCGGCGGCGTTCGCCGCGCGCCTCCAGCTCCTCTCGGCGACCGAGCGGGATGCTGCGCGCCAGCGCGCCGTGGACACGTACCGGGCCCATCGCATCCGCGGCTCGTACTGGGCGCGCCAGGCCGGCTGCGGCGTGTACGTCGAGGAGGTCCCGGAGACCGGCGGCATCGGCTGCGGCATGGGCCACACGCCCGAGCGCGCGCAGCGCTTCCTCTACTTCTTCGCCCCCAACGGCAACCCACTGTGAGCGCACGTGCCACTCGGATGGATCGCTGCGAGCGGCGCGGGGCCATGCAAGTGACTCACGCTGTGAGGCTGGTCGCGCACACGCGACGCCAGGGTGGGGACGGATCGAACGCGCGCGTGGTACGTCGAGGATCGCGATGAAGCGACGCCTCCTCCTCGGAAGCTCTCTCACCTCGCTCGCGCTCGGCCCCTTCGTGGGCGCGCTCCGCGCCTTCGCGCAGGATCGCCCGCCCGAGGACGCGCTCCTCGCGGGCCTCTCCGAGGCGTATCGCGCAGCGCAGCGCGCGCATCGACCGCTGCTCGTGCTCGTGATCCCCGAGGACAACGCGGCGCGCTGGGATCGCGGAGGCGCCTTCGGATCGCTGATCTTGCACGGCCCCGACGAGGCGCTCCTGGCGCTCGGCGTGGCCGAGCTCGCGTGCGCGACGCCTGCAGCGCTGAGGCAGCTCGTGCCGCAAGCCCCCGCGGGCGAGCCGCTCCTCGTGCTCGTCGATCCATCGAGCGTGCCCGCGAGCGTGCGCGCCCTCGACGCGCCCCTGCCGCCGATGCCGACCGACTGGAACGCCTCGGACGCCGTGCTCGACGACGCGATCGATCGGCGCATCGGGACGCTCGCGACCTTGCTCCACGAGGGCCTGGGCGCGCGCGTGGCCGCGCTGGCCGCCGCGGAGCGCGACGCGGCTCGGCAGCGCACGGTCGGCTCGCTGCGCACGCACCGCATCCGGGGCTCGTACTGGGCCACGGACGATGGCTGCGGCGTGTACGTGGAAGAGGCGCCGCTGGTGGGCGGCTACGACTGCGGCATGGGGCACGTGCCGCCGCGCGCGCGACGCTTCCTCCACTTCTTCGCGGTCGCGCGGCCATGAGCATCCCGATCGGCTGGGTGCTGCAGCCCGACGAGGCCCACCTCGCGCTCACCGCGCCGCTGCTCGATCGCGTCGACTACCTGGAGCTCGCGCCGGAGACGATCTGGACCGTCGATCGCGCGGGTCGCCTGCACCCGAACGGCTTCTTCGCGCGCTTCGCCGCCGAGCGCACGCGTGGCCTGCCGTTCGTCGCGCACTCCACGGCCCTCTCCATGTGCGCGAGCCCGCCGGGTGACGAGGCGCGACGCGAGGCTTGGCTCGAGCGCGTGGCTCGCGATCACGAGACCTTCGCGTTCGCGTGGTGGACCGATCACCTCGGCGCCACGATGCTGCCGAGCCAGAAGGGCCCACGCTACGTGGCGCTGCCCGTGCCGATGGGCGCCAGCGCGCGCACTCGCGCCGCGCTCGAGGCCACGCTCGATCGCATGCAGGGCGTGGTGCCCGACGTGGGCGTGGAGAACACGGCGTTCCACTTCGCGTGGGACGCCCCCGAGCACGAGCCGTGGATGCTGCGCGACGCGCTCGCGGGCGGCGCGCGACGACACCTCCTCCTCGACCTCCACAACCTCGTGCTCAACGCCGAGACGCTCGGCTACGACGCGCGCCAGTGGCTCGCGACGATCGATCTCTCGAAGGTGATCGAGATCCACGTGGCCGGCGGCTCGTGGAGCGATCCGCGCTGGCTCCCCTCGGGCCGCTCGATGCGCCTCGACGGCCACGATCACGACGTGCCCGAGGCCGTGTGGGCGCTGCTCGCGGAGGCGCTGCCGCGCTGCACGAGCCTGCGCGGCGTGACGCTCGAGCGCATGGAGGGCACCGTCTCCACCCCCGAGGACGTGGCGCGCCTCGGTGGGGAGCTCGATCGACTCCGCGCCCTCGTGAGCGCGCCCCCGAGCGACGCTGCGAGCCGCTGGCCGGTGCCGTTCGCGCGCCCGGTCACGACGCCGGCGCCCTTCGACGACGACGGGTACCTCGACGAGCTCTCGCACGCCGAGCGCGTGCACGACGACGGCCGCCGCCTGACCGCCCTGCTCGTGGCCAAGCTCCGCTTCGAGCGCATCCAGCGCGGCAGCGATCTCGCGATGCGCTGGTTCGACGCCGACCCCGAGGGCTTCAGCGCCGTGTTCACGCGCTACCACGCGGGCGCGCCGATGCGCGAGGTCTTCCCCGCGCCGGAGGCCGAGGCGTTCTTCGCGTTCTGCGAGGGCGAGGGGCTGCTCGCGCGTCGCTGATCGGCGCCGTGCGCGCGCCCGTGGCGGCTGGCCCTCGTTTGCGCCCGTCGCGCCCCCCTCCTAAACCTGCGCCCCGCATGGCCACCGACGAGACCCCGCCCTCGGTGCCCACGCTGCGCCCCCTGCCCTCGCTGGGCGTGCCGCTCCTGCGCGAAGAGATCGAGCGCGAGCGACGCCGGCGCTGGCTGCTGATCGGCGCCGCGGTGGGAGCGCTGGTCGTCGTCGCCGCGGGCGTGGGGTTGGCGTCGTTCATGGGGGGCGACGAGCGCCCGGCGGACCGCGAGCCCCAGGCCACGGTCCCCACGACCGTGGGCTACACCCCGCCCGTCGACGCCGCGGTGCCCCCGCCCGACGCCTTCGTGCCCTCCCCCGCGGTCGCCACCGAGGAGCTGCCCGAGGGCACGCGCACGGTGCACCAGTTCGGACAGAGCGCGGGCTTTCGTCCCGCGCTGATCGCGGCGGGCCTCGCGGGCGCCGACGCCGACGCGGTGATCACCGCGCTCACCGGCGTGATGGACTTCCGACGCTGTCGTCCGGTGCACGAGCTCGTGATCGAGCGCGACGGGGCGGGCGTGCTCCAGCGCTTCGAGTACCGCGCGTCGATCACGCAGATCTACGAGGCGCGACGCGGCCCCGACGGCGCCTTCCACGGCGCGCAGGTCGAGGTGCCGATCGAGCGGATCGATCTCGCGCGCGGCGGCACGGTGAGCACCTCGCTCGGCGACGCGCTCGAGACGATCGGCCTCGGCCGCACGCTCGTCGGCACCTTCGTCGAGGTCTTCGAGGGCCGCATCAACTTCAACACCGACACGCGCCCCGGCGACACCTTCCGCCTGCTCGTCACCGAGGAGCGCATCGACGGCGAGCTCCTGCGCTACGGCACCGTGCACGCGCTCGAGTACCGCAGCCAGCGCCGCGGTGTGCTCCAGGCCTTTCACTTCGCGCCGCGCGCGGACCTCGACGACTTCTACGACGAGACGGGGCGCGCCGTGCACGGCGGCTGGCTCCGCACCCCGCTCCACTACGATCACATCAGCTCGCCGTTCGATCCCCGACGCATGCACCCCGTGCTGCACCGGATCATGCCGCACAACGGCATCGACTACTCCGCCGCCACGGGCACGCCCGTGTGGGCCGCGGCCGATGGCACCGTCACGTGGGCGGGCGAGCGCGGGCCCAACGGCAACCTGGTCTCGCTCTCGCACGAGGGCGGCTACGAGAGCCACTACGCGCACCTCTCGCGCTTCGCGCCCGGCCTCGCGCGAGGGCAGCACGTGAACCAGCGACAGCTCATCGGCTACGTCGGCACGACCGGTCGCTCGACCGGTCCGCACCTCCACTTCGGCCTCGAGCGCCACGGCCGCTTCGTCGATCCCGCGCGCGAGCTCAACGGCCCCGGCCGCATGCTGCCCTCGAGCGTGCAGGGCCGCTTTCGACAAGAGATCGCCCGTCTGCGGGCTCAGCTCGAAGACGTGGAGCTCGCGACGCCCGCCCCCTCGAGCGCGCCGCCGCCCGAGCCCGCACAGGACCCCGCGCCCCCGAGCGGCGAAGAGGCCCTCGGCGACGTGATGGACTGACCGACGAGGCGAACGCGTGACCCTCGGACAACCGCCAGGGCAAGCGCGACAGCCGTCAGGTGAAGAGCGACAGCCGTAGGTGCGCCTCGACGCGCCTCGCCATGGTCGGTCGACCGAGCGCCTCGTAGACCGCGATCATGCGCTCGCACGCGTCGCGCTCGCCGGCTCCGTCGGCCTCGGCGCGCATGTGCTGGAGCAGGCGCAGCGCAGTGCCGGTGTGACCGTCGGCGAGGGCTGCGCTCGCCGCGTCGTCGATGGTCTCGAAAGGGACCGAGGCCGGATCGAGCCCTGAGAACGACGC
>JAIBCE010000249.1 GCA_019694315.1 Sandaracinaceae bacterium
GTGCCCAACGTCGTCGCCATCCCGGCAATCATCATCGCGATCATCACGAACATCACGCGCGCTCCTTCCTTCGAGGAGCCGCAGAATTTCCGGAACGGGACGCCGCAGAATTTCTGGAACCATCAGCACTTCGAGCAGCTCCGAGGAGCTCGCGAGAGCCTCCGCGATCTCAACGAGTCGCGAGGCGACGCGAGGGGGCCGACGCAACGCAGGGCATCGTGTGAGCCGCCCAGGCCGCTCACAGCCCGCTCACGTCCGCGACAGGCGCCCCGGATCGATTCTTTCTCGGTCCCTGAGTTTCTGGAGGGTCCATACAGACGCGGGGATGCAGAGGCTCACGCGAGCCCCCGTCGCGGCGCGTGCCTCCATGTTCCTGTTCGACGGAAGCAGGAACGGACTGTCTCGCGCCGCTGAGGATGCGTCCGTGAGGCACGGCGAGCTCGCGCTCTGCGAATTCGAGAATCCGATCAGACGCGACGATGCCGAGGCTCACGCGCGGTGGCGTCGCGACGCGCACCTCGAGGTTCCTGTTCGATCGTCGTCGCTTCGCTCCTTCCGGGTTCTCCCCGTGCTCGCAACTTCGTCGCTGTGCGCCGGGTTCTCCTCGCTTCGCTCCTGCGCGCCTCGCGCTCGGACGCGGCCCGCTGCCGACGTCAGCCGCCCGACTGCCACACGCGGATCGCCTCGACCGGGTGCGTGAGCATCACGACGTTGATCGCGAGGCTGTCGCGCACGGTGAAGACCATGCCGAGCTCGCACACGAGGACGGTCGCGATCCACACGGGCCAGCCGAGGCGCGCGTTCCGCACGACCCACCACGAGAACACGAAGCCCGCCGTCGCGAAGAGCACGTCCGAGAACGAGTTGAGCACCGCGTCGCCGTAGTAGTCGGCCGAGACGGTCGCCGTGCGGTAGCGATCGATGATGAAGCTCGAGTTCTCGAGCAGCTCCCACGCGCACTCGATGCTCGCGGCCATCACCGTGCGCCACGCGAGCGAGACGCGGGGAAAGAGCAGCAGGAACACGAAGAAGAAGAGGCCGTGCTCGAAGTGGCTCGCGGAGTACGGATCCACGAAGTGCTGGGAATTGTGGCTTCCGTTGATGTCCGACGACCACGGGACCAGGCTCCCGCACGCGCACCACCACGGCCGCCCGAAGCTCTTGAGCACGAGCAGCGTGGCGCCCACGATGGCCGCCGCCGCCGCGAGGTGCTTGCGCTCGAGCCCCAGCGTGCGCCCGAAGCGCTCGAGACGCTGCTCGGCGCTCTCCGTCGCCCGACTCATGTCCCCTCTCCTCGCGGCACGTCGCGCGCACCGCTCCTCGTCCCGCCCGCCGCGCCTGAGGCCCTCTCGCGGAGCGTCACTTGAGGGTCGCCTTCTCGAGGCGCTCCACGAACGCGCGCGCGCCGTGGTGGCCCGAGCGCTTGAGGAGCTGGTTGCGCGCCGCGACCTCGAGCAGGACGCCCATGTCGCGGCCCGGTCGCACCGGGATGGTCACGAGCGGGATCGCCTGCCCGAGGAGCAGCGTCGTCACATCGTCGATCCCGAGGCGATCGGCGTCGTCGTGCCGCTCGAACGACTTGAGCTCGATCACGAGGTGCAGCGGCGCCTCGTCGCGCACGGCCGTGGCACCGAACAGGTCGCGGATGTTGAGGATGCCCAGGCCTCGGATCTCGAGGTGATGGCGCAGGAGCGGCGCGGGACGACCGATCAGCGTTCCGTCCGGCGCCGACGTGATCTCCACGCGATCGTCGGCGACGAGGCGATGGCCGCGCTCGACGAGGAAGAGCGCGCACTCGCTCTTGCCGATGCCGCTCGGCCCCACGAGCAGGATGCCGACGCCGTAGACCTCGACCATCACGCCGTGCCGCCACTCCCTCGGCGCGAGCAGTCCATCGAGCGCGTGATGGAGCAGCGTGATCGCCTGGCTCGAGCGCGCGACCGCGATCGCGAGCGGCGAGCCCGACGCCTCGGCCGCCTCGAGGAGCTCTGCGGGCGCCTCGACGTCGCGCGTCAGCACCACGAGCGAGGGCGAGAGCGAGAAGAGCAGCCGGGCCCGCTCGCGACGAGCCTCTGGCGAGAGCGTCTCGAAGTAGGTGAGCTCCGTCTCGCCGAAGATTTGGATGCGCGAGGGCACGATCCCGTGCAGGTGCCCCGCGAGCACGAGCCCCGACTTCTGGATGCGTGGGTGCGTGAGCGTGCGATCGAGCCCCTGGCGTCCCGCCACGACCCGGAAGGCGCCGGCGAGCGCTGGCAGCGCGAGCAGCGCTCGGGTGGAAGCTGGCGGCCCCGGCGGCAGCGACGGAGTGCTCGTCGTCATGGCGCCAGCCTACGTCTTCCAGCGGCGGGACCGCCACGAACTCGACCCGTCTGCGCTGCGCCACGGCGCGGATCCCTCCGGACGTGGGGTGCACGGTCTCCGCGGCGCCGCGTAGATCGCCCGACGCCCTCGCGCGTCGGATGGGCGCGATGCTTCTCGAGGCCAGCCCGATGCTTCCCCTCCGCTCTCGCCCCGCCCGTGCTCGCTGCACTGGCCCGGCCGCCCTCGCCGGCGGTCTCGTGGGCGCTCTGACCTTGCTCGGCTGCCCGGTGATCTCGCACGCGCAAGAAGCGAGTCGCGCGGCGCATGCGCTCGGCGTCTTCGCCGACTCGCCCGCGATCCTCGTGGCCGACGACCGCGCCTACGTTCCGGCGATGCCCGAGGGCAGCGTGAGCGTCTGCTCCTACGCGAGCGGCCAGTGCGCGCCCATCCACCACGCCGAGGCTTGCTCGGGCGAGCGCTGTCCCTCGGGCGGCTTGATCCTGCACCTCGAGCGCTCGGTCGCGTCCGTGGGCGAGCTCCCCACCGATCGAGACGGCCTCGCGCGAATGCACGACGCCGTCCGCGCCGACCGGCGGATCGCGATGCTCGACGGCTACCTTCCGCAGCCTGCGCCGCCCGCCCCGCCGCCGTCCCTCCACCTCCATGAAGGCGACTGGCGCTTCGAGGTGACGCTGGGCGGCGGGATCGGCCTGCGGCCCGAGACGACCGTGGGGCTGCCCTCGATCTTCGCTGCCCTGGCATTCCACGTCGGCTTCGAGTGGGACAACGAGGAGATCCTGCAGCTCCTCTTCGGCAACGTCCTCGGCGGAGAGCTCCGCGTGCGGGTCCTGCCGGGCATGCTCGGCACCTCGTTCGACCAGCTGTCGGTCATGGTCGGCGCCAGCCTGAGCGCGCGCTGGGGCGAAGCGCGAGAGCCGCTGCGCGTGGGCGCGTTCTACTTCTCGCTCCTCCCCGAGCTCGGCGTGATCACCCACCCCACCCTGCCGCCAGCGTTCTACTTCGGATGGAGCTACCCCGTATCCCTCGCGGTCGACTCGCACGTGGGCCTCGAGCTCCGCCCGTGGTTCTACGTCGTCGACGACTGGGTCGAGGGCGACGACGCTGCGTACCTGCTCGGCATCGATCTCGACGTGGTGCTCTTCTGAAGGCGAGGGAACGCGCCGCTCGTGCCGGCTCGAATGGAGACGTGCGAGCATCCGCGCATGCCGCGCCACGTCCTGAAGGTCGCGCTCGCGACGCTCCTCTCCACGGGCACGCTGCTGCTCGGCCCCGCGACGCTCGTCCGCGCCGACGCCGTCGATCCATGCCCCCCGGGCTTTCAGCCGAGCCACTCGGGCTGTCACTTCGGGCCGAGCGAAGACGACCTCTTCCTGTGCAGCGGTTGCTCCTGCGTCTTCATCGGCTTCGGCAGCCTCGCCGCACTGCTCGTGTTCCTCCGCAAGAAGCGAGAGAGCGGACCTCGCGAAGGCGGCTCGCCAGGGGGGTGAGGCGTCCGAGACCACGACGGAGA
Source organism: Sandaracinaceae bacterium (assembly GCA_019694315.1). Lineage (GTDB taxonomy): Bacteria > Myxococcota_A > Polyangia > Polyangiales > Sandaracinaceae > JAFLCL01. The sequence goes on from JAIBCE010000249.1 coordinate 3,833, forward strand.
TCTCGGCACAGCGACGGTGCCGTAGAAGAGCGGATGCAGAGCGTCGCCCGTCCGCAGCCGGGCGGACGACGAAGCTACGAATCACAGCTTGATCGCTACGGATAGTAGCAGACGTTGAGGCCGCTCACCTGATCGCACTGGGCGGCGCCGGGGCACTCACCGCACGTGCCTCGCCACGCGGAGTCGGCGTTGCACACGCACTGACAGCGCATCCCGTTTCCGTCGCCGGGGTCGTAGCAGGTCGCGGCGCTCCCGTAGCCGTAGCTACGACACTCGGCGTTGGCCGCGCATCGGCAGGCGCCGGCCACGCAGGCGTGTGAGCCGCAGTCGACGCCGCACACGCCGCAGTGATTCGCGTCGGTCGCTGGGTTCGTACAGGCCCCGGCGCAGCAGCGTCGGCCCGTGCCGCACGAGCTGCCGTCGGCGCGCGCGCTGTGCGCGCATCGACCGGCCGAGCACACGTCGCTCGTGCACGCGTTGCCGTCGTCGGTGCACGCCCCCGAGCGCGGCGTCTCGGTGCAGGTCGCGCTGCCGTTGCAGGCGCGGGTCACGCACTCGCTCGACGTGCACGTGATCGCCGTGCCCGCGCAGCTGCCGCCCGCAGTGCACACGTCGTGGTGCGTGCACGGCTCGCCGTCGTCGCAGCTCGCGCCCACGCAGTCGGCGTCCATGCAGTCGCTCGTCCCGTCGCAGTCGTCGTCCGCGCCGTTGCCGCAGATCTCCGCGGGACAGAGCCACGCGTCGAACGCGCCTGCGTCCTCGCCCGGCTCCACGTAGGCATCGAGCAGCACGGCGGCATCGAGCGCACCGGCGTCGGGCGCCCCGGCGTCGGGACGAAGAGACGCAGGCAGTGGCAGACACGCCCGCGCGCTCCGATCGCAGTACTCGTCGGGTGCGCACGAACCGGGGAGATCCTCGGCGATGCACGCGCCATCCACGCAGCGCGGCTGCGCACACGGCGCGGTGTCGCAGTCGCTCGCGTCCTGGCAGAGCGCGAGCTCCACGCAGCCGATGCCCGCGCAGCAATCCCGCCCCGCGGTAGGAAGCGACGGATCGCACGCCGCATCGACGCACCGCCCGTTGAGACACTGCGTCGCCTCGTCCGGATCGCCCACGCCGGGACACGTGACGCCGACGCAGCTCGCACCGAGCACCACCCGCACGACGCGATCGCGATCGAGCAGGATCACGACACGTCGCTCCGCGAGGATGGTGCCACCGTCCTCGGGCGCCCCCGGCGGCGCAGGTCGGCGACCGATCGCGCGCACCGTGTACACGCCTGGGCTCATGCCGCCGAGCTCCGCGATGCGGCGACCGCGCTGGTACTCCCCAGCCTCGGGGAGCTGCGGCATCACGGCGGTGCGGCGCGCCCGCACGCTCGTCGTGCCTCGAGGCACGTCGCCCTCGAGCACCTCGACCTCGAGCAGGCCGACCTCGAGCGACGGCACGAGATCGGTCTGCACGTCGATGGTGAGCGAGAGCAGGCGCGTCTCGCAGCCACTCGCGAGAGTCGCCCACACGCTCGTCGCCAAGAGCATCGCGGAGACGAGGGCCGCGACCGAGCGCGGCGCAGGCAGACGGCGCCTGAGCATCGACGTGAGGATTCCCCGACCCTGGGAGGGGGTCAAATCTCGTCGTCGCGCAGCGCGCTCGCGAAGACGCGCCACGCGAGGCTGTGTAGAGTGCGTCGGTGGTCGAGGATCTCTGCCAGCGTGGCGCATGCTCTCTGCGCCCCGTCGTGCTCGCGCTCGCCGTGTGGGCCGCGCTCGGCGCGCCGCGCGTGGCCACGGCGCAGGAGGGCCCCGACGCGTGGATCGCCGCCCGATCCGGGGGATCCGGGGCCCCGGGCGCGCTCGACGCCGCAGGGCCGATCGATGCCGGCACGAGCGACACGTTCGACGCGAGCGCGATGGACGCGGGCACGGTCGATGCGGGCAGGTTCGATGCGGGCACGATCGACGGCGGCACCATCGACGCGGGCGCGACCGACACGATCGACGCGGGGCCGTCGTCCCTCGCGTCCGAGCCCGCGCACCCGCCCGCCACGAGCGCCCCCGCCGAGGCGACCGGCGACGTGGTGCGCACGCTCCTCGGCCTCGTGGCCCTCCTCGCCCTCGCATGGCTCGGCGGTCACCGACGGGTCCGTCAGCTCGAAGAGCGGCTCGGCGTCGCGCAGGTGATGACGAGCGGCTTTCCGTTCGTCCTCCTCGGGCTCCTCGCGCACGCGCCAGGCATCGACATCCTCAGCGTCGACACGGTCGCGCGCCTCACGCCCATCCTCCAATTCGGCCTCGGCTGGATCGGGTTCCACACGGGCTTCCAGCTCGACTCCCGCGCGACCGCCGCGGTGCCTCGCGGCACGGGCACCGTGGTGATCCTCGTCACCGCCCTGCCGTTCTTCTTCATCACCGCGCTCGCGGGCGCGACGCTCTGGGGCATGGGCCTGAGCACCGATCACATCTCGCTGACGCGAGACGCCGTGATGCTCGGTCTCGCGGGGGCCCTGTCGGCGCCCCCCCTCGCGCACCTCGCGCGCACCACGAGCGCGCGCGCCCTCCAGCTCGTGCACACGATGAGCATGCTCGACGACGTCGTCGTGATCATCGCCTTCGCGTGCATGGCGGCGTGGCTCCGCCCAGTCGGCGACGACACGGGCTGGGTGCTACCGGCCGTGGGCTGGGTCTTCGTCACGTTCGGCATGGCCGCGGTCCTCGGCCTCCTCACCGACGCGGTGATCCGAGGCACCGACTCCCGCGCCGAGCGCGCGTCGCTCCTGCTCGGTCTCGTCGCCTTCACCTCGGGCATGGCCGCCGTCTTCCAGCTGCCGCCGCTCGTGGTGTGCTTCCTCGCCGGTGTGCTCTTCCGCAACCTGCCGGCGGGCACCGACAAGCGCGAGATGGAGGAGGCGTTCGCGCGCCTCGAGCGGCCCATCTATCACCTGTTCCTGATCTTCGTCGGCGCGCTCTGGCGTCCGGAGGAGCTCGCGGGCTGGCTCGTGCTGCCGCTCTTCCTCGTGGCCCGCACGGTGGGGCGCTACGCGGGCGCGCGCGTGGCGCGCTCGCTCCCGATCGAGAACCGGCCGGAGTGTCTCGACGAGGCACCGGACGGTGATCTCGCGCTCCCGCCGATGGGGCAGCTGGCGATCGCGTTCGTCATCACCGCGCAGACGCTCTACGAGTCCGCCGCCGTACGCGCCTTGGTCACCGCGGTGATCGGCGGCTCGATCGCGATGGAGCTCGTGGTGCAGCTCGGCGCGCGGCGTCGAGTCTCCGTCACGCCCCCTGCCCCGGCATCGCCGAGCGCGAGCCACGACGACCGGGGGGCGACGTGAGCGCGATCAAGCGCATCCTCCTCGTGCTCGCCGTGGGCGCCCTCATGCAGGCCGTGCACACGATCGACACGACGGCGAGCGTCGGCCAGCGCGCGGCGGCCCTGGTCCTCGGCGTGGGCTTCGTGCTCGTGTGCTCGTGGTTCGTCGGAAGGCTCGCCTCCACCGTGGGCCTGCCCAAGCTCACCGGCTACCTCGCCACGGGCATCGTCGCCGGGCCTGCGGTCCTCTCGTTCCTCGATGCGGGCACGGTGCGTGACATGGGCCTCGTGAACGGGATGGCCATCTCGCTCATCGCGCTCACCGCGGGCTCGGAGATGGACTTCCGCGCGATGCGGCCGCTCCTGCGATCCATCGCGTGGATCTCGCTGATCGGCGTGGTGGGCACGGCGCTGCTGCTCGCTGGCGTCGTGTTCGCGCTCCGCAGCCAGATCGAATTCCTCGAGGCGATGCCGCTCACCTCGGGCCTCTTGGTCTCGCTCGTGCTGGGCGTGGTGGTCGTGGCGCAGTCGCCGGCCGTGGTCGTCGCGATCCGCGCGGAGACGGGCGCCGACGGTCCCGTGGCGCGCACCGCGCTCGGCGTGGTGGTGCTCGCGGATCTGCTCGTGATCGTGCTCTTCGCGATCACGAGCTCGGTGGCCAACGCGGCCCTCGCAGGCACCTTCGATCCCGGCCGCGCGGGCCGCGACCTCGCGTGGGAGCTCTTCGGCTCGCTCGGGATCGGCGCGGTCGTCGGCGGGATCATCGCGGCGTGGCAGCGCTTCGTCGGCGCCCGCGGCCTCGATCTCTTCGTGCTCGCCGCCTGCTTCGTGAGCGCCGAGGTCGGCCGGAGACTCCACCTCGATCCGCTCCTCCTCATGCTCGCGGCGGGCCTCGTCGTGGAGAACGTCGCGCGCCGCGGAGAGGAGCTGCGGCACGCCTTCGCCGACGCGTCGCTGCCCGTCTACATCCTCTTCTTCACGGTGGCTGGAGCGTCGATCCACCTCGACGCGCTGCCCGTCGTGGCCTTCCCCGCGGGCGCGCTCGTCCTCACGCGCGCCGCAGGCCTCCTGGCCGGCTCGTGGGCAGGAGCCCGCATCGCGGACGCCCCTGCACAGGTCCAGCGACTCGCGGGCTTCGGCCTCCTACCGCAGGCGGGCCTCGCGATCGCGCTCTCCCTGCTCTTCACGCGCACGTTCCCGCAATTCGGCGAGGCCGCGAGCGCGCTCACGCTGAGCATCGTCGCGATCAACGAGCTCGTCGCGCCCGCGGTGTTCCGCGCCGCCCTCTTGCGCTCCGGCGAGGCCGTGACCTCCGCCACTCAGTCGAGCGCCGGCGTGACCTCGGCAGTCGATCCGACGGCCGGCGACGTCGACGACGAGGGCTCCGCGATCGACGAAGGAGGCGCCGCCGCACGCTCGCCCTCCGAGGGCGACGACACCGGCGAGGAGACGGCCGCTGCCGGCACCGCGCTCGCCCCCACGGACACCGCGCCCGTCGCAGAATCGAACGAGTAGCCGGGCGCCACGCGCACGATGCGATCCGTGGGCGGATAGCGAAGCGTGCGCCGCTCGCTCAGCACGCCGGTGCCGCGCTCGATCGTGCGGACCCGCTCGATCACGAAGCCGGGGCCGCCCTCCTGCGTCACACGCGCCTCGCCAGGCGCCACGCTCGCGTCCTCGATCACGCGCTCCTCGTAGCTCGTTCGCGCGAGCACCTCGCGCCGCCAGTCGACCTCGATGGGACGCGCCCGCGCAGAGAGCGTGATCTCGAGCTGCCCTCCCGCGGCGTGCGCGCGGATCGTGATCGGCGCGGGCAACGGATTGCCGAGCACGAGGTCGACGTCGGGGTACACGACCGTCGCGTCGAGGCCCATCGGGATGTAGGTCGAGGGGCGCGAGTGCGGTGAGTGCTCGTCGATCTCGAGGCCTCCGAGGAACGCCGCCGCGTGCAGCGTGGAGGCCACCTGACACACGCCCCCGCCGATGCCGTCGATCATCTCGCCGTCGTAGATCACGTGCGCCACGCGGTAGCCGCGCTCGATGGTGCGCGGCCCGACGCGTTCGTTGAACGAGAAGCGTCCGCCCGGCGGGATCACCGCGCCGTCGAGCGCCTCGGCCGCGACGCGCACGTTCACGGCGCGAGGTCCCTCGTCGCCCCGCATGCGATAGCGCGTGAGGAAGCGCCCCACGACCACGGGCTCGCTCGCACGCGCGATCTGCGTCGGGTCCAGTGGCGGCGCCTCCGCGCGCACCAGGAGCTCGAAGCGCAGCTCACCGCGCTCGAGGCCGGCGAGCACCAGCGCGAGGCTCGCCTCCACATCGATCGATCGTCCGGGCTCGGCTGGCGCCGCGAGGTGCCCCGCATCGTCGATCCGAGCGCCCGCCGCGGCGCGATCGAAGCGGCCTGCGAGCGAGGTGATCGCGACCCGCACCGACTCGGGATCGAGCGTGTGCGCCAGAGACACACGCACCGCACCCTGCCGCGCGCGGAGCCTCGTCAGGAGGTCGTCGAGCGGATCGCCGCTGCGCCCGATCGCGAGCAGCTCGCGGGTGCACGCGTCCACGTCGATGGCGTAGCCCAGCTCCACGCGACGGAGCCGATCGGTGGTGTGCCCCGCCTCGAGCCAGATCTCCTCGTCGAGCCAGCGCGTCGCTCGCTCGCGCACGATCTCGCCCGGATCGTCGGTCGACTCGAGCCGGGTGCCCTCGAGCAAGACGCCGCGCGCCACACGTCCGTCGGCGGGCGCGAGCGCGAGCCAGCCGCCCACCGCGCCGATCGCGAGCGCGAGGATCAGACCGACGAGCGCCGCGGCGCGCACACGGCTCTCTCTCTGCGGCTCACGGCGCGCTCTGGCCCTCGAGCACGTAGCTCGCGTGGCAAGGCAGCGACGGGAACTGGCCTCCGGCTCCCGTCGAGACGAGCGCCAGCGAGCAGTCGAAGCCAGGCGTCACGCCGATCTCGATCCGGTTCGTCGCGCTCATCGCGCGCGTGGCGCCGGGCCCCGCGTCGCTCGCGCCGGCGTCACCGTCACTGCCGCCATCTGCCTCGAGCTCGCCCGCATCGAGATCCGCGTCCATGTCGACGTGTCCGTCGATCGTCTCGGTCTGCGTGAAGCGGCACGCGGGGATCCCGTTGACCGGATCCGCGGCCCAGCCCTCGACCTGCGAGGTCTGACGGAAGTGGAAGTCGCCGTCGTCGTCGATCGTGCCCTGCACCCGCGGGCCCGAGTCGCCCATGCGCCAGTACGCCGACGGGCCGCTGCGACGGAGCTCCGCCGAGAAGGTGATCGACGGTGTCGGGGAGAAGCCCGCGCCGCACGTGTTCTCCTCCAGCGTCCCCGCGAGCGCGAACGTGCCGACCGCGCTGCCCGGCGCGGCGGGAGGCTTGCAGCCCGTCGACAAGAGCGCGAGGGGCGGCGTGAGCAGCGCGAGCGAGATGCCGACGGCCAGGGGTGCGTGGCGCATCAGCCGCGGGTACTCCGCCCGCGCGCACGGCGTCCACTTTTCGGCGTGCCCGCGCTTTTTGGATCTCGCGCCGAGGGCCTTCCTACGATCGCGCGCATGCCCGGCCCGCTCTCCGTCCGCCGTCTCGCCTCGATCCTCGGAGGCGCGCTCGCGCTCGCGTCGGGCGCGGTCACCGCGGAGCTCACGCAGGCCGCGACGAGGCCCGCAGAGAACGCGCTCGTGACCGAGGGCCTCGTCCCCGAAGGCCTCGTGCCCGACGCCGATCCGTCGCCCGAGAACAGCGCCCCCACGCCCGAGCCGCGCGAGGCGTCGGTCGCGCTCGAGGTGCCCCCCGCACCGCCTCGCGAGGAGAGCGGGAGCCAGAGCGATGCGCCTCCGAGCTGGCCCACGAGCGCGGACGCCGTGTCGTCGAACCTCCGCGACGGACGGATCATCACGGGTGCCACCGCGCACCGCTTCATCCTCTTCACGTTCGACGATGGCCCCGACGTTCGCTACACGCGCGACCTCCTCGACGCGCTCGACGAGGCCGACGTCCACGCGCTCTTCTTCCTCACGACACGCCGCTTCGAGGATCGCACGCCGTACGCGCAGGGTCTGGCCGCGATCGCGCGGGAGATCGTCGCGCGCGGTCACCGCGTGGGCTCGCACTCGATGGATCACGTGCAGCTGCCGCTCGTGTCCACACCGGATCTCGCGACGCAGGTGGACGCGAGCGCCAGCATCATCGAGCGCGAGATCGGCGTGCTGCCCGCGCTGATCCGCCCGCCGGGCGGCAGCCGCTCGCCTCGCATCGACCTCTACCTCGCGAGCCACGGCTACACGCAGGTGCTCTGGAACCTGGGCACCGGCGACGTGCAGGTCCGCTCCGCCGACGCGGTGCTCGACACGTTCCGCCGCGTGCTCGAGGTGCGCGAGCGACAGCACGGAGAGCGCGGCGGCATCGTGCTCCTGCACGACATCCACGGCTGGAGCGTCGAGGCGTTCCCGCGCATCGTCGCCTACCTCGATCGCAAGAACTGCGAGCTGCTCGAGGCGGGCGAGGAGCTCTACGACTTCGTCGACGACCCCGCGTTCTTCTACGAGGCGCGCCGCGAGGGCGACGCCGCCGACGCCATCGCGGACGCCACGATCCCCGACGAGGTGATCGCCTCGCGTCAGATCCATGCACGCGCGCGCGCCGCGCTGCGCTGCGAGGACACGGCCGCGCTCGACGCGATCATCGCGGGCGGCTGAGAGAGGGAGAAAGAATCGCCGGGGACGCCACGCCGGGTTCTCCCCGTGCTCGGCACTCGTGCCTGTGCGCGGTGTCCGATCACCGGGGGTGAGCTTGGCTCACCCCAGGAGCGCGCGAGAAAGCGAGGCTTGGGAAGCGTCGAGCAGGGGGGAATGGGGGGGAGTTGCCGACTCCCCCCGACCGCGCCGAAGGCGCGAAAAAACTGAGAGAGCGAGAAAAAATCTCCTCGCCGAGGTGAATGCGGTGGGGTGCTCGTGGATCTGATCCTCCATGAGCAGCCCT
>JAIBCE010000250.1 GCA_019694315.1 Sandaracinaceae bacterium
TTCCGTCGCGGAGGGCGAGAGTTCGGTGGCCGAGGAGGCGAATCGGGGCCTCGCCGACCGCGGAACCCCAGCGAACCTCACCCGCAGGCCCTACCCCTCACTTTCCCTGCAAATTTCCCTCTGAGCGATCTCTTCTCCCTCGGGCACGCCCGAGCAGGTGAGGCAGTTCCACGATGCCTATCGGCAGATGCTGCCTGCCTATCAGACTGCCTCTCTCCAGTTCCGTCAGACTGGCACTCTGCCGGCCTTCCCCGCCGGCACCTACCCGCCGCGCATCATGTACGCCTTCGTCGAGACGTAGCGCCTCGACTCCGATCCCGTGTCACTCGCCGTCGGGGGCCCGACGGCACACGTGTGCCCGCCGACCACGACGTCGAGCGGGCCAGAGGCGCTTCCGTCGCGGAGGGCGAGAGTTCGGTGGCCGAGGAGGCGAATCGGGGCCTCGCCGACCGCGGAACCCCAGCGAACCTCACCCGCAGGCCCTACCCCTCACTTTCCCTGCAAATTTCCCTCTGAGCGTTCTCTTCTCGCGCGGTCGATTGCCAGGATCCCGTCGTCGCAGACCGAGGGTGAACTCGTGGCAGGCGCAGGCGCCCCAGACGCTATCGCCGCGGCCGCGCACCCGGCCCCAATGAAGTTGGCCAGCCCGCGCGCAGAGCAGTAGTCCGCGTTGCAGCGGGGATCGGCCGAGCAGTGGGCGACAACCCCTGGAAACCTTGAGTAGGCGGGGTGATTGTTATCGAGAGACGCTCACGCAACTGCTCGTACCGTGGATGCTCGTGCGCACCCACGTGGAGTTCCGTCCGCCCCATGAGGACGCCGTGAGGATCGTCGTGGCCATGAGACGGGAAGTCGTACCTGACCGCATCTTGGCCTCCGCGTTCACTCACATGTCCAATGGCATGTGTCGTCACACGTGCCCATGCCGCCACTCGTGCAGAAGCGTTCTGCCCCGCGCATACATTCGCCCATGTCGGGTGCCGTCTGAGTCCACTCGCCCCAGGTGCATGTTGCCCCGCAGAGGCGCTGCCGCTCGCCACAGCGAGTTGTGCGTGTGGTCTGCACCTCTGCCACCGCACACTCGCCCTCGCTCAGGCACGCGCTCCCCGGCGTCCAGCGGCCGCCCGTGCAGGTCTGGCTCTGCATGCCGCAATTGCCGCACATCGCGATGCGCGTCGCGCCGGGCGTGCTGCAGTCGCAGTCGGTGGGCGCACTGCACGCGTTCCATCGGCCTTCGGCGCACGTCTCGTTGCCTTCGCCGCAGGCCGACGTGCATGGGCGCGTGGCGTAGTGCGTCACCATGGGGTCCGCGTCGTCGCAGTCGACCGACGAGAGGAAGCCGTCGCCGTCCATGTCGCTGGGGGCGTCGGGGCCGGGAATGAAGGCATCGGTCGGGACGACGTATGCATCGTCCATGACGGCGGGCTGTCCGCAGCCGGCCGGGACCCAGCTGGATCCGACCAGGAGAACTGCGACGAGCATCTCGCGTGTCGGGAGACGCAGCTCGCGGGTCGCGGGGAGCTTCGGAGCACGGCGCTTGGTCATCGTCGTCCTGGTCTCGTTCGGAGGGCCAAAGTGAGGAGCACAAACGGGAAAAGCACACGCCACCCACCGGTCGTTGGGTGGGTGGCGACTACTGAGCAACCGCTCTGGATAGGCGGTGCACACACGAGGCGAACAGGAACAGCGCGTGCGTCCATGATCGAGTCGTCGCCGCGCATGAGCGGGCCGGCGGGAAGCGCACTCGCCCTCGCCGATGCAGGGGCCCGTCGTCGTCCAGACGCCGGATTCGCAGCGCTGCGACTCGAGCCCGCAGTTGCCGCAGGCGGCCGTCCGCATGGCGCCTTCCATGTCGCAGTTCGATCCTCCGGGATCCCCGGCAAGGCCACGCCACCCACCTTCATGCCGCTCTCCTTGTCGCCGATCGGCCGTGCGTTGTCTACGGTGCACGCCACTCGCTCGACGGGCGCACTCCCCTCGGGGACTACCGCCTCGCCGCCCACGACCTCCTCACACACGGCGTCATCGTCGGCATGACGGGCAGTGGCAAGACAGGCCTGCTCACCGTGCTCATCGAAGAGGCCTTGTCGGCCGAGGTGCCTCGTCTCCTCATCGACGTCAAAGGCGATCTCGCCAACCTGGCGCTCGCGTTCCCCAGCTTCGGCGCGGCGCTCGTGGCGCCGTGGGTGGAGGCGGCGGCAGGAGACGACGACGGCGTCGCGGACCCGCCCGTCGTGGCCGAGGCGGTCGCGGCGCGACGGGCGGGGCTCGCCGGGTGGAACATCGACGAAGCGGCGCTCGCGGCGTACGCCCGCAAGGTCCATGTCCGCGTGATCACACCTGGCTCGGACGCAGGAGAGCTCCGCGTCCGGAGCTCACGCCTGACGGCGCGAGGACTTCGGAGCCTGCGAGCGCACCTTCACCTCGAGGCGCTCGGCGCGGGGGAAGACCACGTTGCCCTCGAGGTGCATGTGGCGGACGAGATCCTTCTCGTGCGCCTCGAGCGCCTCGTAGAGCGCGCGCACGTCGGCGGGTGTGTGCTCGTCCATCGCGTAGCTCGCGGTCGCGTCGCGCAGCGCCTGCACGAGCAGATCGCAGTGCTCGTGCTCGTGCTCCATGTCGTCGAGCACGTGCCGGATCGACTGGAAGAGCGCCACGGGCGCCGGAGCTCCGGGCTTGTCGGCCGCGGCCTCGAGCGCGCGCACGTACGGAAAGAGATTGCGCTCCTCGTGGAGCAGGTGCGGAAGGAGCGCGCCGAAGAGCTTCTCGCCGAGCTCCACGAGCTTCGCCAGCTCCGGTCGATCGGGATGCGCCGACGCCGCCCGCGTAGCCATCGGCAGGATCGCCGCGGCCGCGTCGCGGTTCGTCACGTGGTGGACGTCGACGAGCTGGCTGACCACCTGACCGAGCGGCACGTCGAGCAGCTCCGCGTCGGTGCTGCCGCCGCCCTCGCGCTCCTTCGCGATCGTCTCGAGCACCCACTCCACGCGGAGGCCGAGCTCACCGGCCACCTGACGCAAGGTCTTGGAGCCGCCGCAGCAGTAGTCGATGCGATGCTTCTCCATCGCAGCGACCCCACCGGGCACGTTGAGGACGACTTCGCGAACGAGCGTGTCGGGCGTGATCTCCATGTCGCCCCGAGAATACGTCCCTTCGCCGCCGAGCGCCCCCTCGGGCGTGAGGTCGAGGCCCACGCGCGCACACCCGTGACGGGAAACACGGAAGGGAGCGCAGACGGGTCTCAGCGGCGCGCGATCGCGACCTCGTACGGCGCAGCGCGGCAGTCCCGCGGCGTGACCGTCACGGCGTAGTCCACGCCCTCGTCGAGCTCGGCCGTCACGTGGCTCACCTCGCCCTCGCGGCTGCCCGTGGCCACGTAGAGATCGGGGCTCATCGCGAAGAGACGCACGGCCATCGGCACCTCGGAGCGCACCTCCCAGTCGTAGGTGCCTGCCTCGGTCGGGCGGAACGAGAAGACCATCCGATCACACGGCGCCTCGAGGGTCCCCGTGAGGGGAGCCTCGAGCGCCACCGGGCGCGCCGCGTCGGCGAGCGCGGGCTCGTCGGCACCGCGGCCGGGCGTCGCGCCACAGCCGGCAGCAGCGAGCGCTGCGAACGTGGCGACGAGGAGCGAGGAACGACGACGCATACGCAGCTGGTTCATGCATACCTCCTGGTTCATCGGGCTCGACGCCGAGAGGCCTCGCGACGAGCGACCCGGCTGCGACGCGTGAGGCGCCGAGACGATCTGTACGAGCTGCGTTTTTTTCGTTCGCGCGGCTCGAGCCTCACGCGACACTCGCGCGATGTCCCGGCTCCGCGTCGCCCTCGCCTGCTCCGCCCTCCCCCTCGTGCTCGGCCTCGCCGGCTGTCCGGGCCCCATCATCGAGCCCGATGCGGGACCCGGCCACGACGCAGGCGCGCGCGAGCCCGACGCGGCGGTGCCGACCGATGCGTCCACCGATGCCGGCCTGAGCACGGGCGACGCGGGGAGCGGGGGCACGTCGGTGCTGCTCACCGAGGGCGCGATGAGCGCCACGCTCGACCGTGCGTTCCTCGGCTACGAGCGCACCGGCACCGAGATCACCGCGCTCTACGTGGAGCTCTCGCGCGGCGCCGATGGCGCATGCCCGAGCGAGACCTCACCCGTGCCGCAGCAGATCATCACCGTCGATCACATCGCGCTCACCGCGCCGGGCACGGTCACCGAGGCCGACGGCGTGGCCGCGCGCTTCTTCGACTTCGAGGGCACGCTCCGCATGGAGATCGCTCCGGCCAACAGCACCAGCGCGAGCGTCGAGGTGACGGCGCTCGACCTCGTGGCGGGCACGGCAGCCGCCACGATCTCGCTCGTGTTCGACGACGGCGGCACCGCCGTTGGCAGCTTCCACGCGACGCACTGCGACTCGCTCGACGTCATGCCGTGAGAGATGGAGAAAGAATCGACGCCGCCGGGGACGCCTCGCGGCGGGGTCTGCGAAGCAGACCCCAGGAGCGCGCGAGAAAGCGAGGCTTGGGGAGCGTCGAGCAGGGGGGAATGGGGGGGGAGTTGCCGACTCCCCCGACCGCGCCGAGGCGCGAGAAAACGGAGAGATGGAGAAAGAATCTCCGACTTCGAATCGGGCCGCGGGGGAGGGCGAGATCAGGGCGAGAGCCCCTGCTGGAGCGCGGCCGCCATGCCGCCGCCGATGCCGAAGACCAGCGCGAGCACGACCACGAGGATCGCGAACGCGATGATGCCCAGGCGCGCGGCGCCGAGGACCATCGCGAGGATGCCGAGCGTGGGCGAGCGCCCCTCCTTGCGCGCGCGGTGGAACGAGAGGCCGCCGAGCACGATCGCAGCGATCGCCATGAGCAACGCGAGGATGTTCGAGATCAGCCCGACGAACGGGATGATCGAGCAGCAGCACGCGAGCCACGCCACGGCCCCGAGGCCCACGCCCACCCAGCCGAGCACGTCGTCGGAGGCGCCTCCGCTCGGTGCGGGCGTGAAGCCCGAGGGCGGCAGCGCGAGCGGCGCGGGAGAAGGCTGGCCTGGCGGTCCGTGGGGGTCCTGCACGTCGTCCTCGTGGTGGATGCTCGCACGAACGTACGAGGCCACGAACGTGTTTCACCCGGGCTCGCGACGCCGCCCTTTCGGCCCTTCCCCCTCCGAGGCGCCCTTCGCGGCGCCCTTCGCGCCCGCTCTCGGTCCCTTCGTCGTGCGGCTCTTCGCGCCCTTCTTCGCCGCGGGCATCGGCGCGTGCACGAGCAACGCCTCGGCGCGCTCGAGCACGACCGTCGCGGAGATCGCGCCCTTGTACATGTAGAGCGACGCACCCGAGCTCTCGGGCAGCACGGCCTCGCTCACGCGCAGGCGCTCGCTCGCGCAGAAGAGCACCGGCTCGCCGAGACCGCGCTCCGCGAGCTCCACCCGGCGCCACACCGCGTCGCGGCTCCAGTGGCCGAGCACCTCCACGTGCACCACGCGCCCCGTGCTGCGCTCCGTCAGGGTGAAGTCGGGCACCACGAGCCCGAGCCCCGGGATGTCGAGCAGCACGTCGGCCTGCGCGATCTCGAAGCGCTCGGCCTTGGCGCGCAGCGTGGGGCTCGAGCGGAGCCGCTCGATCACGGCGAGCACCTCGTCCGGGAGCGCGCTCTCGATCGGCACACGCTCGCCCGTGAGGAGCGGGCTTGGCGGCTCGATCACGAAGCGCAGCGGCAGCCGCTCCTTGCCCCAGCGGAGCTCGGCCTCGATGCGCGCCGGCGCGCACGCGAGCACGCTCGGCAGCGCGATGGCGAGCGCGAGCCCGTAGCGCGTGGTCGACTCGAAGAGCGCGGAGGGCCCGTCGATGGTGAGCACGATGCCGCCCTCGCTGCGCTCGGCGCGAAAGAGCAGGCGGTGGAACTTGAGCTTGCCGAGGAGCGCGCGCAGCGCGAGCACGGGCGCGTCACGCAAGCTGACCACGATGCGGGTGGCCCGCAGGAGCACCGACTGGGCCTGCGCGATGTCGTCGCGATCGGCGATGGCCGCCGCGCGTTCGGCCAGCAGCGCGATCGCGGTGCCGTCGGCGCGGAGCGGCGCGCGAAGCACCTGAGCGCCGCGCAGATCCGCGTACAGCTCGGCCTCGATCGCCTCGACCGTGCTGGCCCGCGCGGCCGCGACCTCGGCGAGGATCGCCGCGCGATCGAAGCCCGCGTCGCTGCGACGTCGCGCGGTGGCGCGGGCGAACACGTCGGCGCGGAGCGACACCGGATCGACGTCCTCGCGCGCATCGAGATCGAGCGCGTCCTCGATCAGCGCGACGAGGCCATCGCGCAGCCTCACGTCGCGCGCGCCCACGTCCACGTCCTTCCACGCGGCCTCGAGCTCCTCGCGCGTGCGGCCCACGTGCGCCTCGGCGATGCCCACGAGCTCCTCGGCGAGCCAGAGCGCCTGCTCGCGTCGATCGCCGAGCGGCGTGACGAGGAGCCGGTCCTTCTGACGGCGCGCGTGGACGAGATCGACGGGCAGCACGGGTCGCTCCTCAGCGATAGGCGGCGTGATCGCGACGCCGCTCGCTCGTGTACGCCTCGGCCGTCTGCGCCGTGACGATCTCGTAGAGGAGCGCGAACTTGCCGTCGCGCTTGCGCAGGATGCGTCCCAGGCGCTGCACGTGCTCGCGCACCGAGCCGCTGCCCGACACGACGATCGCCACGTTCGCGTCGGGCACGTCCACGCCCTCGTTCAGCACCTTGGACGTGACGACCGCGCCGTAGGTGCCATCGGCGAGGCCCTTCAGGATCGCGCTCCGCTCCTTGATCTTCGTCTGGTGCGTGATCGCGGGCATCAAGAAGCGCCGCGACAGCGCGTAGCAGGTGGCGTTGTCCTGCGTGAAGAGGAGCGCGCGATCGTGGCGGTGCTCCCACAAGAGGCGCTCCACGTAGTCGAGCTTCGCAGGCGCCGAGAAGGCGAGCTCGCGCTGGCGTCGGTACGCGGCCATCGCGCGACGGCCGTCGGCGCTGCGCGCGCTCAGCATGATGAACTGCGACCACCCCTTCGGGTCCGACATGCGGATCCCGTTGCGCGAGAGGAACGAGCGGTAGATCGCGCGCTCGGCCTCGTACTCCTGCCGCTCGCCCTCCGAGAGCGACACCGACACGTGCACCGTCTCGTAGTCCGCGAGGAACTCCCCCGCGAGCTCCACGATGTCGCGCCGGTAGACGGTCGGGCCGATGAGGTCGTCGAGCAGCGACTCGCGTCCGTCCATGCGCTCGGGCGTGGCGGTGAGGCCGAGCCGATACGGCGCGATCGCGTGGCGCGCGGCGAGCGCGTAGGTGGCCGACGGAAGGTGATGGCACTCGTCGAAGACGATCATCCCGAAGCGATGACCGAGGTGCTCGAGGTGGAGGTAGGCCGAGTCGTACGTCGTCACGGTGAGCGGCTGCACGTCGTGCTCGCCGCCGCCCACCACGCCGATGCGCTCGCCGAACGTCGCGGCCAGGAGGTCGTGCCACTGCCGCACGAGGTCGAGCGTGGGCGCGACCACGAGCGTGGAGCGGCGCTTGTCGTCGATCGCCATCACCGCCACGTGGGTCTTGCCCGCGCCGGTCGGCAGCACCACCACGCCCGCGCCGCGCGCCTTCTTCCATGCCGCGATCGCCTCCGACTGATACGGCCGCGGCTCGCGGTGGACGAGCGGGCCGTGGGCGAGCTCGGTGTAGGCGCGCGCCTCGTCCTTGATCTCGATCTTCTTGTCGCGGAGCGCGCGCAGGAGATCGGCGTAGTCGCTCGCGGGCGCGCGGAACGAGGCCGTGCGCGGGTCGAGCACGCAGCGCCCGGGCAAAGGGCTCTCGACGGCGCTCGAGAGGCCCGTCAGCTCGAGCGTGCCCGCATGGAAGCGCAGCGTCGGCAGCGTGGCGGTCACGTCCCCACGCCTCGCTCAGACCACGAGCTTGTAGCCCATGCCGTACACCGTGAGGATGTGCCGCGGCTTGTCGGGCTGGGGCTCGATCTTCTTGCGCAGCTTCACGATGAAGTTGTCGACCGAGCGGTTGGTGGGGCTCGACTCCACGCCCCAGACGCGATCGAGCAGCTCGTCGCGCGAGACCACGAGGCCGGCGCGCTCGTGGAGGTACTTGAGCACCTGCGCCTCGTAGAACGAGAGCTGCGACTTCTCGCGGCCCATGGTGAGCGTCTGCGCGGCCGGATCGATGCGCGCCTCGCCGATGGCGAAGGTCTCGTCGAGGCGCGGGCTGCGCTCGACGCGTCGGAAGATCGCGCGCAGGCGCGCCACGAGCTCGCCGATCGAGAAGGGCTTGGTGACGTAGTCGTCGGCGCCCGCGTCGAGGCCGCGGATCTTGTCGGCCTCCTGGCTCCGCGCCGTCAGCATCAGGATGGGCACGAGCGGCGCCTGGCCACGCACGAGCTCGCACACGCGGTAGCCGTTGGTGTCCGGCAGCATGAGGTCGAGGATGATCGCGTCGGGCCGCTCCTTGGTGGCGAACTGCACGCCGTCGTGGCCCGTGCGCGCGTGCGTCACGTCGAAGCCCTCGAACTCGAGCGCGTCGACGAGGCCGAGCGCGAGCGCGGGGTCGTCTTCGACGAGGAGGATGCGGCGCTTGTCGCTCATCGGGAGAGCCGCGGGTATAGCACGACGCTCCCTGGCCTCGCCCCGCGACCGCGGCGCACGGCGTGGTGGAAGAGAGCGCAGGGCCTGCACGTAGATCCGTGTCAGAATCAGGCGAGCGCGGCTGCGTCCAACGACCGTGCGCGCCGCAGGGCGACGAGAGCGCTGGACGGACCCGCGCACGAGAGAGCAGTGGCCGGAGCACGCGGCTCCGAGAGAGCACCGGCCGGAGAAGGACACGACGATGCAAGAGCTCGCTTCGCAGGTCAGCTGGGACGACGCCCGCCTCGCGCTCTCCTGGATCCCCACCATCGCGCTCGCCATCTCGCTCGCGGCCTCCGCGGGTCTGCGCGCGTTCCTTCCGCTGCTCATCGCGGGCGTGCTCTCGCGCGTGGGCGTGCTCGAGCTCGGCCAGAGCTATCAGTTCGTCGGCTCCACCCCCGCGCTCGTCTGCTTCGGCATCGCGACGGTGCTCGAGATCGCAGGCGACAAGATCCCCGCCGTCGATCACGCGCTCGACGTGGGCGGCACCGTCGTGCGCCCCATCGCGGGCTCGCTGCTCGCCGCCTCGGTGATGTGGCAGGTGAACGAGCCGCTCTGGGCGCTCGTGCTCGGTGTGATCGTCGGCGCGCCCACGGCGCTCGCCCCGCACGCGGCCAAGGCCGCGACGCGCGGCATCTCCACGTCGTTCACCGCGGGCCTCGCGAACCCGGTGCTCAGCATCGTCGAGGACGTGAGCGCCGCCGCCATCGCGATCCTCGCGATCGTGGTGCCCACGCTGACGGCGCTCCTGCTCGTGGTCGTCGTCTTCCTCGGCTGGCGCTGGTGGCGCCGCCGCGCCGCCCGCAAGCAGGCCCAGGCCAGCGCCAAGGACGCGAGCGGCGAGGCGTCTCCGACGACCTGAGCGAGGCCGTCAGGGGGCGGGCGCGAGCACGCGGCGAAGGGCGGCGACGATGACGGGACGCCAAGACGTCCAGCTGTGGCCGCCCGCGAATTCCTCGGCGGCGTGAGTGATGCCGCGCTCCGTCAGGTGCGCATGGAAGCGCGCGCTGCCCTCGCGCACGAAGTCGCGATCCTCGCGGCCCCAGGCGAGCGCGAGCGCGGCGCCCACGTCGTCGTTGGTGTGCCAGACGAGCCACGGATCGTCGGCGCGCACGCGAGAGAGAGGCTCGGGCGGACCGAACACGTGCCAGGTGGGCACCACGATGTTGATCAGCGGATCGCGAAGGAATTGCAGGCGACGCTGCGTGTCGTAGCTCGGCCCGCTGATCGCCGTGACGCTCGCCCACGTGCCGCGACGGTGCAGGGCGAAGCGCAGCGCGCCCTCGGCGCCCATCGAGACGCCCATCACGTGGCAGCCCTCGGGGCACGGCATCGTGTGGTAGCGGCGGGCCACGCGCGGCATCACCTCGTCGACGACGTAGTCCTCGTAGCGACGGCTCCCGTCGTACCAGTTCGCCCAGAAGCCGAGGTCGCCCTGGGGCGCGACGATCACCGCGCGCGGCACGCTGCCGCGCTGCCAGCCATCGAGCAGATCGGCCGAGATCCCCGCGCGATCGAGGCTGTCGGGCCCATCGCCGCCGCCGTGGAGGAAGACGACGAGCGGCAGCTGCTCGTTGGCGCGCAGATCGTCGGGCGCGAGCACCGCGACCTCCATCCAGTTGTCGCGCATCGCGCTCGACTGCAGGCGCTCGTAGGCCATGAGCCGCGGAAAGCTCGCGCAGCCGCCGCACCACGAGGCGAGCGCCACCGCGAGCGCGACGAGCGTGGTCGCGCCGAGCCTCCCACGGGAGCTCAACGCGACCGGCTCCGCCGTGAGCGCCAGAGCACACCGAGGAGACCGAGCGCGACCACGAGCGCGCTCCCCACACCGCCAGGCGCGCCCGCGGCACAGCCCTGGAAGCTGACCTTCGTCACGGGATCGAAGCACTGCTCGGAGTCGCCCATCGTCACGTTGCCCACGCCGTCCATCACGCCGAGGCGCACGCACACGGGATGGGCCGCCTGCTGCGGGTCGAGGAAGAGGCGCAGCGTGATCTCGCCCGCGGCGAAATTGCGGACGCGATCCACGAGGCGCGGAGCCTCGAGGCCATCGGCGCGCGTGAGGAAGAGGAGGTACTCGAGCGAGCCACCGGGCCCGTCGTCGGAGGCCGACTGCGTGAAGATGCCGACGCGGAAGCCGCCGTCCGGGAGCTCGCAGCTCTCGCCGACCTCCTCGGAGCTCCAGCGCACGGCCTGCCCGAACGTGGGCGGTCCCGTGTCCGGGCCCGAGCCCGTGCAGAAGCGAATGCCGAGCGAGGTCTCGAGGCCGCTCACATCGCCGCCGTACTGCGCGTTCGGCGCGAGCGGCGCGTCGGGCACGAAGAAGAGGTCGTCGCCGAGCACCTGCACGTGCCCGGGCACCGGCTCGCCGGTGTCGCACGGATCACCGCACACCCCACAGCGATGGAGCGCGACGAGCGTCGCGGGGTCGTCGCCCGGCCCCTCGGGCCCGAAGTAGCCCTCGCGAAAGCGCGCGAGCACCCACGCGTCGGTGGTCACGGCCGGCGCGCGCAGGGCCGGGGTCACCTCGAGCGGGCCCCACGCCGGCTCCTCGCACTGCGCCCGCACGGGGCTCGCCGCGAGCATCGCCAGGGCCGCGATCAGCACCGACGCGGGGCCGAGGCGCACGCGCTCGCAGACCGACGCGCGGAGGCGTGGCCGGATCGCGGAGTCGCGCTCGAGGGGTCGCATGAGCCCAGTATATCGCCGCGGCGAACGAATCGCGGTCTTCCCTACCAACGAGGACGGTGCCCGAAGCGTCGAGGGCGTGTTAGTCGTTCCGCGTG
The DNA here is from genome assembly GCA_019694315.1 of Sandaracinaceae bacterium. GTDB lineage: Bacteria > Myxococcota_A > Polyangia > Polyangiales > Sandaracinaceae > JAFLCL01. The sequence continues at coordinate 11,417 of JAIBCE010000250.1, forward strand.
CAGCGAGCCGAGACGATCGCAGGCCTGCTCCTGGCGGCCTTCGCCCTGTCGCCCGACGGGGCGGGCTCGCTCGACCGAGCGGCGCTCGCGCCCACGTGGCGTGACGCGGCCCGCGAGAGGCTCGCCGCGCTCGATCTCGCGCCGGGCGCGCGCGATGCCGCGCTCCATCAGCTCGCGCGAGAGGCCGCGAGCAAGCCCCTCGCGCTCCTGCCCTCGAGCCCACGCGCCGCCTCGCTGCTGTCCCCGCTCGCGAGCCCCGCCGCCCGCGCGAGCGCGCTCGCCCTTCCCCCTCCGCGTCGAGGCTATCGGCCTCCTCCAGGCCTGCGAGATCACCTCCGACGCATCGCCGAGGCGGAGCTGCGAGCGCGGCGCGCGGAGGAAGAGCGCACGAGCATGGAGGCGCTGCCATGGCCCGCGTGATCCGCGCCCGCGCCGAGCTCGTCCGAGGCGAGATCGTGAGCGCGAAGGCGCGCGCCGCGCAGATCGTCGCGGAGGCCGAGCAGGCCGCCGCGAGGCTCCGCGCCGAGGCCGCGAGCGAGATCGCGAGCGCCAAGCGCGACGCGATCGAGGAGGGACGCCGCGAG
>JAIBCE010000251.1 GCA_019694315.1 Sandaracinaceae bacterium
CGATGAGGATCCGGGGCTCGTCGCGGAGGATGCCGCGGAGGATGACGCGCGCGGCCTCCTCGGCCGTGGTTCGCGCGGCGGCCTCGAAGCTGCGCGCGACCTCGTCGGCGGACGTGGGCTGGCCGGCGGCGTCTTCGTAGTGTCGGCCGCGTCTGGCGATCTCGGTCTTGATGCCGCCTGGGTGCACGCACGACACACGGACCCGTGTGTCGGCGAGCTCGAGGCGGAGCGACTCGGTGAACCCACGTACTGCGAATTTCGCAGCGCAATAGGCCGACTGCGTGGGCACGCCGATGAGGCCGAAGACGCTCGAGAGGTTGACCACGTGGGCCTCGGGCTTCTCCAGCAGCTGCGGCAGGAACGCACGCGTGCCGTTCACGACGCCCCAGAAGTTGATGTCCATGAGCCAGTGGAGATCGGCGTCGGACATCGTCGCGACGCTCGCCGAGAGCGAGACGCCGGCGTTGTTCACCAGCACGTCGGCGCCGCCGAGCTCCTTGGCCACGGTGGCGGCCCAGGCGTAGAGGGCGTCGCGATCGGCGACGTCGAGGCGCTGCGAGAGGACGCGGGCGCCGAGGCGCGCGGCCTTCGCGTCGTTCGCGGTGCGCTCGAGGCCGGAGAGATCGACGTCGACGATCGCGAGATCCGCGCCGCGGCGCGCGCACTCGAGGGCGAGCGTGCGGCCCATGCCCGAGGCGGCGCCGGTGATCGCCACGACCTTGCCGGAGAGGGTCTTCATGGGCCCGGAGCGTAGCGGATCAAGGTCGCCCGAGGATCTCGAGCGTGGGCGCGTTGCCCTCTTCGACGGTGTCGAGCGGGACGAGGCCGAGCTCGCGCGCGAGCGCGCGCAGGCGCTCGCGGTTGTGGGAGCTCGGGTCGACCACGACGACGTCGGGGCGCTGCTCGGGGTGATCGGCGAGGTGATCGACGTGGAGCGTGCGGAAGGGACGCTGCGTGAAGCCCAGCACGGGATCGCGGAGCTCGACGGTGAGGGGCCAGACGCCGACGACGAGGGGATCACCGCCGAGGGCCTCGCGTCGACGCTCGAGCGAGGTGGCCACCGCGGCGTGACTGCGCATCACGTCGGCGTAGTCGAAGGTGAGCTCGGGGGCTTCGTCGGGCGCGCCCCGGTAGGCGCCGGCGAGGCCTCCGAGGGTGATGAAGCCCGCGACGAGCGGGAGCGCCCAGCGACGCAGCGAGGGCGCGGAGGTGGTCTCGAGCGCGCGTGCGATCAGGGCCGTGAGCGTGACGAGGAGGCCGGGATGCGCGGGGAGCGCATAGCGCTCGAGCCAGAACATCTGTGCGAAGAAGACGACGTTGAAGAGTGCGAGCGCGAGCGAGGCGAGCTCGACGTCACCGAAGAAGCGAGCCTCGAGGCGTGAGAGGCGCGTGGCCGCGACGAGGGCTGCGGCCGTGAGCGCCCAGCGTGCGTGCCAGAGGAAGAGGGACGGAACGGCCGTGAGCAGGCTCGCGAGCTCGAAGTGGCGCTCGGCGAGGAGGCCCTGGTGATGCGGAAACACGAAGTAGCCAGCGCTCGCACGCTGCCAGAGGAAGAAGGCGGCGAGGGCCCAGAGCGGCAGTGTCGCGAGGCCCAGCTCGCGGAGACTGGCACGCTCGCGGAGGGTGCCAGTCTGGGCGCGGGAGATCAGGACCCCCACGCCGATGGCGCCGGCGGTGAAGATGCCAGTCTCTTTGATCCACACCATGGCCACGCCGAGGAGCGCGGCGGCGAGGACGTTCTTGCGATGGAGGGCCCAGAGCGCCGCGGCGGTGAGGGCGGTGAGCGGCATCTCCGGAAGGAGGAACGCGCCCATGGTGAGCGAGAGGGGAGTCGTGGCGAGCATCGCCGTGGCGGCCACGGCGACCGCACGTCCGTGGCGCTCGCGCGCGAGGCCATAGGTCGCGACGAGAGAGAGCCACGCGAACGGCACCATGAGCGCGTGGCCCACGGTGGGGCCTGGACCGAAGACGCGAAACGCGATCGAGGCGAGCACGTAGAGCAGTGGCGGGTGTCCGCGCGACCAGTCGTCGGGGAAGTGCCCCGGCGTGGGGTTCATGTCGTGATCGGCGAGCCAGCGCGCGCCCGCGACGTAGACGTCGGCCTCGTCCCAGAAGTACGGCAGAGAGAGCGGTCCCGCGCGCACGACGAAGAGGAAGACCAGCGCGACGAAGGCCACGATCGCGAGCTCGCGCGGCGCGATGCGCGGAGAGGGCGATGGCTCGGGCGAGGGCGACGTCACGGGGCGGGGCAGGGTAGCGCGGCGGGAGGCGAGGGGAGACCTGCTGGAGGTCTCGGGCTCTTGATGGGCGTCGAGGGCGTGCTCGCATGGCGCTGCTACAGTCGCGGGCGCATGAGCAACGCCAGCACGAACGAGACGCCCGACGTCGCCCTCGGATCCACGGACCGCTTCGGCTACGAGTGGGCGAGCTACGCCGACATCCTGCCCGAGCACGAGCGGCAGCTCGCGCGCTGGATGGGCTCGACGGGGCTCGCGTCGTTCGCGGGCAAGCGCTGCCTCGACGTGGGCTGCGGCATGGGGCGCAACCCCTTCTTCATGCTCAAGAACGGCGCCAAGGAGATGGTCGCCGTCGACGTGGACGACGGCTCGCTCGGTGCCGCACGCAAGAACCTCGAGCGCGACCCGCGCGCGACCGTGAAGAAGTGCTCGGTCTACGACCTCGATCCGAAGGAGCTCGGCACCTTCGATCGCGTCACGAACATCGGCGTCCTGCATCACCTCGCCGAGCCCGAGCGCGCCCTCGAGAAGATGTGGTCGATGGTCGCGCCTGGCGGGGACCTCTGCCTCTGGTGCTACGGCAAGAACGGCAACGAGCTGATCCTCCCGGTGATCCAGGCGTTTCGCTTCGTGGGCTCGCGCCTGCCGATCGGCGCGACGCACGCCGTCGCCAAGGTGACCACTGCCGTGGCGTGGCCGGTGATGAAGCGGATCCCCTTCCGCACCGAGTACTACAACCACCTCAAGACGCTCTCGAAGAAGAACGTCGAGTCGATCATCTTCGACCAGATGCTGCCGCACATCGCGCACTACTGGACGCGCACCGACATGGAGAAGCTCGTCGCGCCGCTCGCGGGCGCGCCCACGATCGAGCTCGTGCAGGGCAACAGCTGGCACGTGCGCGTGGTGAAGAAGGGCTGATCACGGCTGGCGCGTGCAGGGAGGGAGTGAAGCGCGCAGGACGCTCGTATATCGTCGTGACCCCATGACGACCACGAAGTGCCCGCACTGCTCCGCGCCCCGCCAGCCCGGTCACGTGATCTGCGGCTACTGCCGCCAGCCCTACGACGCAGAGGAGGCCGCGAGCGCGATCAAGTGCCCGCAGTGCGGCACGCTGAGCGCCCCGGGGCAGGACAAGTGCGTCGCGTGCCAGGCGTGGATCGTGGTGGCGTGCGTGTTCTGCGGCGCGCACTCGCCGCACACGAAGTCGGCGTGCACCGCGTGCGGAGAGCTCTTCGCCGGCGCGGCAGAGCGCAAAGCGCGGATAGAGGAAGAGCGCAAAGCGCGGATGGAGGCCGAGGGGGCCGACGAAGACGACGAGGACGACGAGGACGACGAGGACGCGTGGGAGGGTGACTGGGCCTGGTGCAGCAAGTGCCAGGGCCTCGTGTACGACGAGGACCCCGCGGGCAAGTGCGCGGCCGGAGGCCGTCACGACACGAGCGACAGCGAGAGCTACTACGTGTGCTCGGACGTCGAGGCCATGGAGGGCCAGCGCGGCTTTCGCTGGTGCAAGGGCTGCCAGGGTCTCTTCACCGGCGGCGTGAAGGCGGGCGCGTGCGCGGCGGGCGGGCCGCACGACGGAGGCGAGAGCGACGAGTACGTGGTCAGTCGGGATCGCGACGAGGACTACGATGAGGACGAGGGCGGCTGGGAGCCGTGCACGAAGTGCGGGCTCATGGTGTGGGCCGAGTCGGGGGGCGCCTGCGCCAAGGGCGGCGAGCACCAGACGAGCGGCAAGACCGATTACGCGATCCCCTACGACGACGAGTGATGCCGGGCAGCGGCCCTCGCGCTGCACCTCGAGCGTGGGACCCGTGGTCGTGCGTTTTCCGAGCCCCGCAGCGGGGCGGGTGCGTATGGCACGGGCGTGCCTGCCATTCATCGCTACCTGCTGGGCCTGAACGAGCGCGCGTCCGAGGCCTTCGTCGCGGCGGAGTCCGCGCGTGCGCGACACCGGGCGCGCCACCCCACGCCGCTCGCGGCGGTGAAGTGCATGGACGGTCGCGTCCTGTTTCCGCAGCTCACCGGCACGCCGGTGGGCCTCGTGCAGCCTTTTCGCGCGATCGGGGGGCGGCCGGAGGTGTTCTGGCCGAGCTTCATGGGGCGACTGCGACACTGGGTGGAGAGCGCGCGCGCGGGCGGACACCGGTGCGTCCTCTTCCTCACGTATCACTACAGCGCCAGCGATCCGCACCTGGGCTGCGCGGGCTTCGACTACGACACGGGCTCGGCGCGCGCGCACGCCTACGAGCTGGCGCGCGACCTCGGCTGGGTCTTCGGTGAGCAGCTCGAGCCGATCGTGTGCGGCATCGAGACCGATCTCGATCGCCTGATCCTCCACGGGACCTCGGGCGAGGTGGACGGAGGCGCCCTCGTCGGCGCGACCGAGGCCGAGATCGAGGCCTCGCTCCTCGGCGCGTTTCCGTCGATGGATCCCCAGATCCGCGGCGATCTCGTGCCGCTCGTCGCGGGCAACGCGGCGCGCGTGCGCGCGCTCTCGGCGCACCCCAAGCCCGCGACCGAGCGCTCGCACCACGAGCGCGTGATCGCCGTGGGGCAGGGCTTCGACTGGCTCCACGAGGCCAACCTCGCGCTGATCATCAACGACGCCGACCCCGATCTCGCGCACGCGATCCGCGTGGCCTCGCGCATCCTCGCCAAGAACATGGAGAGCGCGCCCGCAGGCGACGACGCCGCGCTCGTGAGCTGCATCCCGTACCACGAGCCAGGGATCGACCGCAGGCAGGCCGTGGCGCGCTCGCTCGGCCTGCTCGAGCTGGCGCGACGCGTGATGCGCGAGGTGTCTCCCGCGCTCCTCGACAGCGGCCGCCTGCACGCGATGGCAGGTGTGCTCTTCAGCCCGGCGCGGCGCTTCGAGCGGATCGAAGAAGATCTCCGCGCGCGGCGCATGACGTTCGCGCCTTGAGCCCGCGGGGGCTCACGGCGTGGGCGGCCCGCCCGTCTGGGTGCCAGTCTGTGCGCCAGTCTGTGTGCCAGTCTGTGTGCCAGTCTGTGTGCCAGTCTGGGTGCCAGCCTGAGTGCCCGTCTGGGTGCCAGTCTGAGTGCCAGTCTGAGTGCCAGCCTGAGTGCCAGTCTGGGTGCCAGCCGGGTCGGTCGTCGGCGCGCCCGCGGGGCCGCCAAGCACGGCAGGTGCCGTGGGCGGTGGCGTCATGAACGCGGCCACGACCTGGGACTGCGGTGCGTCGACCGTGAGCCGCGTGAGCCTGCCCGTGCGCACGCCGCCCTGGCGGAGGGCGAACGCGTCGAGCGTCATGCCCGTGGCCTCGCGCTGCCCCTCGGCGTCGTAGGCGAAGGCCCAGGCGGAGGCGTGCGTGAGGTCGTCGTCGTCGCGCTCGGACGGGTCGGTCCAGTGGCCGAGCTCGATCGCCAGCGTGCGCCCGTCGTCGACGCGGTGGACGCGCACGTCGCCGCCGCGCGTCTCCACGACGAAGGCGAGATCGGCGGTGATGCTCATCGTCGCGTCGCGCGCGCACTGGCCGATCTCGCGAGGGCTCGCGCCCGGACGGTGATCGAGCCAGCGAAGAGAGCCGTCCACGCACGACACCGACGCGCGGCGCGAGGGCGCGTCGGCGCGATGTCCCGGCCGCGGGAGCGAGGCGGTCTCGGCGAGCGTCGCGGCGTCGTGGAAGTGCAGCGAGTCGTCGATCAGGCCCACGAGCAGCGTCGCGTCGTCGAGGTAGCGGACGAAGCGAACCGGGCGACGAAGCCGCGCCTCGAGGCCCGGGCGCCGCGGGCCGGTGGGCTCGTGGAGGTGCAGCGTCGTGCCGCGCGCGAAGGCCACGACCGAGCCGTCGGGCGAGAGGTCGAAGGCCTGCGTGGGCGCGCTCTCTCCGCGCGCGGGGGCGATGCGGCCGAGGCGACGGCTGCTCGCGACCTCGAAGACCTCGACGATCCCGTGCGCGCGACTGACCACCACGCGCTCTCGGGCGGCATCGAAGCGCGGCTCCTCGTTGGGGCGGAGCGTGCAGCCGTAGGTCGTCTCGTCGGCGACCTCGTCCGTGCACGTCTCTCCGTCGCACTGGGTGTTCTCGGTGCAGGCCTCGTCGCAGCGCGCGGTGGTGATGGTGCGCGGGCCCGCGGGATCGAGCACGACGACGCGATCGAGGGTGCGAAGGACGCGCAGCCCGCTGCGCTCGTCGAGGCTGCCGGCCGCGAGCACGCAGATGCCCTCGCTCGTCAGCCCGCTGGGGATCCGGCCGAGCCCCGGCTCGCCATGGATCTCGCCCCACTGTCGCTCGACGAAGAGCTCGCCTCCGATCGGCAGGAGGCCGGCCTCGTCGAACCACTCGCTCTCGTACGCCGGCGGCTCGGGGTCCTCGTCGGCCGCGCTCTGGATGCGGTACGCGTCGAAGAGCGCGAGGTCCTGCACGCGGAGGCCGCTCTCACGCAGGCCCACGATCGAGTAAGCGCTCACGAGCTGGAGCTCTCCACCGACGACCCGTGCGCCGACGAGCGCCTCCTCTTCGAAGGCGAGGTCGAGCGCGCCTCGTGCGTCGCCCGTGAGGTGCGTGCGCACGAGGCCCTCTTCGGAGAGCCTCAGCGCCGTTCGGCCGGTGCGGCTCGGTGTCTCGTTCTCTTCGAAGAAGTCGAAGGTTCCGTCGGGGCGGAAGCCGGGGGTGTGGTAGGCGCTCGTGATCGCGCGGAGCGACAGCGCGCCGCGGGGCTCTCCCGTGGTCGCGTCGAAGCGGCTCGCGCGCGGTCCGCCCTCGAAGCGATAGGCGACGACGGCCGTGCCATCGGGCGACCAGAACATGCGCTCGGGCGCATACGCGAGAGGCTCGCGGCGTCGCACTGCCCCCGTGAGGGTGTCGCGGAACGAGAGGAAGCCCTGGCTCCACGTCACCCACGTGCCGCCCTGTGGGCGAAAGGGATCGATCGGCGCGAGCGCGCCCTCGAGGCGCTTGATCTCGGTGCCATCGCTCGCGTCGAGGAGGATCACGGTGCCCAGGTCATGCGGGGGCGTCGCAGACGAGGCGGGCGCGAGGAGCAGCCGACGTCCGCTCGCAGACGCGGCCCAGAGACGCGCGCTGCCGAAGGGCGGTGTGGCCTCGAGCGGGTGTCGCCGCGCCTGTGCGATCTCGAGCCGCACGAGCTCGTGGGTGTCATCGACCATGAGCCACGCGACGCGGCCGCTCGGCTCGACGAGGCCGTGGAGAGCCGGAGTACAGTCGACGCGATCGAGATCGAGATCCCAGAGGCAGTAGTGCTCGTCGGCGCGCTCGAAGCCCACGAGACGGCCCGAGGCGTCGATCGAGATCTCGGGGGGATCGGCCAGGCTCGCGGTCTCGTCGAGCACGTGCGTGCCGCGGACGCTCAGGTCGCTCGCGTCGATCACGACGAGGCGATGCTCGTCGGCGTAGAGGAAGCGCTCGTCGGTGAGCGGCCGGACCGACGCGCTCGTGCTCCGCGCGGGCTCCGAGATCGCCTGCGGGACGACGACCGTGCGATCCCCTTGCGGCATCGCGCTGCGCAGGAGCGAAGGCGCGTCGTCGGGGGTGAGGAACGGTCCCGCCTCGATGGGCTCGGTCGGCGCGGGCGTGGTCTCGGGGGCCGACGCGACCGGCTCGGTCGGTGGGGGGCTCGTGGTGGGCGGAGGCGCGCTCGTCGCGGTGGGCGGCGGATCGGCGTGGGATCCGCAGGACGAGGCGAGGACGCTGAGGGAGACGGCGAGGACGATGCGCGCGGACACGACGCGAGCTTAGGTCTTCTTCGCGGCCCTCTTTGCGCTCTTCTTTGCGGTCTTCTTCGCGGACTTCTTCGCGGCCTTCTTCGCGGCCTTCTTCGCGGCCTTCTTCGCGGACTTCTTCGCGGACTTCTTCGCGATCTTCTTCGCTGGCGTGGGGGTCGCACCGGTCACGAGCGCTCCGGCGCCGGTCTTCACCTTCTCGGCGCGGCCGAGCAGGTACGCGAGGGCGATGTTCGCGGGATCGTCGTCACCGTTGTCGCTGCCGACGAGCCTCACCTCTCTCACCTGCCCATCGGCGGTTTGCCACTGCACGTGGGCTCGTGCGTCGGTGTGCTTGCTCGACGCGCTGCGCGGGCCGACCGTGACCTCACACGCGAGCTTCGTCGCGCCCGCAGGGATGATGAACGCGAGCTCGCGCTTCACGGCAGACAAGAGTCCTCGGTCGAGGGGACGCTTCAAGGGCTCGGCTCCATTCGCAGATCGAGAGCGTCTGCTCGCGGCCTCGAACGCGTCAAGGAGCGAGGATCACGGTCACTCGCCTCGACGACGGGCGAAGGCGCGGGCCTCACGTGCCTCTCACGCAGGCTCGCTCTCCGCGACCTGGCCGACTACGGTCTGCCCATGCGGCTGCAGCTCGGCTCTCTCGTCGCGGTCCTCGCTGTGCTCGCGGTCGTCGTGCCGACGGCGGGCCGCGCGCAAGACGACGCCGTGGCGCGCCTTCGCGCCCGCGTGGCGGAGAGCCCGGGCGACGTCTCGCTCCAGTGTCAGCTCAGCTTCGCGCTCGTGGGCGCGGCGGCGCACGAGGAGGCGCGCTCGCTCGCCACCGCGGCGATCGATGCGATCCCGAGGCCGCTCACGCGCACCACGCGTCGCACGGCGGGCGCGTGTCTCTACAACCTCGGCCGCGCGGAGGAGGGCCTCGGGCACCGACGCGAGGCGGTGAGGGCGTATGCGCGCTCGCTCGTGGTGCGCGACAACGAGGCCGTGCGGGAGCGGCTCGCCGCGATGGTGCCGCAGGTGGAGTCGGCCGAGCCGATGGCGGCGTATGCGACCACGCTGCTCGAAGACCGAGAGTCGTGCGAGCCGCACGTCGTGGGGAGCGCGCTTCGCGTCGGCCCCGACGTGTTCCACTTCGTGCCGATGACGGCGGGGGAGCGTGGGTACACGAGCGCCGTGCTCGTGGTGCTCGTCGTGAGGGACGATCGGGTCGTGGCCGAGCGTGTCGATGCCTGGTCGCACCAGGAGCAAGGTGCCGGCTCGAGCGTCCAGAGCGTGCGCGCGTGGCGCGCGGCAGGGCTCGAGGGTGCGGTCGCGACCGTGAGCGCCGGCGGGGGCATGGCGTGCGGGGGAGACCTTGGCTTCGTGGGCGTCGAGCACGAGACCACCGTGCTCGCGAGCTTCGACGGGACGCGCCTCCGCACCCGTGTGCTCGTGACGTCGGAGAGCGGCTGCAGGGAGCGCACGAGGATGCAGCTCCGCGTCCAGGGTGGCGACGTGATCGTGACCCGCTCGCGCCGCGGATCGCTCGAGCCCGGCACGTATCCCATCCCTTCGCTCCTCCGCTGATCATCCGAGCGCGAGCGCGGGCGCGAGCGTGGGCACCGTGGCGTCGCGCGCGTGCGCCTCGGCGACGGGCGCGCCTGCGACGAGGCGCAGCGGGACGACGCCCGCCCACGCCGGGTGGGCGATGTCGTCGAGCGACTCGATCGGCCCTCCCTGGCGGACCTTCGCCGACGCGTGCTCGATCTCGATCGCGATCACGCGCGTCGACTCGAGCTCCCAGTCATGCATCGGTCGCAACGTGGCGTCGCGGTCGGGTGAGAGGCGATCGACGAGGCGCCTCATCGCGTCGCGCTTCTCGACGCGCTCGAGCACCTCGCGTGCGCGCCCGGTGATCACCACGGACCGGTAGTTCATGGAGTGGTGGAAGGCGCTGCGCGCGAAGACGAGCCCGTCGAGCAGGGTCACCGTGACCGAGAAGGGAGCGCCGCTCGTGAGCGCGTCGAGCGAGCGGTTGGCGCGCGCGCCGTGCACGTAGAGGGTCTCGCCGTCGCGCGCGAACGTGGTGGGCATCGCGAACACGTGTGCCCCGTGCGCGTAGGCGAGGTGACAGACGAGGGCCTCGTCGAGGATCGCGTGGACGACGGCGCGATCGTAGCTGCCGCGCTCGGGGTGACGCTTGAGGCGGGTGGCGTCGGAGACGGGGTAGGGGGCGGGGCACGCGTGGTCGAGGTCGGTCATGCGCGGAGCTTGTTTCGGGCTGGAGGTGCGGGAACCGCCAGTTCGTGCGAGATGATCCCTCCAGATGCCGCGCACCGCCGAGCTCCTCGCCCACGATCCGGACGCGCTCTCCGCGGTGGCGGCGCCGACGCTCGCGGTGCGCGTGTCGCAGTACCTCGTGGCCGAGATCCAGCGAGGCCGGCTGCGCCCGGGCCAGCGCCTGCCGGGGACGCGCGCGCTCGCCGCGGAGCTCGGCGTGGAGCGCGACACGGTGGTGCGGGCCGTCGACGCGATGCGGGCGGAGGGCTGGCTCACGAGCCGTGCGCGGGCCGGCACCTTCGTGGCCGCGGAGCTGCCGGTCGTGAGCGTGCGCAAGCCGAGGACGACGCGCGTCGCGGTGCCCGAGCGTGCGGCCTTCTCGCGACCGACCCTGCCCGCGCTCGGGATCGAGTCGATCCCGAAGGGCGCGATCTACCTCGGGGGCGGCGTGCCCGACGTGCGCCTCGTGCCTCGCGAGGCGCTCGCGCGTGCCCACCGCCGCATCCTCCGGAACTCGCCACGCACGCGGCTCGACTACGGCGATCCGCGAGGAGACGTGTCGCTCCGCCGCGCGCTCGCGACGCTGCTCCGTGAGGAGCGTGGCCTCGCCGTGGGCGACGACGGGCTGCTGGTGACGCACGGCAGCCAGCACGCGATCGACCTCGTCGCGCGCGTGCTCGTGCGGCCGGGCGATCGCGTGGTGGTCGAGGATCCGGGCTATCCGCCGATCCGCGACACGTTCCGCCTCGCGGGGGCGAGCCTCGTGCCGGTGCCGGTGGACGCGCGCGGCCTCGACGTCGCGGCGCTCGCGAAGGTGTGCGCCCGGGGGCCGGTGCGCCTCGTCTACGTCACGCCGCACCACCACTACCCGACGATGGCGGTGATGGCGCCCGAGCGTCGCGCGGCGCTCCTGGCGCTCGCGAAGACGCACCGCTTCGCGATCGTGGAGGACGACTACGACCACGAGTTCCACTTCGGTGGCCGTCCGGTGCTGCCGCTCGCGAGCGCGGACGCGCACGGCTCGGTGATCTACGTGGGCTCGCTCAGCAAGATGCTCGCTCCGGGCCTCCGCCTCGGCTTCGTGGTGCCGCCGCGCGAGCTGCTCGAGGAGCTCGTGCGCGTGCGCTTCGCCTCGGATCGGCAGGGCGATCACGCGAAGGAGGCGGCCGTCGCGTCGCTGATCGACGACGGCGAGCTCGCGCGCCACGTGCGCCGCGCGCGCCGCGTGTACCTCTCACGGCGCGAGGTGCTCGTGGAGGAGCTGCGTCGTGCGCTCGGCGACCGGATCGCGGTCGAGCCGCCCTCGGGTGGCCTCGCGGTGTGGGCCGGCGTGGAGGGCGACGTGGAAGCCCTTCGTGATCGGGCGCGCGCGCGGGGCGTGATGTTCTTCGTGGGCAGGGACTTCACGTTCGATCACCGCTCGATCCCCTACGCGCGCTTCGGCTTCGGCTCGCTCGACGAGAAGGAGATCGCGAGGGCGGTCAGGCTCGTGGGCGGGGCGTCGAGGGGGCGGGCGCCACGCGCTCGTTGAGGATCGAGCCCGCACGAGGAGGAGCCGCTCCCCCCGCTACGACTCGCGCACCAGCCGCACGAACGCACGGATGCCCGCGAGGACCTCGGCGCTCTGCTGCGTCTTCTCGACGGTGCGCTCGAGCTCACGGAGGACGCGCTCGAGCTTGTCGTCGGTGACGGCCGCGCTCGTGCGCGACGCGATCGCGTCGCCGCGGGCGCGCGCCTCGATCGCGGCGAGCTGCTCGCGCAGGACCTCGCCGTC
>JAIBCE010000252.1 GCA_019694315.1 Sandaracinaceae bacterium
CGAGCTCAGCCGTCCCAGGCGCACCGCGCGGGCCTGGCGCGCGTCCGGTCTCGCCTCGCGGAGCGCCCGCAGCCACCGTTCGGCACGCGCGCCGACGGCCTCGATCACGTCGCGCCCGAGCACGCCCACGGGGACCTTGCCGCGACCGCGCGCCACCGCCACCACGGCCTCGGCCGCGCGCGCCAGCGCCGCCGACGGCCCCTCACCGAGGCCGGCATCGAGCGCGTCCTCGAACGCCGCGCGGGCGAGCTTCTCGAGCACGTCGCTCGCGGCATCGAGAGGCTCTTCGTCGACGAGCAGCACGCCATCGTCCTCGATGTCGCTGCGCAGCCAGTGCTCGGCGCGGCCCTGGATCGGGCACCCGACGAAGCGGCGGAGCACATCGACCCGCACGACCTTGTCGGGCTGGGGCACGGCCGCTGGCAAGCCCGGCAGCGCGAGCTCGACGCGTCGTGGATCGTCGGGACCGAGGCGGGCCCAGGCCTCGCTCGGCAGCTCTACGTCCCGGAAGAACGCGCGCTCTTCGTCCCCCCGCGCGCGCGCCGCCCGCTCCGCCACCGCGGCACCGAGCGCTCCTGCCATCGCTGCGCGCACGACCTCGTCGTCGAGGTCCGCCCCTCGGCCCGTCAGCCACTCGCCCGACACGGCTTCGTGCCGCCGCGCCGGAGGCCTGAGCTCGAGGAGACCGCCCGCCGCCTCCGCCAGCTCCGTCACCACCGACGAGGGCGCCCGCGGGTCGCCAGTGTGCTCGTCGCGCGCGACGTACGAGAGGAACAGCCGCTCCCGCGTCGAGAGCAGCGTCTCGAGGAACGCGTAGCGATCGCGCTCTTCGTGCGTCACGTCGCCAGGTCGCCACTGGGCGCGTCGTAGGTCGAGGCCGAGCTCGAGCCCCTCCTCGGGGAACTGGCCTTCCCCCATCCCCAGCACGAAGACCACGCGAAATGGGATCGCCCGCATCGGCAGGAGCGATGCGACGACCACGCCCAGCGCCTGTGGCTCGCCTCGCACCGCGGCCACCTCTTCGAGCGCGCCCGCGGCGAGCCCCAGCGCGAGATCGGCGCCGTAGCGGGTCTCCCCCACGTCGAGCTCCCCGAGGCCACGCACCGCCGCCCGACAGCGCTCGAGCTCCGCTTCCTCGGCACCACCCACGCCCTGCACGTACGCTGCGAGCAGGCGATCGAGCAGCGTGGCCCAGGCGCCGAGCGTCAGGCGCGCACGCGAGAGCGCGCGGTGATCGGCCAGGAGCGACCGGACGAGCGTGACGAACGCCATCGCGCTCTCGCGGTGCGCGCCGAGTCGGGGCGCATGCAGTGGATCGACGTCTGGCTCCTCCGCATCGCCGCGTGCGGCACCGAGCGCGATGCGACCGAGGCCCTGGTCGAAGTGGAGCACCCGACCCTCCCCGCTCGCGAGGTCGGCGTACGTGCCGCGAAGATCGTGCTCGTCGATCCCGCGGACGATGCCCACCTCGTCGGCGAGCTCAGCCCACTCGCGCTCGCTCGGGAGCTCGAGCTCGCCAGCGCTCGCACGAACGAGCGGGTGCGCGAGGAGGCCGAGCACCTCGCGGCGGGTGGGCGTGCGCTCGAAGAAGGCCAAGAGGCGAAGCCCCGCCTCGGCCACGCGGCTGCGGGCGACGAGACGGAGGTCTTGCGCCGACCACGGCAGCGATGCGCCCGCCTCGTCGTCGCCCCCTTCGAGCACCACCTCGAGGTGCGGCAGGTAGGTCTCACGATCGCGCGCTGGCACCAGGATCGCCACCTCGTTCAGTCGCAGCGGCTCGCCCTCGCCTCGCGCCGCCTCCCGATCCGCGCGCGCCAAGAGGCCCCACACGAGCGAGACCACCGTCTCGACCTCGCGGCGAACGCTCGGACACGGGAGCACGACGACGCTCCCGTCCGCCGACCCCGGCGAGACCGCCGTGCGCTCCAGGATCGAGCGCTGCACGCGCGCGAGCTGGCGCTCTCCCACCGGCTCGACGAAGCGAGCCTCGGTGTCGTAGCCCACCGCCTCGTCGAGCGCGCCCACATGCTCTCGACCAGGCCGTCCCCACCCCTCGAGCAGCCGCGACTCGAGCTCCTCGGGCCCCGCCGGTCCAGTCCGGAGGCGCGGCCCCACGTCGGACCAGAGCTCGCGGCAGGGGTTCACGACCAGGAGGTCCACGTCGCGATCCCGTGCGATCCGGGCCAATGCTTCATGAACGACACGTGCCACGTACGACACGCCGAAGACAAAGACGGGAGTGCTCGAGCCAGAGGCCGTCCCGGCTGCCAGCACTCCGGCTCCCAGCACTTCAGCGAAGCTGGTGCACGCCGGGCCGATGCTCCGAGCTCGCCGATAGAGGGCCGACTGCCAGCGCTCGGTGCGCTGGACCGCGGCGGCATCGCCGCCGAGCACGGTCTGGCCCCGCATCCAGGCCCGGATCCAGTCGGGCCGGGAGTAGCCGTACTCCTGGAACAGCTGCGCCAGGCGAGGCGCCAGCTCCAGCCTCCGTCGATCGGTGAGCGCCGAGCTCCAGCGCCCGTCGCCCGCGAGCAGGTAGGTCGCCACCGGCGCGAGAGGGTCGTCGGTGCCCGCTGCCGCCTCGAGCGCCGGGTCCGAGAGCACGCAGAGGAGGCGGCCCAACAGGGCGCGAGGTCCGAGGATGGGGCGCTCCGGTCGCGGGCCGAGCAGCGCCCCCTCCAGCCACTGCTCGAGGCGCTCGAAGCGCACGTTCCCCACGAACCCGCGATCCCGCGCCAGGCCGAGCTCGACCACACGCTCCATCGCGCGATTGGGAACGATCACCGTGGCGGGCAGGTACGGGTCGGTCGGGAGCCGCCGCCCGAGGGTCGCCACCAAGGCCTCGGTCCAGTTCGAGTGGGTCACACGCAGCAAGTCGGCGCCTCGTCAGGGTTGTCCACCACCCCGGTCGGCAACGGAAGCCCCGAACTGACAGACCCGTCCTTTCGCCGCTGCACCGATGAAACGAGACGGTCTTTCACTTTTGCAACTCTGCAGGGGCAGCCGGCGCGCGATCTAGCGTTTCGCAAGGGAATTCGGATCCGAAAGGGCTGGCACGGCACTCGCTTATGATCGCGCACAACCTAGACGGCGGCTTGCAATGGTCCCCCCCGCCCGCGAGCCGCCGTCCTCTATTTCCGTCGCCTGCGCTTTCGAACCTCCCCCCTCTGGAAGCTGCCCCTCCCTGGGCAGGCGACACTCCTCCCCGCCCGGTCCCCCCACCGCGGCGGGGTTCTCTTTTTTTCGAGCCGCTCGGAGGCGAGAAGGAATCGGGGGCTTCACGCCCGATTCCCGTACGACCATTCGAGAAGCGGCGGTTTCTCAGTGTTTCTCGCGCCTTCGGCGCGGCAGGGGGGAGCAACTCCCCCCAATCCCCCACTCGACGCTCCCCAAGCCTCGCTTTCTCGCGCGCTCCTGGGGTTGCTGCGCAACCCCGCCGCGTGGCGTCCCCGAGGGCGATTTTTTCTCCATCTCTCAGTCTCTCACGGCAGCGCGTAGGTCCCCGTGGCGTGCACCACGAGGTCGTCGCTGCCATCGGAGCGGACACGCACCTCGCCCACCGCCATGCGCTTGCCCACCCGGAGCAGCGTGGCCTCGGCCACGAGCGGTGCCGGCGCGGGCTTGCGCAGGAAGCGAAACG
Organism: Sandaracinaceae bacterium; assembly: GCA_019694315.1. Classification (GTDB taxonomy): domain Bacteria; phylum Myxococcota_A; class Polyangia; order Polyangiales; family Sandaracinaceae; genus JAFLCL01. Next base: position 3,641 of record JAIBCE010000252.1, read on the forward strand.
TGAGGTCGCTCGTCACCGCGAGGGGCTCGAGGCCGACATAGCTGAGCACCGCGGCGTAGAGCGCCGTGTCCACGAGCGTCATGAGCGTCGGCCCGTTCAGCGTGCCGCCAGCCCGGAGCTGATCCTCGTGGAACGCGAGCCGCAGCGTCGCGGCACCGTGGTGCATCGACACCACCTCGAACGGCCACGAGCGTGAGAGCGGGATCGTCTCACGAATGAGCGCCATGAACTCGTCGGGGCTGACCCGTGAGCGCTGCCCGAGGCTCTTGGGCGGGCGACCGCTCGGGAGGGTGCTCGCCTCGGCCGCCGATCGTGTTCGGCGGCCGGGCTCGGTGGTCTTGGTGCGCGACCTCGGGTCGCTCATGGCTCGTTCTCCTTCTTCGCAACGGGCTCTGTGCCCTCGCCGCCCCTCAGGCGATCGAGGCGCCCCTTCAGCTTGCTCTCGAAGCCAGCGTTCCTGGGCTCGTAGTAGCGGCGGCCGACGAGGCGCTCGGGCAGGTACGTGGCCCCCGATGCGTGACCGCCCTCGTCGTGAGGATACCGATAGCCGTCGCCGTAGCCCATCTCCTTCATGAGGCTGGTGGGCGCATTGCGCAGGTGCAAGGGCACGGGGAGCGGACCGTGCGCGTGCACATCCTCCTTGGCGCGCTGCCACGCGACGTAGCTCGCGTTGCTCTTCACCGTGCTCGCCAGGTAGGCGCAGCACTGAGCCATCGGATGAAGGCCCTCGGGCATGCCCAGACGTCGGAGCGCGGCGTCGGCGTTGACCGCGGTGGCCAGCGCCTGCGGGTCCGCGTTGCCCACGTCCTCGCTCGCGAAGATGATCATGCGGCGCATGACGAAGAGCGGATCGTCGCCCGACTCGAGCATGCGCATCATCCAGTACATGGCGGCGTCGGGGTCGTTGCCGCGCATCGACTTGATGAACGCCGAGACGACGTTGTAGTGCTCGTCGCCGCTCTTGTCGTAGAGGAGGGTCTTCTGCGCGAGCGCGCCCTCGATCGCCTCCACCGTGAGCCGTCGTGGACCGACCGTGTCCGAGGCCACGGTCTCGGCGGCGAGCTCGAGCACGTCGAGGGCACGACGACCGTCGCCTTGCGCCGCGTCGGCCAGCGCGTGGAGCGCGTCGTCGTCGGCCGTGAGCGCCAGCCTGCCGAGGCCGCGCGCCTCGTCCGTGAGCGCGGTGCGGAGGATCGCCTCGATCGACGCGGCCGTGTGGGCCTCGAGCCGGAACACACGCGCCCGCGAGAGGAGCGCGGCGTTGATCGCGAACGACGGGTTCTCCGTGGTCGCGCCGACGAGCACGATCGTGCCGTTCTCCACGTGCGGCAGGAGCGCGTCCTGCTGCGCCTTGTTCCAGCGGTGGATCTCGTCGACGAAGAGGATCGTCCGCTGCCCGCGCGTACGCCGCCGGTCGAGCGCGGCCTCGATCACCTTGCGCAGCTCCGGCACGCCCGCGAGCACCGCCGAGAACGGCACGAGCTCGGCCTTGGACTCGGACGCGAGCGCGCGCGCCAGGGTGGTCTTTCCCGTGCCGGGCGGGCCCCAGAGAATCATCGATGGCACGCGATCTTCGGCGATCGCCTTGGCGAGCATGCTGCCTGGCGCGAGCAGCTTGTCCTGTCCCACGATCTCGGAGAGCCGCCGCGGGCGCATGCGCTCCGAGAGGGGCGCGCTCGCCGTGGGAATGCGCTCGAACAAGGTCAGGTCACGCACGATCGTGTCGGCACCATGACACGGCTGCCATGGACACGGCGACGCGTTCGCCGGCCGGAGGGCCGAAGATCCAAACTTTCTGCGCATCCGCACGTCGGAGGGTGCGAGCGATCGCGCGTGGCACCTCGGTTGCAGAACCACCGCCACGTCGTGAGAACCCGAGAGCGCTCTCCGTGCGTCAGTTCTGGAGCACGGCCCGCGTCTCGAGGGGGCTCGCCACGACCGAGAGACAAGCCATGCGCAACCTGTTCGAGATGATCTTCGAGTTCCAGCTGCTCCGCGGGAAGGAACAGCTCGTGCCGCTCGACGACGACGAGCGTGTGCGGCTCTACGGCCTCGGACAGCTCCTGTCGGGCGAGCGCTCGGACGCCCAGCGTCAGATGCCTCGCCTGCCCTACCCCACCGGCGTGCAGTACACGATGCCGGGCGGCTTCGGCGTGGGCGCCGTGAAGAACCTGTCCGGACTCGGCGTCGCGATCGCCACGCGCAAGCCCCTGCCGGTCGGCGCGCGCACGGTGGTCCGTGTGGAGGAGGATGGCACCGAGTACTTCTTCCCGTGCCGCGTGTGCTGGAGCCGCAAGGAGCACTCCACGGGCATGGGCCTCGCCTTCGACGGCGTGCCCACGCGGGCCACGCTCTTCGGCGACGAGGACTCGAGCGGCATCCGCTGGCAGGCGATGGGCCTTCGCTCGATGAAGCTCGGGGTCACGGCCCAGGGCAACGAGCCGAAGGTGGCCTGATCGTCGATCAGGGGCCGAGCACGACGGGGTCGTGGCGGCCGCACGCCGTGAACGTGAGGCCGCGCTCGGTCATGACGAAGGCCGCTTCGGGCAGCAGGCTCGGCCCTTCGTCGGTCGCCTCGTCGAGGGCGCGACGCGCAGCGCCGATCACGTAGCGGCCGCTCTCGGCGTCGACGAGGATCTCGAGGTCTTTGCGCGCGTCCCACCAGCAGCCGTCGAGGCACTCCTCGCCGTCGTCGTCGGGCTCGTCGCCGAAGCACTCGTTCCAGTCGTTCTCGAGCCACCTCACGCGCAGACGCGCGAGCGCGCTTGCACCGGGACGCTCGAGCGAGGCTGCGCCCTCGCCGAGGAGCTCGTCGGGGCAGCGCGCCGCGATGCCGTTCGCGATCGGGCCCACACGCGGGATCACCCAGTAGCCGCCGGAAGGACGCGGCACCACGACGTGCGCCTCGAACACGCTCGAGCTCAGCACGAAGTCGCTCACGAAGGGGTGCGTCACGTCGCAAGGGTGATCGTGGCAGAGGAGCGCCGCGGCCTCTTCCTCCGTGGCGGGCTGAGGAGGCTCGTCTTCGAGGTAGTCCTGCTCCTCCGTGCGCACGAGGAGGGCGAGCACCGCGCGCAGATCCGCCACCGACGTGGCGCTCGCCGCAAGCTCGAGCTCGCAGCGGACCGCCGCACTCTCGGGCTCGCCGCCGGTGCGCGCGAGCGCCTCGGTCGACGCGCGCGAGGGGTGGAGGCGGTGGGCCTCCGCGTAGTGGCCGTGCGCATCGTCGCGGAGGCCGGCGTGCTCGTCGAGCAGGCCGAGGTCGTAGTGGACGAGCGCCCGCATCGCGTCGTCGGTGGCGAGCGCCAGGGCGCGCGTGTAGTCCGCACGCGCGAGCACCGCCGTGCCCTCTCGCTCGCTCGAGGCGAGGGAGAACCCGCGTCCCGCGAGGTAGCGCGCCTCCGTGGGCGTCTCGTGGACGAGCGCGTCGTAGACGGCCGCGGCCTCGAGCCAGGTGCCCTCGCGAGAGAGTGCGCGCGCATGCGCGAGCGAGATCGGTGGCGTGGGCTCCGGTAGGAGCGCGTCGAGGGCCGGATCGCTCGGAGGCGTCGCGGGCGAGGTGGGCGGCGCGCTCGTCGCCGTCGGGGGCGGCGCTGTGCTCGGCGCGCTCGGCGGAGGTGGGCTCGGCGCGGGCGGAGATGTGGGCGCGGGATCGCTCCCGCACGCGAGCAAGACCGAGGCGAACACGGTTGGAGCCCAGCGACGCACCATGCTCGGATCGTGTCCTCTCGCCGGATGCGAGTCATCGAGGAAGAAGACCGGCGCGTCCGCGAGACAGAGAACGGAGCTCGCCGCTTCCACCTCGCGTTCACAGCGCTCCTCGGGCGAGCGTGTCCGGAATCGTGAGAGCCTGCGTCTCGACAGCGCCATGACCACCGAGCCCACCGACGAGCTGCCCGACGCGTCGTACGACGTCCACCCCTCGCCGGGCGTGCCCATCAAGGCCTGGACGCGCGGCGTGCCCCTCGATCACGGCGCGCTCGTGCAGCTCCGCAAGACCGCGATGCTGCCGTTCGTGCACGGCTGGGTCGCCGTGATGCCCGACGTGCACGTGGGCATCGGCGCGACCGTCGGCAGCGTCATCCCGACCAAGGGCGCGATCGTGCCGGCGGCGGTCGGCGTCGACCTCGGCTGCGGCATGATCGCGACGCGCACCACGCTCACCTCGCACGACCTCCCCACGGGCCTCGCAGAGCTCCGCACTTCGATCGAGAAGGCGGTGCCTCACGGTCGCTCCGACAACGGCGGCAAGAACGACAAGGGCGCGTGGCGCTCGCTGCCCGGCGGCGTGGAGAACGTGTGGCGCGACGAGCTCGCACCGCGATGGAAGGCCATCGTCGACAAGCACAAGACGCTCGGTCGCGGCGCGACCGCGGAGCAGCTCGGCACGCTCGGCGGCGGCAACCACTTCGTGGAGATCTGCCTCGACACCGAGGATCGCGTGTGGGTGATGCTGCACTCGGGCAGCCGCGGCGTCGGCAACCGCACGGGCAGCTACTTCATCGAGAAGGCGCGCCGCGAGATGGAGCGCCTCGACGTGCGACTGCCCGATCGCGACCTCGCGTACCTCACCGAGGGCTCCACGCTCTTCGACGACTACGTCGAGGCGGTCGGCTGGGCGCAGGACTACGCCGCGTGGAACCGCGACCTGATGATGCGCGCGGTGCTCACGGCGCTGAAGAAGACCAAGGGCATCCCGCAGTTCACGAGCGGTGAGCTCGCGGTGTCGTGCCACCACAACTACGTCGCGCGCGAGCACCACTACGGCGCCGACGTGTGGGTCACGCGCAAGGGCGCGGTGCGCGCGGGCGCGGGAGAGCTCGGCATCATCCCGGGCTCGATGGGCGCCAAGAGCTTCATCGTGCGCGGCAAGGGCAACCCCGAGTCGTTCTGCTCGTGCAGCCACGGCGCGGGCCGCGCGATGAGCCGCACGCAGGCCAAGGAGCGCTTCACGCTCGACGATCACCGCAAGGCGACCGAGGGCGTCGAGTGCCGCAAGGACAAGGACGTGATCGACGAGACGCCGATGGCCTACAAGGACATCGACGCGGTCATGGCCGCGCAGCGCGACCTCGTGGAGGTCGTGCACACGCTCAAGCAGATCGTCTGCGTGAAGGGCTGACGGAGCGGCGACGCCCCGCGCTACGCTCCGCTCGATGGGTCGGCCCAAGGATCTGGTCCTCCTTCTCGCGGTCGTGGTGGTCGGGCTCGCGCCCTCGCTCTCGCCGAGCACCGCGCGCGCGGATGGGCCGCTCTTTCGCTTCTCGGCGAACGTGCTCCCGCTGGATGTGGTGGGCGGTGGGGCCGCCGACTACGCGATGATCGGTGGCGGTGCCTCGCTCGGCCTCGATCTCTCGGCCATCGACATCCTCGATGTCGGCCTGCGCGCACGCTTCGTCGTGGCGCCGCTCTTCAGTAGCCCTCGGGTCTACGGCACCGGCTGGTACGGCGGGCTCGCGCTCGCCGCGCGGCTCCACGCGCCGCTCGTGGCAGGTGAGGTCTCGTGGTCGCTCGGCCTCGAGGTCGGCGGCGTCGGAGGGCAGTTCGGCGTGCGCGGCGATGCGGCCATGGCCATGGGCGTGGTCTCCATCCTGCTCCAGCCGGGCCTCGAGCACGTGGTCACGTCGCGCTTCGCGATGACGTACGGGCTGGAGCTCGGCGTGATGGTGAGCCCGCCGAACGCCACGCTCCACGGTGCGCTACTCGTGGGCATCCGGGCGGGCTGAGCGCCGAGGAGCGGGTGAGGCTCCCTCGCCATCGCCACGGTGGAGAGTGCGAGACTGTCGCCCAGTCGACGGGAAGCAGCACAGGCGGGAGCTCCGGACTCACTGCTGCGTGGAGCGCCCGCACTCAAGCAGATCGTCTGCGTGAAGGGCTGACGGAGCGGCGACGCCGGCCGAAGAGCGCGAGCCCCAGCGCGGCGAGGGCAACGAGAGGCGCGCGTGAGCGCGTCGCGCCCGCAGCGCAGCCCCCACCGTGCCCCGAGGCGATCGACGCATCGTCGGTCGCGCGGGCGTCGGGCAGGGCTGCGCTCGCGTCGAGCGCCGGCGCGTCGACCGCGCCCGCGTCGGGGGGGGCGTTCGCGGGTGGCACGCAGAGCGGGCCCGTCGTCGCGGGCTCGCTCACGAGCGCGGCCACGTCGATCGCGCGCACCTCGTGAGGCTGGCGATCGAAGACCCAGACCAGTGTGGGCTGCATCGCGCTCGTCTCGCTCCAGCGCATCGTGGAGGCGAGCCTCAGCGCACCGTCGACCACGTAGGCCACCTCGCCGGCGTCGTCGGTCGCTGGCGCCCACGACGACGTGTGGACGACGGTGTCGTACGGGCCGCAGCACGCCGTGGAGTCGCACACCTCGCGCGCACATCCAGCGTCGTCGACGATCTCGCCGGGGCGCGAGGGTGGCGATTCGTCGGGGCCCGCGCCGGTGTGGAACGCGAGGAGCTCGACCTCCTCGAGGGCCATGCACGCACCGACATCGGCGCGAACGCGCGGACCGACGAGGCGATGATCCGTGTCGGGCGCGAGCGGCGCGGCGGGGCAGTACACACGCGGGATCTCGGTGGCCGTGAGCGCGATGCGCGCTCCGTCGGCCGCGACGTACGCCAGCTCGGGCACGATGCTCTCGTCGTACCAGGGCACGGGCGCGTACTGCACGGCGATGCACGCGTTCGTGGGCCGCGCGGTCACGTCACCCACGAGGCCCAAGGTCGGCAGCGGATCGCACGGCGGGACGAACGAGCACGCATGCGCGACGCCCTCACCCGCGAGCGCAGCGAGCGCGCCGAGCCCCGAAAGCGCCAAGCCAACACCGATGCGTGCCCACGCGGGTCGGTGACTCTGCGCGACCCAATCGTGCTCGTGGCTCCCCATGATCCGTCTCCCACGCGGCCACCGCAGGGTGGCGACGAGCACGAGCGTGCGCCGCGCGTCGCTCGGTGTCCATGCGGTGCGGTGTCCCTCGTGTGGGCTCGTCGTGCGAGAGTGCGGAGATGCGGAGCCGGGACACCAAGCCTTCGATCGCCACACGGTTCAGCGAGTCTTGCCTCTGGCTGCTCGCGTGGTGGCTCACGCTGCGCTCGAGCGCGCTCGCGCAGTCCACCGGCGGCAGCGTCGGTGGAAGCGACTGGGGCAGCTCGGGCTCGAGCGGGAGCGGCGGTGGGAGCAGCGGCGGCGGCTGGAGCGGCGGGTCGGGAGGCTCGTACCAGACGGGCAGCGCGTCGAACGCGTACGAGCCTCCGTTCTGGGCGCAGCTGCTGATCATGGTCGCCTTCCTCGCGTTCCTGTTCTTCCTCTTTCGCGGGCTCGGACGCCTCTCGCAGCCGCCCAAGGTGCACGTCTCGCGCGTGCGCGTGGCCCTCGACGCGAGGGCGCGTCGCTTCGTGCAGGAGGCGCTCACGAAGCTCGCCGCGAGCAGCGACACCAAGACCCGCGACGGGCTCGCCGCGCTGCTCCGGGAGACGACACGCTCGCTCGTGGCCTCTCGCACCGCGTGGATCTACTGCGGCGTCGAGCAGCTCGCGCCGATGCTCGCGGCAGAGGCGCGCGTCGAGCACACCAAGCTCGCGCAGGATGCGCGCGCACGCTTCCAGCACGAGCTCGTACGCAACGCCGAGGGCCTGACGCGCCGCGAGGAGACACCCGCCCTCGTCGCGCGCGAGCACGAGGGCGAGGGCGCTGTGATCGTGTCGATCGTGCTCGCCTCGCGTGCGCGGCTGCGCCCGGCCTCTGCGTCGCAGGCCGACGAGGTCGCGCGTTTGCTCGGAGATCTCGGGGCGCTCGAGGCCATCGACGTGATCGCGCTCGAGGTGATCTGGTCGCCTGCCGCCGAAGAGGATCGCATGAGCACCGACGAGCTCGAGGCGCGCTACCCCGAGCTCACGCGCCTCACCGCGATCGGAGGGCGCGTCTACTGCGAGCACTGCCACGGGCCGTACACCGCGGAGCTCGCGCGCTGTCCGCACTGTGGCGCGCCGTCGGCCTCGGCGGGCTGAGAGCGACGGATGTCTCGCCACGCTCGCGCGTAGCATCGGGCAGGAGGCGCGCGTGACGTGGACCCGACGAAAGCTCGTGCGTGCGGGGATGATCCTCGGGAGCGGGCTCTGGGTGCCCGGCTGCGGAGAGCGGCGCGCGGATCGCCCACCACCGCCGCCCGTTCCTTCGCCGAATGCCGGCTCGCCGGGCGCTTCGGAGGCCTCGCGGCCACGCGTGATCGTGGTCGGCGCGGGCATGGCAGGCCTCGCGGCGGCGCGTGCGCTCGAGGAGCGAGGCGCCTCAGTGCTCGTGA
>JAIBCE010000253.1 GCA_019694315.1 Sandaracinaceae bacterium
GGCGAGGCGCGGCGCGTGAACCTCACCACGATCCTCCCGATGCCGTGGATCGCGCTCGTCGAGCGCAACCGGCCCGCGGTGCAGCGCAACCTGCTCGGCTACCTCTGCGCGCGGCCGACCGAGCCCGGCGCGGTCGAGGTGCGCCGCGAGGGCGTCGAGCCGAGCGGCGAGGCCGCCCCCACCGTGCGACGCGCGATCGACTGCGCGAGCGGTGAGATCACCGAGGAGCGCATCGGCGGCGCGGAGGGGGACGCACCGTGAGCGCGAAGACCAAGAAGAAGAGCGCCTCGGCGCCCTCGAGCGACACGTCGTCCAGCTCGTCCACGTCGTCAAGCTCGCCCACCGAGCCCCGCGCGCCGCGCACCGCGACGAGCCCGGCGCCGAGCGCACCCTCCACGCCGAGCACGCCTGCGATGCCCGAGCTCGATCCGTGGAGCCGCTACTGGCTCGCACCGATCGCGGCGGTGCGCCCATGGCTGCTGCGCAAGCTGATCCTCGCGCTCCTCGCGTTCGACGTGCTGCACACGCTGCTCGGCCCCGCGTGGCGCTACGGCGCCGCGGGCTTCAACGTGCCGCACTTCGCGTGGATGTCGGTGCTGCCTGTGCCGAGCACCGCAGCGTACGTGGGCATGCTCTTCTTCGTGAGCACGAGCGCGCTCGTGTGCGCCCTCGTGCCGCGCCCGCCTCGACCGCTCCTCTTCGCGATCGCGATCCTCTACACGTGGGGCTGGTCGAGCTCGATGCTCGACAGCTACCAGCACCACTACCTCCTCAGCTTCGTGCTCCTCGCGTTCGCGCTCTTCCCGTCGCTCGACGCGCGCGCTCTCTTCGGCTCCGCGGCCACGCCTCGCGAGGCGCCGCACGGCCTCGTGCCACGCGTGCACGTGCTCTCGTATGCGCTCCTCACGAGCGCGAGCGGCATCGTCTACCTCTTCACCGCGATCTCGAAGACCGAGCCCGACTGGCTGAGCGGCGATGCGATGCGCTCCATCACGCACGACGGGCAGACCATCGGCGCCGCGCTCGATCTGGCCGCGAGCCTGGGCATCGAGGGCGACGACTTCTGGTGGCTCCTCGGACACGGCGTCGTGCCTGCGCAGATCGTCATCTTCCTCACGTACCTCTCGGCGCCGCTCCTCGATGGCCCGAGCACCTCCGAGGAGCGCGACCGTCTCGCCGCCCTCGTGGGCGATCTCTGGGCGCCTGGAGGCCGCGGCCCCGCGATCACCGGCGGCGCGCTCGTGGGCACCGCGCTCGGCGTGGTCCTGGGCTTCGCGCTCGGCTATGGCGCGGCGGGGATCACGCTCGCGGCGATCCTCCTCGGTCTCGTCGGTATGGTGCTCTTCTTCGACGGCGCGACGTGGCGCTTCGCCCTCGGCCCCTTCGGTCGCCCCTCGCCGCTTCGCGCGTTCGCCGTCTTCGGCATGCTCACCGCGGTGTCGTTCCACATCGGCGCCGAGCACCTCTCGCTCGCGATCGGCTGGTTCAGCACGTACATGATCCTCGTCGCGTTCGTGACGCTCCTTCCTGCGCGCTGGCTCTCGCTCGCGGCCTTCGCGGTCACGGCGCCGCTCCGCACTCGACACATCGACTGGAGCTCGCCGCTCGTCCTTCCGCGCCTCGTGCTCGCCACGCTCGCCGGCGGCGGAGGTCTCGTGGTGATGGGCCAGCTCGCGGACCTGCCCGGCGCGATGAACGCGGCCCTGCTCCTGCTCGTCGTGCTCGCGGCGATCGTCGGGGGCAGCTTCGCGGGCAGGCTCGAGCGCGCCGACGCGATGCCCTTCGCCGCGGCCTGCGCGGTCGCGTCGATCGCGCTCTCGGCGTGGGTGTACGTCTCGCCTGCGCGCTTCGACTACTACCGCTTCGCGGGCGGCGACTTCCGCCGGCGGCTCGACTACGAGCACGCCCTCCATGCGTACGAGCACGCGAACCGCTACGCCCCGCCGGGCGAGAGCCGCGACGACAGGATCGAGGAGATGCGCGGCTTGGTGCGCAGCCGGCGCGGACTCGCACAGGACGAGGAGTGAGGAGAAGAGGCATGTCGCTCGAGGCGTACTTCGCGCCGTTCCGGCAGCAGATCGTCGGCATCGATCAGAGCTTCGAGGGCCCCTACGGGCCCGAGCGCATCGTCTATGCGGACTGGACCGCGAGCGGCCGCATGTACGGGCCGATCGAGGACGTGATCCGCCAGCAGTTCCTCCCGTTCGTCGCCAACACGCATACCGAGACGAGCGAGACCGGCGCCACGATGACGCTCGCGTACCACCACGCGCTGCGACGCATCAAAGCGCACGTGAACGCGGGGCCCGAGCACGCGCTCTTCGGCTACGGCACGGGCATGACGGGGGTGGTCAACAAGCTCCAGCGCATCCTCGGCCTGCGCGTGCACGAGCGCTACCGCGACCTCGCGCTGCGCCCGCCCGCCGAGCGCCCCGTGGTCTTCGTCAGCCACATGGAGCACCACTCGAACCAGACCTCGTGGCTCGAGACGCTGGCCGACGTGCGCGTGATCGACGCCGACGCGAACGGCCTCCCCGACCTCGGCGCGCTCGACGCGCTCCTCGCGGAGCACCGCGCGCGCCCGCTCCTCATCGCGAGCGTGACCTCGTGCTCCAACGTCACGGGGCTCATGACGCCCTACCACGACATCGCCGAGCGCATGCACCGCGCGGGCGGCCTGTGCTTCGTCGACTTCGCGGCGAGCGCGCCCTACATCGACATCGACGTGCGTCCCGCCAACCGCCCCGACGCGGGCCTCGACGCGATCTTCTTCTCCCCGCACAAGTTCCTCGGCGGGCCGGGCACGCCGGGCATCCTCGTGATGGATCGGCGCCTCTACACGAACCGCGTCCCCGACAACCCCGGAGGCGGCACGGTCGATTGGACCAACCCGTGGGGCGAGCACAAGTACATCGACGACATCGAGGCGCGTGAGGACGGCGGCACGCCAGGCTTCCTCCAGGCGATCCGCGCCGCGCTCGCGATCGAGCTCAAGGACGCGATGGGCACCGAGCGCATGCTGGCGCGCGAGCGTGAGCTGCTCGAGATCCTCTGGCCCGGGCTGCGCGCGATCCCCGGCCTGCACATGCTCGCGGACGCGCACCCGCATCGCCTCGGCGTGCTGTCGTTCTATCTCGACGACGTGCACTACAACCTCGCCGTGCGCCTCCTCAACGATCGCTTCGGCATCCAGTGCCGCGGCGGCTGCTCGTGCGCGGGCACCTACGGCCACTACCTGCTCTCGGTCACGCGCGAGCACTCGCGCGCGATCACCTGCAACATCGACGCGGGCGACTTGAGCGAGAAGCCTGGCTGGGTGCGCGTGTCGATCCATCCCACCACGACCGACGACGAGGCCCGCCAGATCGTGCACGCCGTGGCGCAGGTGGCCGAGCATCACCGCCTCTGGGCGCGCGACTACACCTACGATCCGCACACGAACGAGTTCGTGCACCCCACCGACGCCGCGCGCCGCGGCACGCGCGTCGAGAGCTGGTTCGACGCGCTGCGACGCGCGCCCACGGGCTCGGTGCCGCGGCCGTGAGCGCGCGCGCACACCCGATCGTGCGAGGCGGTCGCCCCGCATGGCGCCATCGAGGCCCGCACGGCGCGAGCTTCGAGACCTTCGACGCGCTCGACCTCGACGATCCCTTCGGACCGCGCGACGTGCACGTGCTCCTGCCGGAGCCCGAAGAGGCCGCGCGCGGCGACGTGTCTCTCGTGATCTTCAACGACGGCGACACCACCTTCTGGTCCGGCGGCGTGGGCCGTGACACCTGGGACGTCGCAGGCACCGTGTCTCGCCTGCGGGCCGAGGGCGCGATCGCCCCGCTGGCCGTCGTCGCCGTGCACCCGACCCAGCGCGACGAGGAGTACACCCACGTGGACTGGCGCCGCGGGCGCGCGCCGTGGGGCGGCCTCGATCGCTACGCGGCGTGGCTCGCCGGCACACTCGTGCCGTGGCTGCACGAGAGCTATCCGTGGCTCACGCGCGACCGCACGCGCACCGCCATCGTGGGGAGCTCGCACGGCGGCCTCGCGGCCTTCCGCACCGCCACCTCGCACGCCGCGATCTTCGGCGTGGGCGGCTGCATGTCGCCTTCGTTCTTCAGCGGCCTCGACGATCTCGATCACGGCCTCGCGCGCACGCCGATCGAGCGCTCCGATCTCGTGCACAAGGCCGCGCCCGTGCTCGCCGATCCGGAGCTGCGTCCGCGCCTCTGGATCGACTGGGGGATGCGCCGCGACGGCGGCCTTCACAACTCGGTCGTCGAGGCGCTCGCGGCCGCGCGAGGCGCGCAGATGGTGGAGCTGCTCGCGCACCGCTTCGGCGCGCGCGTGGCCCGCATCGGCGCCGGCGAGAGGCCGCCCCGCGACGCCGAGGTCATCCAGTGCGTGGACGCGATCGGGGGCCACGGCGAGCCCGCGTGGCGCCACCGCACCGAGCTCCTGCTCCGCGCGTTCTTCTGACTCGCATCGCCACGGAGCCCACCAGGCTCACGGCGCAGCGGGGGCGGGCGGTGTGCTCGCGCCGTCGTCGAGCACCGCCGCAACGGCGACCAGACCGAGGACTCCCGCGACCCACGCCACGTCCTCGCGGTGCTCCCACCCGTACTCGGCCGCACCGACCACGGCGAGCGCGCCGAGCAGCGCTGCGCCGAGCGGAAACGCGTCGGCGTCGGAGGAGCCCCGCGGATCCCGCGAAGCGCTCGCGTCGGCCTGCGAAGCGCTCGCGTCGGCCTGCGAAGCGCTCGCGTCGGCCTGCGAAGCGCTCGCGTCGGCCTGCGAAGCGCTCGCGTCGGCGTTCGCGCCGGGCGCGTCAGGAGCGTCGCTTCGCGACACGACGTGCAGCACGTAGGCCGCGCCCACGATGCCCGCCACGGCCAGGAGCTCCGGCGCGCGGGACTCGTACGAGGAGGACGATGCGTGACGCGCAGGGGGGAGCGGCGGTCCGAACGTCACCAGCGCGCCGAGGACGCCGCCACCGAGCCACGAGACGCCGACGACGAGCGCCGCCAGCGCGTGCACGACGTACGCCGCGAGGACGCCCCACCCGCGCTCTCCGCGTGAGGCGTGCTCGCGGCGCGCAGCGCGTGCGGCCGCGACGCCGAGCACGACGAGGATCGTGGACGCGCCGAGCAGCGAGAGGCCGAGCGCCGGCCAGAGCGAGAGCAGGAGACCCGCGAGCGCGAGGCCCACCGCGAGCCCGGCGGCAAGCACCGAGCTGCCTGCGCTCGCCCAGCGTGCTCTCGGTCTCGCGTCAGTCATCGTGCTCGCTCGTCTCTTTCGAGCGAGGCCCGCTGCCTATTTCGGGTCGACGCGATCCCCTCTCCGGGCCAGCGGCGTCGACGGCCTGCCGGGTCGTCGATCAGGGCACGAACGTGCCGCCGCCGGCCTCACAGCTCGACTGCGCGGCTGCCGCGTCGGCTGCGGGGCCGCCGACGTACATGCGGCCTGCGAGGCGGCCGTTCTCCATGCAGTCGCCGAGGCGTCCCTCGGTGGGACAGTCGGCGCCGAACGTGCCCTCGAGGCCCACGCAGCCCGACTCGGTGTGCGGCTCCTCGGTGTCGTAGAACCACTGGCACGCGCCCATCGACGCGAGATAGCAGGCGCCCGTGCTGCCGTCGGCTCCGCTCGCCGCCGTGGCCTCGCCACCGCCCGAGCCCTCCGTGCCGCCGCTCGACTCGGCGCTGCTCGCGCTCGATCCACCGCCACACCCCACCACCGACAGCGCCAACGCTACGACCGGGAGCCAAGACATCGTTCGCATGAACCCTCCGAGGCCGCCGACGCTACCCGCGTCGCGAGGGCACCACAAGCGTCGCTCGCGGCGGCATCCGTCGGGCGAGCGCAAGCGAGCGCGAGACGGCCTGAGGCGCCGAGCTCACCGGATCACCGGATCTCCGCGCGAGCAGCCGCGGCCTCGCGCGCAAACGCGCTCGGCGTGCGTCCCACCACCGCCGCGAAGTCGCGCGCGAAGTGTGCTTGATCCGCATAGCCGAGCTCGGCGGCGAGCTGGGCGAGCCCGATCTCGGGCGACGCCTTCAGTCGCTCGGCGGCCTCGTGGAGGCGATAGCGTCGGAGCACCCACTTCGGCGAGACCCCGACGAAGCGAGCGAAGCGACGCTGGAGCGTGCGCACGTCGAGCCTCGCGAGCGACGCGAGCTGCTCCACGCGCACGATCGAGGGATCCCGCGCCGCGCGCTCCACGAGATCACGCAGCTCGATCGCAGTGTCCTCGAGAGGAATTCCCTCGAGCGCCTCCGCGAGCCGTGGCTCGAGCAACGCGACGCCCTCGTCCAGCGACCCGATCACGAGAGGCGCGCGCGCGATCGATCGCAGCGCCGAGGGAACCCACGCGAGCGCCTCGAGCGGCTCCACGCGATCGACGAAGGCGCTCGCCGCCCGCGGCAGCCACGGCATCATCGCAGGGCGGAGCTTCACGCCGAGGACCGCACCGCTGCCCTCGAGACGCCTCACGAAGCGGCCGCGCGGCACGCCGCCGAGCTCTGGCGGACGTGCCACGAGACGCCCGGCTTCGCGTTGGTGCTCGAAGGTCAGGTGAAACGATGGATGCGGCAGGGTCTCGGCCACGAGCGGCGCCTCGAGCGACCACGCGACCCACCAGAAGTGCTCCACGCGCGCACGAAGCGGCTCCGCGGCGAGCGCGCGCTGGTGCTCGATCCGGGCGTCCGGCGATCGGCCGATCACCCCTCGCGGTGGTGGCGCGGTCTCACGCTCGGCTCGTCCGCGTTCCATCGCGTGCACCCTCGCATGCCTCGCCGAGCGCTGCGAGCGTGTCTGTCGCGTTCCTTCAAGACGCGCCCGCGGGCGCTCGCTAGATCCCTCGCCATGACGACTCCCGCGTTCCCGTGCGAGGCCCGAGGCTCCTTCGACGTGAAGCTCACGCCTTCGCCGCCTTACGACACCGAGCACGGCATGTCGCTCGGCCACCTCACGGTGGACAAGCGCTTCCACGGCCCGCTCGAGGCCGTGGGCCTCGTGCACATGATCTCGGCGCGCTCCTCGGCTCGGCCCTCCGCTGCCTACGTCGCGGTCGAGCGCATCGTGGGCACGCTCGAGGGCCGCGAGGGCGGCTTCGTCGTCACGCACGTGGGCGTCATGGATCGCGGCGCCGCCAGCCTCGAGATCCGCATCGTCGCCGACTCCGGCTTCGGCGCGCTCGCTGGCATCGCGGGCACGATGGCGATCGACATCGTGGAGGGGCAGCACTTCTACACGCTGCGCTACGCCCTGCCGGACCCCTCGCCCCCAGCGTAGGCGTGTGGACGCACGAGGATCGGCGCTCTACACAGTTGCCGAACACAGGGTTGCCGAACACAGGGTTGCCGAGACGGTGGATCCTCCGCGTCGAGGCGGTTCGGGATGGCCGTGCACGGAGGGATTCGATGCGCCTGCACTCACGGCTCCTGCTCGTCGCGATCGCGCTGTTCGTCTCGCTCCCCTCCGCGCTGGGCGCGTCGTCTGCGCGCGCGCAGCTCGACGGCCTCGACACCGGCTTTCACGAGCTCGTCCGTACCGGCACGGTGATCCACAGCGCGGAGCGCGTGCACCGTGTCCGGGTTCGCGACCAGACGCCGTTCGATCTGTTCCACCTCACGATCGGTGGTGTCGCCATGCGCGTCGAGGCCCTCGAGGTCACGCGCGACGACGGAACGACGGTCTCGCTCCCCATCGCCCGCTCGTTCGGGAGCAGCGGCTTGGAGAGCCGCGGCATCTACCTCCGCATGTGCGGTGGCCCGGCGCGCATCACGCGCCTCCGCGTGCTCCACGCCACGGGCGACCCACGCTTCAACACGACGCTCCGGCTGACGGCCTCCGTCTATCAGCGCGACCCCGACGCGCTCGAGCTGCCGTGCGAGGCGCGCCCGGACGCGCTCTCGGCCACCGAGCCCGTCGCTCACTACCCCTGGGGCAGCACGCTCGAGCTCGTCCGTGCGCAGTGCGCGCGTGACGGAGGCGTGATCCGCGAGGTGAACGCGCGTCGCCTCGAGTGCGCGCCCTTCGCACCCTTGGCGGCGGAGTCGGCCCGCTTCGACTTCGCCTCCGACGGCAGGCTCACGCACATCGTCGCGCTGAAGAGCCGCGAGCCCGCGTCGAACGAAGCGCTCCGACGGCTCCTCGCGCCGCACGTCGCGGCGCTCGGCCTCCCCACGATCTCGGCCGATCCGGACTTCTGCGACGGCGCGTTCTTCCGCACGCTCCCGAGCTGCGCAGGCAGCTTCGAGAGCTACCAGTGGCAGGGCACGCACGGCGGCCTCCTCGTGCGGAGCAACAGCAACGGCGTGATCGTGTCCTACAGCGCGCCAGGGCAGTGGCCGCGCTGGTGAGTCGCGCTGCCGTGTCTCAGCTCGTGATCGGACCGCCACCCGTGCTCGTCGTCGGATCGATCCGCCCGCGGTAGCACAACGACTCGAGGCCCTCCGCGAAGGCGATGGCGCCCACGGCCAGCGCCACGGCGCCCAGCACGCGGAGCATCACGCGTCGCGGTCGACTCGCATGGCAGTCCGACGTCATGACCGCGCCGTCCTCGCGTCGGAAGAAGCGCACGCACGGCGTGAGCGGCCCGCTGTAGAGCGCGCTCACCTCCGCGGCGCTCATGGCACCGAGGTTGTAGACGGGCTTGTCGCAGCGGCTGCAGTGGCGCACGCGATCATCACCCACCATCGAGACCCATCGCTCGGGGCAGGGGCTGGCGATCGTGATCGTCGCGCCGTCCGGCAGCCTCGCGCGCACCACCGAGGGCGGCGGCAGCCCGAGCCCTTCCAGCTCGTCGAGGATCTTTGCTTCCTCGTCCTCCACGCCGTGCCTCCTCATGGTGGCAGCCCCTCTGCCTCCCTCACCAACCCCAGCGCACGCGGCCCGAGGTGCAGGAGCACCGGGGTCTCGAGGCCTCGGAGCGACGAGCGAATGCGGTGGACAGGGACCAGCGCCCCGAGCTCGTACGAGAGCCACGCCACCAAGACGAGCAGCGCGGCGCTCGCCACGAGCACGTCGAACACGAGGAGAACACGGCCGCTCCCGCGTCGCGATCTCCGCAGCTGCGCCAGCCTCACCGACAGCTCGTGCCGCCGGTGCTCGCGGGCGTCGACTCGGTCGTAGCTCATGGCCTGCGAACACAGCAAGGCATGTGCCCGGCGCGAGCCTCCTCGTCGCTCGCCACCTCAGTCAGTCAGAGCACGGCGTCGGCCTCGATCTCGACGAGCATCCAGTCCGCGATGAGTCGCCTCACCTCGACCATCGTCGTGGCGGGACGCACCTCGCCGAAGACCTCCGCGTGCGCGCGGCCGATCGCCTCCCAGTCGCGCGCGATGTCGGTCACGAACATCCGTGTGCGCACGACGCCCGCGCGCGAGCTCCCCAGCGCGACGAGCGCGCGCTCCACGTTGGCGAGGCACTGCACGGCTTGGGCATGGGCGTCGCCGATGCCGACCGGCGCACCCGCAGCGTCGAAGGCCGTCGTCCCGGTGACCCACACGAGATCACCCACGCGCACGGCGCGGGCGTAGCCCACCTTCGACTCCCACGGCGCGGCCGTCTGGACGCGGTGCCGCGGCGGCGCCGGCGCCAGCTCGCCACCGAACGAGACGCGTCCCGCGCCCATCGGCTCGTGCACGACGTGCACGTTCTCGCGAGGGCGATCGAGCTCCGCGGCGATCGCCTCGGTGAGCGCGAGCGCAGCCCGCACCCGCTCCTCGCCCGGAGGCAGCTCGAAGCGCAGGAGGTGCGCGATCACGGGCCTCACCGCCTCGCGCTCGCCGTGGGGTCCATTCTCGGCGTACGAGCCCGGCGCCACCTCCGAGAGCCGCACCCACGTGCCGCCGGGCGCGGAGCCGAGCACGTGCCCGGCCCGATCGGCGACCCGTTGCGCGGCGCCTTCGGGTCGGTGGAGCGGGCCGACGTGGAAGATCTCGAGGATGGGCATGCTGGTTCCGCGCTGGTCTCGCGAGCTCAGCTCGTTGGCGGGACAAGGAGACCCGCGCTGCTCGTCGAATCGGGCAACCTCGCGCACTCGCCCGACGGGGCCGGCAGCCCGAGCCCGTCGAGCTCGTCGAGGATCCTTGCTTCGTCTTCTTCCACGTCGAGCCTCCTCATGGTTGCCCCAGCTCCTCTGCTTCCACCACCGCCCGCAGCGCACGTGGCCCGAGGAGCAGGAGCACCGGGGTCTCGAGGCCTCGGAGCGACGAGCGCACGAGGCGCGCAGGCTCCAGCGCCCCGAGCTCGTACGAGAGCCACGCCACCATGGCGAGCACCGCGACGCTCCCCAAGCCCGCCTCGAACAGCATGAGCAGACGGCCGCGCCAACGTCGCGCGCGCCGCAGCTGCGCCAGCTTCACCGACAGCTCGTGGCGCTGGTGCTCGCGGGCGTCGACTCGGTCGTAGCTCATGAGTGCGCTGGGTGAGCAAGGCATGTGCCCGGCGCGGGCGAGGGAGTCAGGCGAGCTGCGAGAGGACGTACGCGATCGCGGCCGACACGAGCAGGAACACCCCCGACGACACGGCGTAGGTCGTCCAGAACTGCTGCGGATCGCCGTCGCGATACACGGTCTCGGTCCCCGCCCGCATGCGACCGGTGGCGAGCGGATAGCCGAGCACGACCACCGCGACCACGAGCCAGAGCAGCGCGACGACGAGGGCCGACGTGGGTCCGTCCATGCCACGAGTGTGGCGCTACGGCGGCCCGAGAGTCGATGACGCCCGCGCACGAACGCTGCAGGATCGCGAGGCATGAGCGAACGCCACGACACGATCCGCTTCCGCCACGCGAGCGCTCGCGGCCCGTGGTGGATCCTCGTGGACCTGAGCGACGCGACCCTCGCGTGGCGCGACGGCGCGCCGTGCGCGCTCACGAACGATGAGCGCGTACGCGTGGAGGCGCTCGCACGCGCCGTGCGAGCCGAGGACGCGAGCCTCCAGCCGAGCCACGTCACGTACGCACAGGACGAGTCGCTCGAGATCGTGCTCGGCGACACCCCCGTGGTGATCGACGCCTCCAACGGCGAGATCACCGTCGGGCCGCCAGGCGCGCTGGTCGAGGCGATGCACGCGATGGTGCGCGCACGGCGGGACGCCGCAGCCCGGTGACGAGCCACGAGCGCATCGTCGATTCCGTTCAGGGAAGAGCCTCAGCGCAGTGGGTGTGCACGTCCACGACGCGGAGCGACGCCGCAGGCCGCGGGGCGAGCCACACGTCGGCAGCGTGGGCGAGCGCGCACTCGGCGCGATGGAGCTCCACGCTCGAGGCGCCTCCGCAGATCCCCGCGCAGGGATCGCCGATCCGTACGGTGACCGTCCCGCCCTCGATCTCCGCGGGGAGGCGCACCACGCGCAGAGCGGACGAGCCAGCCTCGAGCTCCCCTCGCACGAGCACGATCCAGCGGTCGAAGTCGACGGGCTCGGCGAGCACCAGCCCTGCGCGCCGAAGCGCGACTGCGTCGCGATGGACGCGCAGCCCGATCTCCTCGGGCCTCACGGCGCGCTCGCACGATCCCGCTGCGATCGACACCTCGCCGGGACAGCCCGCACCTTCGATGCGCACCACCACGCCGAAGCGTGAGCGCGGGTGGGGCTCGGGCTCGGGAGGCGTCGGGGCGGACGCTGGCGGCGTGGCGACGACGACGGCCTCGGCGGCGTCGCCCCCGTCGTCGTCCACCGGTGCGCCGCCATCAGGCGCGGGCTCGGAGGTGAGCCCGTCCGGCGACGACGTCTCGTCGCGCACCGTGTGCGTCGACGGCGCCGCCCGCGACGCACCGCATCCCGCGAAGAGCACGAACAGTGCTGCGCACGCCAGCCTCGCGCGCGACCTCACCGACCCTCCACGTCCATCGGCAGGAGCGCGAGCGGCTCGGCGTCGCCGATCACGCGCATCACGTAGACC
>JAIBCE010000254.1 GCA_019694315.1 Sandaracinaceae bacterium
CAAGGGCGTCATGTCCACGCGTGGACTCGTGCTCTCGGATCGGTGGGATGCGGCATGGTCCGCCCATGCGGCGAAACACCAGAGCGAGGCAAGGCTTGCCGCATGATCAGGATCGCATCCGCCTCGGATGCGGCATCCCTTTGCGCCCGTGCTCGTGTCCTTTGCGCTCCTCGCGGGCTGCCCGACCGATCCCGTCCCGCCGGGCGGCGAGAGCTGGGCCCCGGCGCGCTTCGTGGTCATGGCCGAGGGCTCGGGCCCCGCGAACGAGGCCGCGCTCGAGCCGCTTCGCGTGGGCGCACGCTACGTGACCTCCACCTTCACCGACACCTACGACTGGACGGCCATCAGCGTGCTCCGCGAGCGAGGCGGCTTCGTGGAGGTGCAGCGCACGTCGCTGCGCGCGCTCCGCGGCGCGACCCGCACGCTCGAGCTGTACCGCCGCACCGAGGCGGGGCTCGAGACGCGCACCGCCGCGGGCGACACCGTGCTCCTCGTCCCGGCCACCCTCCGCGTCGGCCTGCGCTGGCAGACGGGGAGCGCGACGGATCCCATCACCTACGAGGTCACCGCGCGCGAGATGGCGCGCACCGCGGCCGGCGATGCGATCGTCTGGCACATCACCGACGGTACCCGCGAGACGTACTACGCGGAGGGGATCGGCCGCGTCGGGGGCGACGGCTACGTCGTCGACTCCATCGTGCTGCCCGACGAGGCCGCGCCCTCGCCCTCGTCTCCGACGGCCCTCGAGACGGTGCCGCTCGCGGCGGGCGCCTCGCTCGCCGCGGACTTCCTCGCAACCCTCACCCCCTACGGCCTGACCGCGGTCGAGAGCCGGGCGGGCGCGCTCGCCCTCGGCGTGCGCAACGCCGCGGGCGGCGATGCGTGTCTGCGCGTCGAGGGCACGAGCGTGGAGCTCGAGACCGCGAGGTCCGCGCCCGACACCACGGCGCCGATCATGCGGCACGCGGAGGGCGCGCTCGAGGGCTGCCTCGTCTCGCCCGAGCACGAGGCGCGGACCCCGACGGGAGGGACCATCATCGTCTCGCAGCAGCTGCGCACGGACGCCTCGGCCATGACGCTGCGGAGCGACGGCACCGTGCTCTACGCGACGCGCTCGGTGCCGAACGTCGCCAGCTACGACGTCAGCGGGCTCACCGGCGGGATCGGCGCGAGCATCGGCGTCTTCGACACCTCGCGCGGGCCGGAGCTCTTCACGATCGGGGCCAACCCGGCCAACGATCGCGACGGCGAGGGCCTCGGCTTCATCGACGACGTGGCCGCGTACGGCCGGGGCATCGGCTCGTGGCCGCTCCTGCGCGCGATCTCGTTCGGCCTCACGCAGCGCAACGTCCCGGACATCGGGACGTGGATCCTGCCCGTGGAGGCGCGCCTCCCCGAGGCGGGCGCGCCGGTGTGGTACCTCGACGGCGACGGCTTGCTCCTGCGCGCGCGGCTGAGCGAGGACGACGTGAGCCCGCCGACGCCGCTCTTCCACGTCGAGGGCGAGCCGAGCTTCCGCCTCTCCGCCGACGCACGCGAGGTCTGGATCACCAGCGCCGACGGCCGGATCGCACGCCTCGTGACCGAGGAGGGCCGCGAGCGCGTCGAGCAGTACGGGCGCATGACGCTGCGGCCCGGCGAGCGCCTGATCGGCGCAGTGCGCGGCGCGGACGAGGCGCACGTCGTGGCGCTCGTCCTCGACGGTGCGAGCGCAGGCGTCTCGTGGGACGGGACGCCCTTCGATGGAGGCGCGCGGCTCTACCTCGTGACCCTCGGAAGCGGAGCGCCGGAGTCGCTACCGTCTTCGTTGACGGCCTCGGCCATCGCGAGCGGCGCCGACGCGGTCGTGTGCTGGGGCGAGACCACCGAGCCGCTCGTTCGCGAGGGCTGGACGCTCCAGGGCCGCCCCGCGATCGTCGAGCCCACGGGAGGCGGCGCGCCCTGCGCCCTCGTGCGCCGCGCGGACGGTGCGAGCGCGGAGGACCTGACGTCGCTCGACGCCTACCACGTGCACGGGCCGATCCCCGGCGTGGGCATGGCCTCGGTGACGGTCTCCTCGACGAGCCCGCGCGACTTCGGCGTGCCGCACCGCGACGCGGTGCCCGTGCCCGGCGGCTTCGTGTGGAGCACCGACGCGTGGGTGAACGGTCTCACCGTACGCGACAGGTTCAACGACACCGCGGCGATGGCGCCCGTCGATCTCTCGGGAGGCGTCTGGTACGAGGACCGCAGCCCGAGCCCGACGGCGCTGCACTACTGGGACGCGCTCGGCGAGCACGTGCTCGAGGCCGACGTCTCCATCCGCGACATGGGCATCGCGACGATCGCGGGCCTCGTGGTCGAGGGCGGCATCGTCTACCGCGTGCGCCTCGTGTCGGGCGGCGACTTCGACGGGCCGCTCTACCGCATGGACACGGGCGGCACGTGCACGCCGCTCGCGCCCGACGGAACCCACTTCTTCAAGTACTGGTTCGAGGACGGCATGCAGTGCGAGCTCACGATGAGCGCGCTGCGCTGCGCGACGAGCGACGGCACGGCCGTGAGCTCTCCGCCAGGGACGCTCGTCGGCAACCTGCTCCAGCGCTTCGCCGACGGCAGCGTGCTCCTCTACGCTGGCGTGCCGCCCGTGCGCTGGGTCCGCGAGACAGGCACGTTCACGCGGCTCGACGACCGCGACCTCGTGCGCGTCGTGCGTGCCACCGACGGCAGCCTGTGGGGCGTCACTCGAAACCCCGAAGACGGCACGGGCACCGTCGTGCGCGTCGAGACGACCGGCCTCGTCGACGTCGCCACTCCGCGCCCGAGCTGGCTCGCCGCGACGGCGACGCCCTACAGCGTGCTCCCCGGCGACAGCTCCCTCGGCGTGAGCTCGCTCGGCGTGATCTGGGACGACGGCCTGCGGAGCTATCCGCTCGCGCGCTACACGCGTCCGTGACGAGAAACCATCGCTTCTCGGGATCTCAATACGAGCCCTCGAGCTGCACCACGACGCCGCGGCCCGGGCCGTTCACGCCGGAGCCGTGCACGCGATAGACCTGATCGAAGACGTTCTCGAACACGGCCGTGAGCTGCAGGTAGTGCTCGAAGCGCCAGCCGGCGCGCAGGTCGAAGACGGCATACGCAGGAGTGCCGCCGATGGGGATACGCGGATCTCGTCGGTCGGAGAGAGCGAGTCGGTCCTGCGCGGCGGCCCATCGCATCGCCACGCCCACGACGAGGTGCGTCTCGTCGTGTGCATATCGCAGCTCCACGGTGCCATTGAGCGGAGGCACGCGTGACAGCGGCACACGGAGCTCGTCGGGATCGGGGATGCGCGCGGGAGATGGCCCTTCTCCCCACGCATAGGCGACGGTGGCGGTGGCACCGAGGCCGAACGGCGTGACCACCCGAATGGAGGCCTCCGCGCCGAGCAGCCATCCGCTCTCGGGAAGGTTGATGAGCTGGAATCGCGAGAAGGCGGCGCGGCACTCGGGAGCCTCGTTGGGGCACTCGTCGAGGGTGCGCGGACGGCGGTACATCCCGTCGCTGAGCTCCATCGCATAGGCCCACACATCGGCGGACACGTAGGCCGTCCGCACGCGCGCGCCGAGCTCGTAGGTCATGGAGCGCTCGGGGCGCAGCTCGGGATTCTCGAGCTGATAGCCGGGACCGACGATCTGGCGGGAGGTGAGATCATCGAGGTTCGGCGCGCGAAAGCCCTGATCGACGTTGGCGAGGAGGCTCAGCTCGTGGGTCACGGTGAGCTCGGCGCCCACGCGGCCTACCGGCGCAGCGAAGTCGAGGTGCACGGGTTGGGTGCCGGAGACGGGATCGCCGGGGGCGCGCGCGCCTGCGAAGCCCGCACGCAGACCGCCGCGGATGCGGAGCGTGTGGAACAGATCGGCGTCGAGCTCCACGAAGAGGCCGCCGGTGTAGTAACGCGCGTCGTCGGAGTAGAGGCCGCGCGAGCGCTGCCGCACCGCGCCCGTGAGCAGATCGTGGAAGAAGCCCGCGGACGAGAGCATGTCCACGTAGGCGTCGCCTCCGCCGCGGACCACCGCGCCGACGTCGGGCGTGATCACGAAGCGGCGTGAGCCGAGGCGGGCCGTGAGGCCGATCGTGTCGAGGTCGTCGCGGAAGTCGTGGAGCGCGTAGATCGAGGGCTGCCGTTGCTCGCGCAGCTCGTGCTGACGCTGGTAGCTCGCGGTGAGCTCCACCTCCCGCAGCTCGGGGCCTGCGCGGCCCCGCAGCGACACGTACGCGAGCGTGCGGAACTGCTCCACGTAGACCATGCAGTCGCGCTCGTTCGCGCTCGGCGGCGGGCACTGATCGGCGCGCGGCGTGTCGTACTGACGAAATCCATACACCGCTGCGACGAGGCGCAATTCGGGGGCGACGCGCCACACGAGGCGCCCGTCGAAGGTGGCATATCGGTAGCCGGTGCCGAGCTGCGTACGGCCGTCGTCGCCGATGAGCGGCACGAGCGTGGGGCGCCCATCGCTCGGGTTCGTGAGCACGCCCGAGCCCTGCAGGGGCTGCGCGGCGCGGTAGCCGCCGCCCACGAGGATCGCCACGTCGCGGCCGAGCTGCGCGTCGAGCTCGAGGCGGCCTCCCGCGTCGAGATCCTGCGAGCCGAAGCGCCCGAGCGCGCGCGCATGGACGTTGAGCCCATCGCGAGAGGGATCGAGCGTGGGCTCGGCCGCCATCGCGAGGATCGCGCCTCCGAGCGCGTCCGAGCCCCAGCGCGTCGAGGCGCTGCCGCGCTCGACCTCGATGCGATCGAGCGTCGCGGCGTCGACCGTGAAGAAGTACTGGTTGGGGCCCTGTCGATAGACGCCGTTGTTGAGTCGGATCCCGTCGAACGCGAGCAGCACCTGCTGACCCGTCACGCCGCGCACGTACGGGCTGGCTTGCCCGTGAGTGGTCTGCTGCACCGAGACGCCCGGCACGTAGCGGAGCGCGTCCGGCGCCGAGCGCGCGAGGCGCTCGCGCATCTCGTCGCGCGTGACCGTGGTGCTCGCGCGCGGGGAGCTCGCGCGGAGCACGGCCGAGGAGCCGAACGAGGGCAGATCCTCCGCGCTCGAGGAGACGTCGAAGTCGTCGTCCTCTTCTTCCGCCTCGAGATCGGCGGGCGCGCCTTCGTCCGCGAGCTCCTCGCCGGAGACCTCGTCCGCGTCGGGGCCATCGGAGCTCGGCGTCTCGGCGGTCTGCGGGGCCTCCTCCGAGGCGCTCGGCAGCGCGGCACCGTCGCTCGCCTCGTCGTCTGCGCGCGCCGAACGCGACGCGGCGCTCGCGCTCACGAGGAGCACGAGCGCCGCGATGCGTAGGGTCACGCTCGGCTCAGGGGCAGGGGAAGGCCGCATCGAGGCGCGCGATGATGGCATCGACGTCGATGTCGGCCACGGGCTTTGCGATCTCGGTCGCGACGAAGTCCGCGTCGGTCGCGCTGACGGCGCGGAGCGTGCGATCGAAGAGCGAGGGCCCAGCGGGGTAGGTGGTGGACATGCCCATCGTGTCCGTGAGCGTGATCGCCTCGTGCGGCCCGAGGATCGTGCGGAGGAACTCGAGGTTCGCGGCCTGCTCCATGCCCGACGTCGTGTGCAGACGGTGGAGGCGATCCATCAGCACCACGACCATGCCTCGGTCGAGCGCGCGATCTTCTTGGGCGTGCGCCCGCTCGAAGAACGCGAGCTGCGGCGTGGAGATGTCGGACCAATCGACCATCGCGGGATCGGACGGATCCATCTCGCGCCAGCAGCGGATCGCGAGCAGACCCTCCCAGATCGCGTCGTGGGTCGCGGGCTCGAGCTCGTGCACGAGCGACGCGTAGCCGATGCCGGTCGTTCGATCGGCGCCGCCGGTGTAGTAGCCCCACGCCGAGTCGCAGTCGTCGGTGCCACCGTCGCCGCCCGGGAAGACGGTGATGCAGGTCGTGGCCTCCTTGTAGGCGCTCACGTGGAGGAACCAGAGGATCGCGGCCTCGATGCGCGCGGCTCGGAAGCGCTGCGGCTCGCTGGTGTCGCCGAGCTGACCCTGCTGCAGGGCCTGGAGGATGATCGGGTTGAGCGTCGAGGGCCCGATGCAGAACTGCGGGTTCGCGCGCCAGATCGTCTCGTCCTGGCAGATGCGGAGCATGTCCGCCGGGGCCGTGCTCGGGAGCGGAAAGTGCGGATCGAAGCGTCGCTCGGTGCGAGACGCGATGCCCTCGCCGCCACCGAGGTAGAGGTCCTGCGTGGTCGTGAAGTCCGCCGGCTCCGGATCGCTCGCATAGTCGAAGAAGCCGTTGGTGCGCATCTGCTCGAAGGCCACCGCGCGCGCCGAGGCGCCGGGCGGCTCGAGCACGTACGGAAACGCATTCGGCATGGCCGTGAGCGCGGCGCGGACCGTGGGACACGCGTAGTCCGTCGCGCCAGGGAAATCGGTCGCTTCGCCTTCACAGGCAGGGCGCGCAGCGTCGGTCGTGGAGAACGCGTCGACGGGCGGGCCAGCGTCGCTCTGGACCGCATCGCTCGGGGGCACGGCGGCGTCGGTGGGGGTGGGGTTCGGGTTCTCGCAGCCGAGGGCGAGAGAGCCGAGGGACACGGAGGTCAAGAAGACGGAACGGAGCTTCATCCTCGCGAGATCATCGCGTTTGGCGGCGCGCCACAATCGGAGCATCTCCGCGCGATCGCTGGGGGTTTTCCCCGAGACGCGTCACCGCTGCGCAGCCGCTCAGCCGCAGCGCACGAAGCGCACGAGGCCGCCCTCGATCGCGACCCCGAGCACGCCGTCGTCGGTGCTCGCGATGGCGGGACGCAGCGCGCCCGAGAGCACGAGCGGCGCGCCGAGCGTGCGGCTGCCTGCGTAGCGGATCGATCGCACGCGGACCTCGTGGGGTGCGTCGGGGGTCACGGCCGACGGTGCCTCGCTCGCGACGACGGCGTCGAGGGCGCGCGAGACACCCGACACCGTGAGCGGTTGGCCGTAGCCGAGGCCCGGAACCACGGGATCGGGGTTCTCGGTGCCACCGAGCTCGACGAGGCCCACGGCGCGCGTGGCCATGTTGCCGACGGCCGCGTAGGCCGCGAGATCGTGGCCCGCGAGGTGGACGATCGCGAAGCTCGGTGGCTCCGCAGAGAGGTTGATGGGCCGCGCGACCGTGGCCTCCGCGGGCACGGCCTCCGCATCGAACGTCACGCGATGAAGGACCGAGAGCGCCACGCGCGCGTCGAGGAAGAAGAGCTCGCTCTGAGCGCCCGCGCCCGCGGAGAACACGGGGTGCGAGCCAGCGCCCGCGCGCGGCGTGACGTCGTGCGAGCCCACGAGGCGGCCCGTTCCGTCGACGCGCGCGACGTGCATCCGCATGGCGGTGCGCGGGGGCTGGCCCTCGGGGACGTTCTCGGGGATGGCGATCGTCGCGGCCACCACGCGCAGCAGACCGATGCGCGTGAGCGCTGGTGAGAAGCGCAGATCGGCGCTGGCGAGGCGAAGATCGACGGGCCGCGGGGCGGGCCGCGCGGGATCGAAGAACGCCGCGTGCACCACGGCCTGCTCATCGATCCACGCGACGCCGAGCTCTTGGGCCTCGTCGCCGGCCGCGCCCACGAGGCCGAGCGCCGGTGCAGCGGTGCGGCGCGCGGCGGGCACGGGCGCCTCGACGGGGATCGAGACCACGAGGCGCGGCGCCTGGCCGGGCACGAGCTCGACGATCGAGACCTGCTCGCGACCTCCCTCGAGGGGCTCATAGCCTGCGAGGAAGAAGCGGTCGTGCGCGCCCACGATCGACATCGCGCTCGAGCGAGGGAGCACGCGCACTGGCGTCTCCGCGACCTCTTCGCACGTGCCCGCGGCGAGGGTCGGCTGCGCGAGCGCGGAGGGCAGGGCCGTGACGACCTCGTCCTCACGCACCGGCTCGGCGAGATCCGCGAGCGGATCGCCCTCGCCCGGATCGGCCGTGGGCGGCGGGGTCTCGGAGGTGGGCGGCGGGGTCTCGGAGGTCGCCGGAGGCGTCTCGCTCGTGGGCGTCTCGGTGGTGGGCGTCGGTCGAGGATCGAGCCGCTCTTCGCTCGAGCCGCATCCCTGCGAGGCGGCGATCGTGCAGGCCAGGAGGAGGGCGCGTGCGCTCCGTACCGTTCCCCAGAAGCCTGTGACCAGTCTGGGCGCCGTACTCGGGCATCGTCTCGTCGTCACGGCGCGATCCTACACAGGATCACGCGCTCGATCTCAGCGTGCGAGCAAGAGAAGGAGCAGCAGCAGCGACATCACGAGCAGGAGCACGCCCACGGCCGCGAGCGTGCCGAAGGTCCACTGCGTGACGGTCGCGCCGCGCTCGGTCGTCCAGCCGAGCGCCGCGCGAGCGTCCTCGAGCCGCTCGGCCCGCAGCGCCGTGATGAAACGATCGATCGACGCATCGGAGAAGGCAGGGCGTGCATCTCCCACGAGCGCGGCCGTGATCGCCGCGAGCGCGCGGTGATCGTCACGCGCCTCGCGCGTTCCTCCGCTCCGACCGAAGCCCTCCGTGGTCCGCGCCGCGCGCGGCGCACCGATCGCATCGAGGCCTTCGTGGTCGAGCAGGAGCACGCGACCATCGGCCCGCACCAGCAGGTTGTCGGGCGAGGGATCGCCGTGGGTGACACCCGCGCCGTGCAGGGCGTCGAGGGCCTCGAGCGCACGCCTGGCGATCGCGAGGGCCTCTCGCGGCTCGATCCGGCCCGCGCGATCGAGCCGCGCTCCGAGCGTCTCGCCCTCGACGATCGGCATGATCACGAAGGGCGTCCCGTCGTCGTCCGCGCCCAGGTCGAGGATCGGCACCATCACGTCGGGACCGAGCTGCGCCGCGATCGCGCGACCCGTCTCGAGCGAGGGGAGCAGGGCGGGGTCGAAGGCGCGATGCACGTGGAACGACTTGAGCGCGACCTCTGCGCCGCTCCGTTGATCGATCGCGCGATGCACGGTGCTCGAGCCGCCCTTGGCGATGCACGCGCCGCGGCGATACCGACCTGCCACCGTGATCGCGAGACCGAACGGCGTCTTGCGTCGGGCCGAGCTCGTCTCGCTCGATCCGAGGCTCGCGTCTGCACCGCTCGCCGGCTCGGCCATGCGGACTCAGAGCATGAAGCATTTGCGCGGTATCGGGCGGTTCTTTTCGGCGCGCGCGCACGGCGCCGGTTGAGAGGTCGCGGGCTCGGTCCTAGAACCGTGCGCGATGAGCGAGCGCCTCTTTCTCCTGGGCCGTGATCCGAGCACGCGACCGCGCGCCGATGGCTCGGGCCCCGATCGTGCCCCGAGCCCTCTGCCCGACTGGGCGCAGGCCAACCCCGTCGAGATCGAGGAGGCCCTCGCGCGCGCGCTCGCCAAGCCCGCGGGCGGCTGGGCGGTGCTCGATGCGAGCCGGACGATCCGCAGAGGGCCGCGCAAGTACGTGGTGGCCGGGCGCGAGCTCGCGGCGTGGTGGTGCAGCAAGCCCGGCGACGAGGGCCCGCGTGTGGGCCCCGACTACTGCCCGCACATGGGCGCGGAGCTGAGCAAGGGCTCGGTCGATCGCGAGGGCCGCATCGTGTGCCCGTGGCATGCGCTCGCGTTCTCGGGGACCGAGGCCAAGGGCGGCTACGCGCCGCTCCGCACGTACGACGACGGCGTGCTCACCTGGGCGCGCCTGCCCGAGCTCGCGAGCGAGTCCGATCCGCTCACCGATCGGCCCTTCCTCGCGCGTCGCCCTGCGCGCTTCCTCGACGCGGTGATCCGCATGGAGGCGCGCTGCGAGCCGCGCGACGTGATCGCGAATCGCCTCGATCCGTGGCACGGCGCTCACTTCCACCCGCACAGCTTCGCGCGGCTGCGCGTGGTCGATCGCGGCCCCGACCACGTCACGGTCCGCGTCGTCTATCGCATCGCGGGGCGCGTGGGCATGGAGGTCGATGCGCGCTTCGACTGCCCCGACCCGCGCACGATCGTCATGACGATCGTCGCGGGCGAGGGCGTGGGCTCGATCGTCGAGACGCACGCGACACCGCTCGCCGACGGCCGCACCGCGATCATCGAGGCGACGATCGCCACGAGCGAGCGCACCGAGGTGATCTCCTGGCTCCCGTCCGCGAGCGCCCTCCTGCGTCCGATGGTCGAGGCCCGCGCGCGCAAGCTCTGGGTCGAAGACGTCGACTACTGCGAGCGCACCTACGCTCTCAGGAAGAAGGGGAGCTGACCACGAGCCCGGGCGAAGATTGGGGGCCGCAGGCCGCGGCTCACAGCCCCCGTGTACGAAAATCTCACGAGCCGGCCCAAGGAGCTCATTGATCTTTTGCTCCGACGCATCGCAACATCGGGCGTACGGAGGCTTCTTCGATGAACGAGCAGCTTGGAAACGGGGGCGGCAGGCTACAGGGCGCGCCAGGGGCGAAGGGTGCCGAGCGCGTCATCCCGTTCGGCAAGTACCTGCTCGTCGACCGCATCGCGGTCGGAGGCATGGCCGAGGTCTACACGGCCAAGTCGTTCGGCGTGGAGGGCTTCGAGAAGATCCTCGCGATCAAGAGGATCCTGCCGACGATGGCGGAGGATGAAGACTTCATCCAGATGTTCATCGACGAGGCGAAGATCGCGGGGCAGCTGACGCACGCGAACATCGTCCCGATCTACGAGCTGGGGAAGATCGGCGACTCGCACTACATCGCGATGGAGTACGTCTGGGGCAAGGATCTGCTCCAGATCATGAATCGCTTCCGGAAGATGCGGAAGCAGATGCCTGCGTCGATGGGCGCCTGGATCGGGGCCAAGATGTGCGAGGGCCTCGACTACGCGCACCGCAAGAAGGATCGGAGCGGTCGCAACCTCGGGATCATCCACCGCGACGTGAGCCCGCAGAACTGCCTGGTCTCGTACGAGGGCCAGGTGAAGATGATCGACTTCGGCATCGCCAAGGCCGCGTCGCGCAACACCAAGACGCAGGCCGGCGTGCTCAAGGGCAAGTTCGGCTACATGAGCCCCGAGCAGGTGCGGGGCCTGCCCGTCGATCACCGCTCGGACATCTTCGCGGTCGGCACGTGTCTCTACGAGATGCTCACGACCGAGCGCTTGTTCGTGGGTGAGAGCGACTTCTCGACGCTCGAGAAGGTCCGCAACGCGCAGGTGCCGGCGCTGTCGCTCCAGGTCCCCGACATCCCGAAGGAGCTCGAGGACATCGTCATGAAGGCGCTCTCTCGCGACGTCGAGACGCGCTGGCAGAGCGCGGCCGAGATGCAGGAGGCCCTGCAGCGCTTCATCGCGCGCGAGCGTCCGCCGTTCGGTACCTCGAAGCTCGCGGCCTGGATGCGTACGGCGTTCGCGCCGGAGATGGCCAAGGAGAAGCAGCGCCTCGACTCGTTCGCGAAGATCGGTCCGCCGGCGCCGCCGTCGGTGCCGCAGCGACCGGCCGTGAAGCCGCCGCCGAGCGACGACGACGAGCCGGAAGAGCTGGCGGGCGAGGCCACCATGATGACCGCGTCGCCGTTCGAAGAGGACGGCGGTGGGGGCGCTGCGGAGCCGGCCGACATCCAGGAGCAGGCCACGCAGATCTTCTTCTCCTCGGACGAGGTGGAGGAGGTCGACGCGTCGCGGCCCACCGTCGCGGGCGCGCCCGCAGGGCCTGCGCCGGCGCCTCGTGTCGGTGCAGCGGTGGTGCAAGCGCCGCCGCGTCCGATCGGGCTGCCGCCTCCGGGC
>JAIBCE010000255.1 GCA_019694315.1 Sandaracinaceae bacterium
AACGAGTCGCGAGGCGACGCGAGGGGGCCGACGCAACGCAGGGCATCGTGTGAGCCGCCCAGGCCGCTCACAGCCCGCTCACGTCCGCGACAGGCGCCCCGGATCGATTCTTTCTCGGTCCCTGAGTGGATCGGGCTGGTCTTCGGCTCGCCGGGGAGTAGCCTCTCGGCGTCCCGCGCCGGCCCCTTCGTCCGGCGCTGCCACGAGGTCCCATCCATGAGCACCGAGACGGCTTTCTCGCTCGCCAACTACGGCATCACGGTCAAGAAGATCTTCCGCAACGCCTCGCCGGGGCAGCTCTACGAGCTCGGTCTCCAGAACGAGCCGGGCACCGCGATCAGCTCGACCGGCGCGCTCATGGCGTACTCGGGAGAGAAGACGGGTCGCAGCCCCAAGGACAAGCGCATCGTCGACGACGCTCGCTCGCGCGACCACGTGTGGTGGGGCGACGTCAACATCAAGCTCGACGAGCACATCTTCATGGTCAATCGCGAGCGCGCGATCGACTACCTCAACACCAAGCCGCACCTCTACGTGGTCGACGGCTTCGCTGGCTGGGACGAGCGCTACCGCTTCAAGGTCCGCATCATCTGCAGCCGCGCGTACCACGCGCTCTTCATGTGGAACATGCTCATCCGCCCCACGGCGGAGGAGCTCGCCAATTTCGGCGACCCCGACTACACGATCATCAACGCGGGCGCCTTCAGCGCCAACCGCTACACGAGCGGCATGACGAGCAAGACGAGCGTCGCGCTCAACTTCGCGCGGCAGGAGTTCGTCATCCTCGGCACCGAGTACGCGGGCGAGATGAAGAAGGGGGTGTTCACCATCATGAACTACCTCATGCCGCTCAAGGGCCAGCTGTCGATGCACTGCTCGGCCAACGAGGGCAAGGACGGACACGTCTCGATCTTCTTCGGCCTCTCGGGCACCGGAAAGACCACGCTCTCGGCGGATCCGAACCGCTACCTGATCGGTGACGACGAGCACGTGTGGACCGATCGCGGCGTCTTCAACGTCGAGGGCGGCTGCTACGCGAAGGCCGTGAACCTCACGGCCGAGGGCGAGCCCGAGATCTTCAACGCGATCCGCTACGGCTCGGTGCTCGAGAACGTCGTGTACGACAAGGCCACCCGCCAGGTGGACTACACGAACATCTCGATCACGGAGAACACGCGCTGCAGCTACCCGATCGAGTACATCCCGAACGCGAAGATCCCCTGCGTCGCGGGCCACCCGAACAACGTCATCCTCCTCACCGCCGACGCGTACGGCGTGCTGCCGCCCGTCTCGAAGCTCTCCCCCGAGCAGGCGATGTACCACTTCATCTCGGGCTACACGGCGAAGGTCGCGGGCACCGAGATGGGCGTGAAGGAGCCGAGCCCCACGTTCAGCGCCTGCTTCGGAGCGGCGTTCATGGTGTGGCACCCGAGCAAGTACGCCGAGCTCCTCGCGGCCCGCGTGCGCGACCACGACGCCAAGGTGTGGCTCGTGAACACCGGCTGGACCGGCGGCCCCTACGGCGTCGGCCACCGCATGAGCCTGCGCCACACGCGCGCGATCCTCGACGCGATCCACGACGGCTCGCTCGCCGCCGCGTCCACCAAGCACGACCCCGTCTTCGGCTTCGAGGTCCCCTCGCACTGCAACAACGTGCCGAGCGAGATCCTCTGGCCGCGCAACACGTGGGCCGACAAGGCCGCCTACGACGACACGCAGAAGAAGCTCGCCAAGTTCTTCGTCGACAACTTCAAGAAGTTCGAGGCCGGCGCGAGCGACGCGATCAAGGGCGCTGGCCCCAAGCTCTGAGCGCCTGACGGTTCGACGACACGAGCCCCGATCTCGGAAGAGGTCGGGGCTCTCGTTCGTGCGCTCATTCGTGGCGCGCCCGCGCGCTCGTCACTCCCTGTCGTCGCAGATGCGGTCGCCGTCGCTGTCGAAGACGATGTGGAAGTGTGGGTTGTCGAGCGAGACCTGCGCGCTCGCGTCGTTGATCCACGCACTGCGACGAAATCCGAGCGTCAGGTAGATCGGCTGTGTCGGATCGATGGTGAGGTCGGTGATCGCGCTGGCTCCGACGTCGGCGACCACACTGGAGAACGGTCCCGGGCTCGTCGAGGCGGTCACGCTCGGCCACGAGCTGGTCACCATGCCTGGCGCCGCGCGGTCGAGCTGCGCCGTGATCCCGATGTAGGTCAGGAGGTCGCCCGTCGGCTCGGCCACCGAGTCGACGCGTCCATCGAGGCTCACGTCGATCCGGCAGAACCTGTCGGAGCCGACCGCGTCGGGCAGGTGGAAAGGGAGGTACTCGAGGTACACGACGAAGTCGCCCGATGGCGTCGCGTGGCTCGGACAGCCCGAGAGCGTGAGCACCAGGCGATCGCCCGGGTTTCCGCCCGTCGGCGCGACCGCGACGTCGAGCATGCAGCCGCTGGCCTCGACGCTCACGTAGCCGCGGAGCGCCCAGTCCGCCGTGGAGAGCGGGCTCGGTCGGAGGTCGATCGGGGGGATCGTCCCCGCGTCGTTGCCACCGTCGTCCCGGGCCTCTGCGTCGATGGTCGCGTCGATCCCGGCGTCGGTGGTCGCGTCGGTCATCGGGTCGAACGAGGCGTCGGTGGTCGCGTCGTAACGATCACGCCCGCAGCCGGGCACGAGCATCCATGCCAGTGGTGCGAGGAGGCGTGCGAGCTTCGCGGACAACCCTCCTTGCATACGTCGGCGGTGGGCCCCTTGCCCACCACGAAGTGAATGCGCCCCACCGTGTGGGGGGTGTGTGGCAAGGTCGCCAACGCTCCCGAGGTCTTCCGATGCACGTGGTCCGAACGCACTGGTCCCGTCACGGCGCGACGATCGACGGCGCGCTGGTCCTGCTCCAGGGCGTGCGGGCCTTCGTGGTCGAGACGCATGGGCTCGTCTTCGACGCGCGCTTCCTCGCGCCCGCATCGGGCGCCGAGCCCATGGCTCACCTCTTCGCTGTGCTCGAGGGCTGGGTCGAGATCGAGGGGCACGCTCGCGTCTCGGCGCCCGCGATGCTCCTCGCCGACGGCGGCGAGTTCGAGACGCGTCGCGAGGGCGCGCTCGGGTTTCGCTTCGGTGGTGCGCCGAGGAAGACCATCGAGCTCTCCTTCGAGCCGCGACATCTCGCGGTGCCCTGCGGTCTGTCGCACGGCGTTCGCCCGCTGCCCGAAGCATTGCTCGGGCCTTCCGAGCGCTTCGTGGAGGCCACGCAACGCTCCGCGGAGGCCTCGGAGGCCTTCGCGGCGCTCCTCGAGACGCTCGCGTCCGAGGGCCTGTGCGCGCTGCCGGTCGCGCCGCTCGACGCGGGCACGCGCTCGCTCCAGCGCGTGCTCGATGCGCTCTCCTCGCTCTACGGCGGGCAACGAACCGGCGCGCACGGCGATCTGGTCGCCGAGCTCGCGCGTGTCTCGCTACGCCAGCTCTCGCGCGACATGCGGGACTTCACCCAGAGTGCCCCGATCCCGGGGGCGACGATGCGAGAGCTCTTCCGCGTGATGCGGCTGCGTCGGGCGGCCCTGTTGCTCTCGGCGGCAGAGCTGTCCGTCGAAGACGTCGCGCGCGAGGTCGGCTATGGCTCGAGCGACGCGATGGGGCGTGCCTTTCGAGACGCGCGTCTGCCGAGCCCCTCCGAGATGCGTCGATCGCTCGTCGAGAGCGAGTGATCGCGCCGCAGCCCGCCTCGATCGAAGGCGGCGCTCACCGCGTCGTTCGGAGCCGGTGTACGCTTGCCCTATGACGGAGCGGCTCGGGCGAAGGAAACTGCTGACCGCGAGCGTGGGCGTCGCGACGCTGGTGCTCACGCGCTGCGGCCGAGACGAGACGCCTCCTGGCAACCTCGTCGCGCCTCCGCCTCAGCCCCCGGGCAACCTCATGCCTGCGCCCGATCCCGACCCGCCGACGCCTCCGCCCACGCCGGGGGGCGGGCCGCAGCTACCCACGGATCCGCCGCCGCCACCGCCGGGCAACCTCGTGGCGCCGCCGCCACCACCACCTCCCACTGCGCCGCAGAAGTGACATGCGCCACGAACACGACGACAAGCACTCTCCGCCTCGGAAGCGACGCAAGCTCTTGGTGGCGACCGTGGGCCTCGCGACGCTCTCGCTCGTGGGCTGCGGCTCGGTGACGAGCGGAAACCTCATCGCCCCACCCCCCACGGATGCAGGCGTAGACACCGGCAACGCGCCCGACGACGCGGGCGCCACCGACGACGCACGATGAACGAGCCTGTCGTCGTGCCCGATCCCGCCGGGGTCCTCTTCGAGCTGGAGATGCTCGGAGGCAGCTGGGAGAGGCGCTATCGCAAGCTGCGGCCCGAGGTGGAGGACATGCCTTGGGGCACGCTCGATCCGCGTGAGCACCCGGAGCACCTCGTGCTCGCGGCGCGCAAGAGCTGGACCGGCGCTGCGTTCCAGGAGCACCGCACCGGTGCGGCGTGCGCGGAGACGCTGCGCCGGCTCATCGAGTGTCGCGCGCCCCTCGATCTCGTCGCGGTCGCGAGCCGCTTCCCCCTCGACGAGATGGTCCACGTGGAGCTCTGTGCGCGCATGGCGATGGAGCTCGGCGGTGGCACGGAGATCCGCCACGACCCCGACGCGATGATCCTCGAGCCGCGGCTCGATCGCTCTCCGCTCCAGCGCTGTGCGGAGCTCGTGGTGTTCAACTTCTGCGTGGGAGAGGCCCTCTCGATTCCCATGTTGCACGGCACCTGGCAGGCCTCGGTGCACCCGCTGCCGCGCGCGATCCTGGGGCGGATCGTCAAGGACGAGGCCGCGCACGGCATCTTCGGGTGGGCCTTCCTCGACTGGGCGGCAGACCAGCTCACCGAGGGCGATCGCGCGCGCCTCGCCGACGTCGCGGATCAGGCCATCT
The DNA here is from genome assembly GCA_019694315.1 of Sandaracinaceae bacterium. Classification (GTDB taxonomy): domain Bacteria; phylum Myxococcota_A; class Polyangia; order Polyangiales; family Sandaracinaceae; genus JAFLCL01. The sequence continues at coordinate 4,889 of JAIBCE010000255.1, forward strand.
CGGCGATCCACGAGCTCTGGGCCGACATCGCCAGGCGGCCTCCGGCACGCGACAGCACCGTGCACGCGCTCGGCTGGATGCAGACCGAGGCCTATCTCGCCCTCGCGCGCCGCTCGATGCGCACGAAGGTGATCGAGCCCCTCGCCAAGCGTGGCATCCACGTGCGGAGCACCGAGGAGCGGCCCGCGCCCCCGCGCGTCGAGCGATGAGATCGGCATGGTCGCGCGACGCCTCCACGTCCTCTGTCTCGTCCTGATCGGTGGCTGCGGCCGGGTGAACTACCGTGAGCTCGACGCCGGCGCCGGGGCCACGTGCGCCTGGCCCGGCAATCCATTCTCTGCGCCCACACCGATCGAGCGGGAGGACCCGGTCTTCGATGGGAGCGTTCGCTCCATCTCGGTCAACTCGGTGGCGCTCTCGCCGGATGGACTGACCCTGTCCTTCATCGACGAGAGCAACGGACACCAGGTCTACGACCTCCACCGAGCCAGCCTGAGCGGTCCGTTCTCGAGCAGCCCAGTCGCCAACTCCGACTTCTCGTTCGGCCCGGATCTACGCTCGTTTCACGTCCGCACCGATCGGCTCGAGCGCTTCGTCGCGCTCGCGCAGCCCGGCACGGGCCTCGCCGATCTCTTCGTGCAGACGCGCGCCAGTACCTCCGACCCGTGGTCGAGCCCGCGCGACGTGCTCTTGGACGGGGTGAGCTTGAATACGGCCGATGCCCACGAGTGGGATCCCTACCTGTCGTCAGACGGACTGACGCTCTGGTTCCAGCGTGAGCCCACTCGGGAAGCGGTTGCGGCGGGCGCTCCCCTCGAGCTCCATCGCGCGAGGCGCGCGGCCCTCGATCAGCCCTTTGGCGCCGCAGAGACCATCGATGTCTCGGCAGCCGGCCCCAGCCCGGGATCACCGACCGTCACGGCGCACGACACCGCAGTGGTCATCGCGGATGACCAGGATCTCTTCTACTTCGTGCCGGGCGCCGCCACGACGGGGCTGCCGATGCGCATCGCGGAGATCGATCCGGCGGGCACCGGCTCCGACTACGAGCCCTTCATCCGGAGAGATGGCTGCGAGCTCCTCTGGGTGAGGCAGGGCGCGAGGGCCACGATCATGCGCTCCGCGCGCTCTCCCTGAGGGCCCACTCGAACAGAATCGCCGAGACCGTGGATCCTCCACGCCGACTCTGCTTCGCGGAGCGGACTCGCTAGACGATCGGGCTCGGAGCGTGTGATCCGTCGATCAAGGGGCGAGCGTCGCCAGGCCGTCTTCGTCGTGGATCGCGAAGCCCTCGAGCTGGCTCCCGTAGTGGCTCCTCACGGCGGCGAGCTGGGCGAAGAGCGCAGCGCGACCTTCCTCGTGGAAGGTGATGTAGGGCGGGTCCTGTGCCGTGGTCTCCGCGGCGAGGACGATCGGGACCCCCGCGCCGCTCGCGTAGGCCACCTCCTCGGCGGCGAGATCGATCATCCCGCCGTGTCCGACGTTGTCGGCCGTGTCTCGATAGTCCATGACGACGACGCGACTGACCGCATCGGTGACCCACTCGTGGCCCGGACGCGCGCGTCCTCCGCGCGTGACGTCGTAGCCATCGAGGAAGAAGCCGATGTCGACGCTCAGCCGGAGACCCGCCGCCTCCACGTCGGGCGTCATCGCCTCGAGCACGTCGACGAGCTGCGAGATCAGCATCGGGCGATCGCCCGTGTCCCACAGCGCGAGCTGCTGCGGCTCGAGATCGAAGTGCACTCCCGCGGGCCGTGCGTCCGGGTGGGCGGCGGCGAAGCGGATCGTCCAGCTCGCCCGCGCGATCGCCTCGGCGTGACCGGCCGTGGGGATCCAGCTCGCGTTGCCGAAGAGGAGCTCCACCGAGAGGCAGCGCGCGTCGGCGGCGGCGATCCAGTCGGCGAGCACCGCCTCGTCGAGATCGCCCGCGTAGACGCGGTTGGCGTGGAGGTAGATCTCGGTGACGCCCGCGTCCTCGGCCAGCGTGAGGATCTCGTCGCGACGCACGTCGAAGTCGTCGGACCACACGAAGAGCCCGAGCGCCTCGCGCGCGGGGCACCGTGGGGCGGCGTCCGAGAGGAACGCATCGTCCTGGCCGGGGGCGTCGGGGACCGCTCCCCCGTCGACGGCCGCATCGATGGCGGAGGTCGGCGCATCGAGGCCCGGCGCGTCAGGGAGCGCAGCATCGGCCGAGCGCGCGTCGGGGCCGCTCGCATCGCGCGCCGAGGCATCGTCCGTGGCGCGCGGCGAGTCACAGCCGGCGAGACACGAGAGCGCGCACAGCGCGATCGAGAGGCGGGTCTGGGAGGGACGCATGAGGGCATGCTCGCCGATCCTCGCGAGGCACGCACCTCCAGGCCTACGCTCACGGGTCTGCCACGAGCTGCCAGCGCGTCCCCTCGTGTTGCAGCGTGGCGAGCGGCACGCGCGAGCGGACCTCGTGGACACCGTCCGGATCCACGTCGATCTCCACGCGCGACGCGTCGATCCGGTCGACGTCGTCGAGCCGCGAGGAGAGGGCGGATTGCGCCGCTCGGTCCACCCACCACGCGCGCAGCGCCTCGGGGTCGAAGGGCCCATACACGCCGGCCAGGCGCCACGAGAGCGCCCAGCCCCGCGGTCCTGGCTCCTGGAAGAGGGAGCGATCGAGGATGGTGGCGTGGCCGTCGCGGTGGGTCGCCACGAGCTCGAGCGCGGGCATGCGATCGGCGGCGGGCCACTGGAAGGTCGGATAGCAGGCGAACGGATAGCCCTGCATCTCCCCGAGGGCGCCGGCCGTCACGATTCCGAGGAACAAAGGGGTCGCGACGACGATGAGGCGAACGAGCGCGGGCTCCCACGCGCCCGCCGGAAGCGTGCCAGTCGGGAGCGTGCCAGTCTGGAGCGTGCCAGTCGGGAGCGTGCCAGTCGGGAGCGTGCCAGTCGGGAGCGTGCCAGTCGGGAGCGTGCCAGTCGGGAGCGTGCCAGTCGGGAGCGTGTCAGTCGGGAGCGTGTCAGTCGGGAGCGTGCCAGTCGGGAGAGTGCGCGTCCGGTTCGCGGGTCGAAGGCGGGCCCAGACCGCGCTCCACGGGACGAACATCGGGTAAGAGGCCCAGAGGACGCTGAATTCGATGCCCATGAAGGCCTGCGCGCCGGCGTGGAACGCGCACGCCGCGAGCACGGCCCAGGGTCGCGTGCGGGCGAGCAGGATCGCCGGGAGAAAGGCGAGCTCGAACAGGATCGTCAGCGCCGCGAGGCCCCGGACGAGCACCGGGTGCCGGTCCAGGCGATACGACGGGATCAGCGACGGATCCTGCGTCCACTTCCACCACATCTGGTTGCGGAGGTTGTCCGAGAGCGCCCAGCCCCAGCCTGCTTCGGCGAGCTTGTGCACCCCGGGAAAGAAGAAGACGAGGCCGATGACGAGCCACGCGAGCCGCACGCCGAGGCCGTGGGCGCGACCGTGCGTCGGCCGCGGCGAGCCCGTGCGCCGCGCCCACCACGCGTCGATCGAGAGGGCGTCGCCCGCGGGGCTCGCGGCTACGATCACGGCGAGCCAGAGGAGGTGGTGATCGTGGAACACCGCCCCTCCGAGCTGAGGGACGAGCAGGAGCAGCGAGGCGGTCAGCACCACGCCGACCCAGCTCGCGCGGGTGAAGAGGCCGACCGCACCGGCCGCGCAGCACACGCGGAAGAGCACGCGCACGAGCTCGATCGTGGGCGGATCGATCGGCAGGTGGGGCACGAGCCAGCCCACGCCAGTGGGGATCGTGCGCGCGGCCTCGGGCAGGGCCGCCCACGCGGGCGCGACCTCGATGCTCGCGTCGAGCCAGAGCACGACCGCGACGATCACCCGCAGCACGGCGAGGTCGAGCGCCGGCGCGTCGGGGGCGAGGAGCTCGCGGGCGCGCACACCGATCGAGCGCGTCCCGCGATCGCTCATCCGCCGCCCGTGGCCTCCACCGTCGCGTGCTGGATCTGCTCCGGGCTCGCGGTGGGGAACTGGTCGAGGCGCTCGCGCGGCACGGGCGCGCAGTGGCTCATGCGCAGCGAGCGACCGATCGTGTCGGGGGTGGCGATGTAGAGCGTGAGCGAGGCGCGACCGTTGTAGAGGAGGAAGACGTCGGAGATCGCGGTCTGCGCGTGGCGCCACGTGAAGCGGCGCGTGGGGAGGCCCTGCGTGTCGGGGCAGTCCCAGATGCCCGAGGGCGTGCCGTAGCGCTCGTTCATCGCCTGGAGGTGCGGCGCGATCGCCTCCACGCGGGGCAAGAGGCTCATCACCTGGATCTGCTGCAGGTGGCCGGAGCCGCGCGAGAAGCCGAACATCATCTGCGCGCCGCTCGTGAGGCGCTCTTCGTACATCGTGAGCTCGAGCCCCTCGGGAGGCCGCGAGGAGGAGGGTTCGAGGCGATGACCGGTGGCGCGGACCTCCTCGACGGTCATGCCCAGCGCGACCCCCGTGAGCGCCTCGGGCATGAGCGACATGGACTCTTCGCGCTGTCGCACGAGCCGCACCGCCTGCTCTCGCTCGCGCCGCTCCTCGCGCTCGACGCGCGCGCGCTCCGCCTCGGCGTCCTGCCACCACATCCACCCGCCGAAGGCGAGCGCGCCCAGCACGAGCACGGAGAGCGTGACGACGGTGGAGCGCTGCATCGGGACCGACGATAGCGCGACTCGTCCGCCAGGGAATGGCCAGCGTGGCGTCGCCTCTGGTACGACCGCCTCATGCACGCCGTCGCCGACACCCCGCTCTGGCTCCGCGCGGTCTCGCTCGTGGGGCTGGCGGTCATGGTCGCGCTCGCGTGGGCGATCTCCTACGATCGCAAGGCGTTTCCGTGGCGCATCGTGCTCTACGGGACGGGCCTCCAGCTCGTGTTCGGCGTGCTCGTCCTGCGCACGAGCGCGGGCCTCTGGTTCTTCTCGGTGCTGAACGACGGCGTGACGCGCCTGCTCACGTTCACCACCGACGGCAGCCGCTTTCTCTTCGGCGACTACCTCGATGATCACTTCACGGTCGCGCTGAACGTGCTGCCGACGATCATCTTCTTCTCGGCGCTGATGACGGTGCTCTATCACCTCGGCGTGATGCAGCGCCTGGTGAAGAGCGTCGCCTGGGTCATGCAGCGCACGCTCAAGACCTCGGGCGCCGAGACGCTCTCGGCCGCAGCGAACATCTTCGTGGGTCAGACGGAGGCGCCGCTCGTCGTGAAGCCCTTCGTGGGCGAGATGACCCAGAGCGAGCTCATGGCGATCATGGTCGGGGGCTTCGCCACCGTCGCGGGCGGTGTGATGGCCGCGTACGTGGGGATGCTGCGCACGCACTTCCCCGACATCGCCGGGCACCTCATCGCGGCGAGCGTGCTCAGCGCGCCCGCCGGCCTGGTGATGGCGAAGGTGATCCTCCCCGAGACCTCGCAGTCCAAGACGGCGGGGAGCCTCGAGCTCGACGCCAAGAGCCCCTACGCGAACGTGATCGACGCGGCCGCCACGGGCGCCTCGGACGGGCTCAAGCTCGCGATGAACGTGGGGGCGATGCTCCTCGCGTTCATGGCGCTCGTGGCCCTCGTGAACTGGCTCTTCGCGCTGCCGTCGTTGGTCCACAACCGCGCGGAGTGGGAGGCGATGCTCGAGGCGCTCGGTGCGCAGGGGCTCGCGGTGCCCGAGGGCTGCCCGGCCGACGGTCCCGGCGACCTCGACGCTGCGGCGCTCGCGCGCTGTCTCCACGACGGTCAGGCGCTGGGGCTCGAGCACGCCTTCACGGCGTGGGAGCCCACGACGATGCAGTGGATCCTGGGCTGGCTGGGCTGGCCCATCGCCTTCGTCATGGGCGTGCCGGTGGAGGACTGTGCGACGGTCTCTGCGATGCTCGGTGAGCGCATCGTGCTGAACGAGTTCGTCGCGTACCTCGATCTCGCAGGCAACCTCGCGGGCGAGCACCCCGTGAGCACGAGGGCCGCGACCATCCTCACGTACGCGCTCTGTGGCTTCGCCAACCTCGGCTCGATCGCCATCCAGATCGGAGGCATCGGCGCCATCGCCCCCGAGCGACGCCAGGATCTGGCGCGCCTCGGGATGCGCGCGATGATCGGAGGCCTGCTCGCGAGCTACATGACGGCCTGCGTGGCAGGGCTGCTCGCGTGAGCGCCTTCCTGTCAGCCCCGCTCGCTGGGACGACTCCTTTGGACTGCCGCGATTCATGGGTGCGGACTCGGACGGATGCCCCGCACGGCGACGCCATGTGGGCCGACTGGCTTGGACTCCTTGGTTCGGATGTCTCGATTCGGACTTCCTGGTTCGGCGTTGGTTCGCTCTTGATTGGGCCTTCTTGATCTTGATTGGGACTTCTTGGTTGGGACTTCTTGATTCGGCCTTCTTGATTGGGCCTTCTTGATTGGGCCTTCTTGATTGGGCCTTCTTGATTCGGACTCTTCGGGAATGGCACCCATGACACAGACACACTCTTCACACGACTTGCTGGCGCGGCCGCTGACTGTCGCCGTCGTGGCGATCGCCCTCTCCGCGGCGGCCTGCGGGGGTGGCTCGGCGAGCGTTCCCACCGACGAGACGCAGGCGAGCGGCGGAGAGACGACCGTCGTCGAGCGCGAGGCGGAGCCGGAGGCGACCGCACCGCCCAAGCCCGAGGTCGAGGCCACGCCGCCGGGCCTACCGCCGCCCGTCTTGCCGGCGCTCACGGCAGGTGACGCCCACACACGCGTGATCGGCCAGATCGACGGCG
>JAIBCE010000256.1 GCA_019694315.1 Sandaracinaceae bacterium
CTCGACCGCGATCAGGCCCTCGTCTTCGCGCTCTTCGCGCGCAAGGAAGACCTCGCCGCGCGCATCTCGTCGCTGCCCGCCGCGCGTCGCACGGCCAAGGGCTACGGCGCGCCGCGCGCGGGCACACGCATGCTGCGCAAGGTCGCCTGACGCGAGCCGCGGCGCGGGCGCGCGACGTGCTCCCACTCGCGACATGCACCGCGCGAGCTCGGTTCGAAGACATCGGAGGGAAGCGATCGGCGCCGTGGGCCTCGTGGCCGCGGCGCTCGCGCTCTTCTCCTCTCCCCTGCCCGCGCAGGCGGATCGACGCTTCGCCGTCGATGCGCGCGCGGGCACCGGCGTCTCCGTCGGCGGCGGCGACGGCCAAGCCACGGCCCATCGCACACCGACGTACGTCGAGGCCGGCGTCACCTCGTGGCTCGACGACGAGGCGAACGTGCTCCTCGGCGGCTCGGTGCGCGTAGAGGTGGAGGATCGCGCGAGCATCGGTGGAGTGGTCCGTGCCGGCCTGCGCGCCGACCTCGGATCGCTCGAGCTGCGCCCCTCGATCGGCCTCGCCGCGATCCTCGCGCCCTTCACGCTGATCGGTCCGGAGGCGGGGCTCGTGGTCGCGATCGATCTGCTCTCGCCGCTCTCGCTGATCGTCCACGTGACGGTGGATGGCTGGCTCTTCGGCAGCGATCTCGCACCCTCGACGGTGCTCGTCATGGCCAATGGAGGCATCGGTGTCGAGATCGCGCTCTGAGTACAGCGCCCCGCAAGTTCGTGACCAGGTCCGGGCCGGCGGGGCGCTGGACTCGATTGGGAGGGGGCCCCGACGAATTCACTTCGGCGGGGGAGGGTCTGGGACAGACCCTCGGCAAGAAACGGCGAAGTACCTTCCCCAGAAGGCTGGTCACAGACTTCTGGGAAACGGTACTGAGCTCCCTCGCTCGCCCCGAGCGAGCTGGTCCCGGGCCCCGCTCGGCGCCCTCTCCTTCGCGCGGCTCGCCGTCGCGGCCCTCTCTCTCGCGCTCCTGTCCGGGTGCGAAGAAGGCACCTGCGTGCGCGAGAGCGACTGTCGCGGCGGCACCGTGTGCCGCGTCGGTCGCTGCGTGGCTCTCGACGACGCGGGCCCCGTGCCGGACGCGCCGAGCTTCGACACCGGCGATGCACCGGGGCTCGATGTCGGCCACGACGCGCCGGCGACCGAAGATGCCTCTTCCGCCGGAGATGCCTCTTCCGCCGGAGATGCCTCTTCCGCGGAGGACGCCTATTCCGCTGGAGATGCCTATTCCCCGGAGGATGCCTATTCCGCGGAGGATGCCTATTCCGCGGAGGATGCCTACTCCGCGGAGGACGCCTCCGCCGAGGATGCGGCGGCGGACCTCGACGCGCCCTGACGACACAGGATCGGCGAGACGCCGATCCACGGTGTCGGCGATTCCACTCAGGGCCGGAGGGTCTTCCAGAGCTCACCCGACATCACGTGCATGAGCTCCGCGAGCTGACGTACGGACTCGGGCGACATGAGGCCGAAGGCGATCTGGAGCCCTGCGCGTCCGCGGCCGCCGGGCGGCCTCTGACCCGCCACGATGCCCCTGAGGTCGATGACCGTGCCCGTCGGGAGCTCGATGCGCAGGTCCACGGCCGAGCCGATCGGCCGCTGGAGGAAGGTCGCGACGAACGCACCGCGGGCGCCCAGCGTCTCGGTGTGGCCGACCCAGCGCTCGCCCTCGGACACGAGCTGCACGTGGCAGGACACGTCCACGCGTCGCGCATCGCCCTCGGGCATCGCGGTCGCCCACTCGACGAGCTCGTCCTCGATCGCCCGTGCGATCGCGCGAGAGCGCGCGTCGAGGATCGGCTGCGGGCGCGCGGGGCGGCCGGTCACGCGCGCGGGGCGCTCGAAGCGCGCGAGCGCGGAGACCAGCTCGATGGGAGCGGGCTCGAGGTGAAGCGACCGGCCCTCGCTGCCAGAGGAGCGAACGGATTGCATGACGCGTGTCCTTCCGAGGTCGTCGCGCCGCTCCGTGGCGTGACCTGGCGCTCCGCGCCTCCGTCGACCTTCTCTGTGCCCCGAGAGAACGGCCATCGGCGCCCTTTCTTGAGGTCGAACGGCGCCGTCGGGTGTGGGCCCGACGCCCGACTCCGGCGACGCGCGACAACGCACGTCCATGGTCGAACGCCCTCAGGTTCTCGGCCGAGGTGCCGATGGATCGAGGAATCCCCGACCGAAGAAGGTGGCACCCATGGTCATGAAGACGGATCTCTCGCAGCGAAGCGCGCGCCACGCGCGACCCGTGGCGATGGAGGAGCGTCAAGCGATGGCTCGCTTGTCGTATGCCCTGTCACACGTCCTGCGTTTGTTCCGCATGGCGTCGGCGGCGAGCGGCACGACTGGCAAGGAGATCGTCCCGCTCGAAGAAGCCCTCTCGCGCGCGCAGATGCCCGAGGACTACATCGAGGTCGCTCGCTCGGTCGTGCAGCTGCAGGCGCCGCCCGCCGGCGCCGCACAAGGCATCTCGCACTCGATCCACGGTCAGTTCGTGCAGGTCATGCGCGAGCTCGCGCGCGCGCTCACGCTGCCCAAGCTCGAGGCCGAGATCCGCGAGCTCGGGCTCACGCCGGCCGACAAGCCGATCGATCCAGGCCCGCTGCTCGAGGTGGGCCGACGCCTCGTGGCCTCGGTGCTCGTTCACCAGAGCACGACCGAGGTGCTCGACGAGGCCCTCAAGAACGTCGATGGCGGCATTCGCCGCCTCGCCGAGGAAGAGGCCGTGGTCGAGAATCGCGTCGTGCAGGTGAGACAGAGCCTCCAGCGCGGCGACCAAGCCGCCATCGAGGACGAGCGCAGGAACCTCCTCGCCGCCGCGAGCGCCCTCGAGACGCTCGTGCAGGAGCGGCGCGAGGCCTTGCTCGATCTCCAGCGCACCTCGCGCATCGCGCAGCGGCGCGCAGAGCGCCTGCTCTCGGCTCTCGCCGACGCCACGAGCGCGGCGCTCACGGATCCGCTCACGGGCCTGAGCAACCGCCGCGCCCTGAACGAGGCCGTCGCGCGCATCGCTGCGCGTCCCACGGTCACGGGCATCCTCGCGCTCGATCTCGACCACTTCAAGCGCATCAACGACACGTTCGGTCATGCAGGCGGTGACCGTGTGCTGGTGTTCGTGTCGGACATCCTGCGCGCCGAGATCCGAGGCGACGACGCCGCGTTCCGCGTCGGCGGCGAGGAGCTGCTCGTGCTCCTGGCCGATTGCGACGCCGCCGGCGCCCTCGCCACGGCGGAGCGCATCCGCGATCGCATCGCGCGAAACCCGGTGCCGATGCCCGGTGGCAAGGGTGTGCAGGTGACCACGTCGATCGGCGCCACGCTCTGGGGCGCGGGCGCGAGCTTCGAGTCGCGCCACGACCTCGCCGACGAGGCGCTCTATCAGGCCAAGACGCTGGGCCGCAATCGCACCGTGGTGCTCTGATCCGACACTCCACCTCCCCGCCGACGCGGCGACCGGACTCCCGGCCGCCGCGTCGTCGCGTTCCAGAGGAAGAGATCGAAGGGAACAGGCTGACACGGCTATGCCCAGGAGCTCGATCCGCAGAGCGCGACGACGCCGTGCCTCACGGACGCACCGTCAAAGGCGCGAGCCAGTCTGTTCCTGCTCCCAATCGAGCAAGGACATGGAGGTACGCGCCGCAACGACGGCTCGCGTGAGCCTCGACAGCGTCGCGTCTGATCTGAATCTCGATCCGCAGAGCGCGACAACCCAGTGCATCACGGACGCACCCTCGCAGGCGCGAGCCAGTCTGTCTCTGCTCCCAATCGAACAAGGACATGGAGGTACGCGCCGCAACGCCACGGCGCGTGAGCCTCGGCAGCGTCGCGTCTGATCTGATCCGCCTCCTCGAATTCGCAGAGCGCGACGACGCCGTGCCTCACGGACGCACCCTCGGAGGCGCGAGCCAGTTTGTTCGTGCTCTCATCGAGCAGGGACATGGAGGTTCGCGCCGCGACGGAGGCTCGCGTGAGCCTCGGCAGCGTCGCGTCTGATCTGATCCGCCTCCTCGAATTCGCAGAGCGCGACGACGCCGTGCCTCACGGACGCACCCTCGGAGGCGCGAGCCAGTTTGTTCTTGCTCTCATCGAACAGAAACATGGAGGTTCGCGCCGCGACAGAGGCTCGCGTGAGCCTCGGCATCCTCGCGTCTGATCTGCCCCCCGATCCGCAGAGCGCGACAACCCCGTGCCTCACGGACGCACCCTCGCAGGCGCGAGCCAGTTTGTTCGTGCTCTCATCGAGCAGAAACATGGAGGTTCGCGCCGCGACGGAGGCTCGCGTGAGCCTCGGCATCGTCGCGCCTCATCTGCCCCCCGATCCGCAGAGCGCGACAGCCCCGTGCCTCACGGACGCACCCTCGCAGGCGCGAGCCAGTCTGTCTCTGCTCCCAATCGAGCAAGGACATGGAGGTTCGCGCCGCAACGACGGCTCGCGTGAGCCTCGGCGTCCTCGCGTCTCATCTGCCCCATCTGCCCCCCGATCCGCCCTCGGATCCGCAGAGCGCGACGACGCCGTGCCTCACGGACGCATCCTCGAAGGCGCGAGCCAGTCTGTCTCTGCTCCCAATCGAGCAAGGACATGGAGGTACGCGCCGCAACGCCAGCGCGCGTGAGCCTCTGCGTCCTCGCGTCTCATCTGCCCCTCGATCCGCCCTCGGATCCGCAGAGCGCGACACCCCCGTGCCTCACGGACGCATCCTCGAAGGCGCGAGCCAGTCTGTCTCTGCTCCCATTGAACCGAAACATGGAGGTACGCGCCGCAACGCCAGCGCGCGTGAGCCTCGGCGTCCTCGCGTCTCATCTGCCCCTCGATCCGCCCTCGGATCCGCAGAGCGCGACGACCCCGTGCCTCACGGACGCATCCTCAAAGGCGCGAGCCAGTCTGTCTCTGCTCCCATTGAACCGAAACATGGAGGTACGCGCCGCAACGACGGCTTGCCTGACGCTCTCCCGGTCAGCGCGCAGTGCGGGGCAGTCGGAGCTCGAAGCTCGCGCCTTGGCGGTGCGACTTCACCACGACGAGATCGCCGCCGTGACGGCGGGCCATCGCGCGGGCCACGGTGAGGCCGATGCCGAGGCCGTCTTCCTTCGACGAGCGGAACGGCTCGAAGACGCGCTCGGGATCGCCGTCGCCCAGGCCCGGGCCGTCGTCGTCCACACGCACCCACGCGCCCGCGGCGTCGACGCCGCACTCGAGCGCCACGGCGCTGCCGCGCGGCGAGGCCTCGGCGGCGTTCGCGAGGAGATTGAGGAGGATCTGGCAGATCTCGCTCGTGGTGCCCCACGCCTCGGGCTCGCCGTGCACGTCGACCGAGAGCGTCACGCCCTTCTGCTGCATGTGCCAGCGGAAGAGGCGCACCGCGCAGTCGACGATGGGCTTGAGGGGCAGGCGACGCGCGACACCGGAGCAGCTCGCGTACGTGCGCAGACCATCGAGGACGCCCTCGATGAGGTCGCAGGCCAGGCGCGTGTCGTCGAACATCGCCTGCGTGGGCGACGAGAGCTGACCGGCCTTTCGCGCCTCTTCCTCGAGGATCCGCAGGTTGAGCACCAGCGCGGTGAGCGGAGAGCGGATGTCGTGCGCGACGCTCGCGAAGAGCGCGCTCGCGGCCACGATCTGATCGCGCGCGATGCGACGGCGCTCGGCGTCGACCGTCATGCGCTCGGCGTCCTCGCGACGCACCATCGCGTCGGCCGCGATCGCGCGGGCCGCGCGCAGCTCCATCTCGAAGGCGATCCTCGAGGTGCGAGCGAGCCGCTCGGTGCGATGCTGCGCCTCGCTCGCGTGCTCGGCGACCCTGCGCTCGGCGCGCAGCCGCGCGAGCTCGATCGAGCGATCCACGAGCTCGGCGCGCGTCCCGTCGAGATCGGCCTCCCACGCGATGCGGACCCACACGAGGCGGCCGTTCACGGGCAGCTCCACGCAGCGCTCGGTCAGGCCGTGCACCGAGAACACGGTGGGCGGCTGCTCGAGCACCTCGAGCGCGCGCAGCCAGCTCTTGGCCTCGAGGCTCGGAAGCACCTCGAAGATCTCGGAGCCGAGCGGCGCCCTCGGGCGCATGGAGGCCGGCGGTCGGGTGCCGCGAACGATCGCGCGGTTGTGTGAGTCGCGAATCGGACGCGGTGCGTGACTGAGTCGCTGGGTCACGGGGGCTCTCCTCTGGTGTCCGCGGTGCCCCAGCCTCCCGGGGCCTCTCGACAGGACGCGTTCGGCAGATCAGGGCGAGAGCTTGAGGAGGATCTTCGCGGCCGAGCGACGGACGGTTGACGCCAGAGCGTCGACGCTCCGTCCCCGCCGAGCCACCGCGACGGCGGCGCCGGCCGGAATGGTCGAAAATTCATGCGAAAACGCGCCACCACGCCGCCTGACGACGCCGACAGAGGCGGGGGATCGACCAAGGTACGGACGGGCACGAGCGTTGCTGAAGGGATGTCTTCGTGACCATCACCTCGCTCTTTCACGGCGTCGAAGCCGGACATCGAGCGCTCGACTACCACCTCGAGCGCGCGAACGTCCTCGCGGGCAACGTCGCGAACATCGACACGCCGGGCTTCCGCCCGCGCGAGCTGGTGCGCCCCGAAGAGCAGGTGTCCGAGGCCCGTCTGCCGCTCTCGATCTCGAGCCCGCGGCACCTGCCCTTTCCTCACGCGCGCGCGCCCGGAGCGCTCGAGGTCGTGGAGGAGGGCGTGGCCGCACCGGGCAACGACGAGAACGCCGTCAGCCTCGAGCACGAGCTCTCGAAGATGTCGGCCAACCAGCTCCGCTACGACAGCGCCGCGCGCATCGTGCAGCTCCAGCTCGGTCAGCTCCGCTACGCCGCCAACGACGGCAGCGGCGGCTGAGCGCCCCTGTTCCCCTCACCTCGAGGTCCGCGATGAGCATGGATTTCATGACGGCGATGGAGATCACGGCCTCGGGGCTCGGCGCCGAGCGCGTGCGCATGAACGTCCTCGCGTCGAACCTCGCGAACGCGCGCACCACGCGCACCGCCGAGGGCGGGCCCTACCAGCGCATGGACGCCGTGTTCCGCGCGGTGCCCGTGGCCGATCGCATGCGCCTGCACGAGAGCGATCCCACGGCGCGCTTCGCCTACCTCGTCGAGGTCCCCGAGATCCGGCAGGACGGCACGCCCGGTGAGCGCGTCTACGATCCGGGCCATCCGGACGCCGATCAGGAGGGCTACGTGACGCTGCCCAACGTCAACGTGGTGTCGGAGATGGTGAACATGATCACGGCCTCGCGCGCCTACGAGGCGGGCGTCACCGTGATGGACACGATCCGCACGATGGCCCGCTCGGCCATCTCGATCGGAGGCTGACGATGACCGCCCCGCTCGCGCTCGGAGGCGCGCTCGTCACGCAAGGACCGCTCACCGAGAGCCCGCTCGCGCAGGCCCGGATGGGTCAGGGCCGCATCGGGGAGGGCTCGATCCTCTCGGGGCCGATCACCGGACCGCAGAGCGGCGTCGAGGGCGTGCTCGGCCCCAACGGCCTCGGCCCGAACGCGGTCGAGGGCACGGGCAGCGCGCCAGACTTCGGCGAGCTCGTGCGACACGCCGTCGGTGAGGTGAACGCGATGGAAGATCGCGCCGCGCGCGCGGCCGATGGCTACCTCGACGGTCGCCACGAGGACGTGCACGGGACGATGATCGCGATGCAGGAAGCCGACGTCTCGCTGCGCCTCGCGGTGAGCGTGCGCAACCGCGTGATCGAGGCGTACCGCGAAGTGATGCGGATGGGAGCCTGACGCGTGGCCGAGATCACTCAGCTCTGGAATCGCCTCCGCGAGCGCTGGAGCGCGCTGCCGATGCTGCAGCGCGTGGGCGCGCTCGTGGCCCTCGCGGCGCTCGTGGCCGGAGGGATCCTCTACTACGCGCGCTCCTCGACGCCGCAGATGGAGGTGCTCTACGCGGGCCTCGCGGAGACCGACGCGGCCGAGATCGTCGAGCAGCTGCGGGCGCAGCACGTCCCCTACGAGATCGGCGCCGACGGCACCACGCTGCGTGTCCCCGAGAGCATGGTGCACGAGACGCGCCTCTCCCTGGCCGCGCAGGGCCTGCCCGTGGGCAGCGGCATCGGCTTCGAGATCTTCGACACGCAGCGCTTCGGCGAGAGCGAGTTCGTCGAGCAGGTGCAGTACCTGCGCGCGCTCGAGGGAGAGCTCTCGCGCACGATCGGTGCGCTCGACGGCGTGGAGTCGGCGCGCGTGCACCTCGTCCTTCCGGAGCGGACGCTCATCGGCGGGCACGGGCGCAGCGCGCGGGCGTCGATCGTGGTCGCGATGCGCGGACTTCGGCGCCTGCGCGAAGATCAGGTGCGCGGCATCGTGCACCTCGTCGCGGGCAGCGTGCGCGACCTCGAGCCCTCGAACGTCACGGTGGTCGACGGCGAGGGACGCAGGCTCTCGAGCGACGAGAGCGAAGAAGAAGAGGCCGGGGGCGCCGCCGACGACGCCGAGACGCTGCGCGAGCGCATCGCGCGAGGTCGCGAGCGCGCGATCCAGGAGATGCTCGACGAGACGCTCGGGCCCGGCGCGGCCGTGGTCCGCTTGAGCGCCGAGGTCTCGTTCACGCGCGAGGAGCACCTCGAGGAGCGCTACGATCCTGAGGCGATCGCGACGCGCAGCTTCGAGCTCACCTCCGAGGGCGCCGATCCGAGCGCGACCGGCACGACAGCAGGGATCGCAGGCGCCGTGTCGGCGCTGCCCGGTGGCCCCGGGCCCGAGGCGACGACGACGCCGGTGGGCGAAGGCGGCCGCCGCACGGAGGTCCGGAATTTCGAGGTCACCAAGACCGTCCACCGCGCCGTCGAGCCGGTGGGCCGCGTCACGCGCCTGTCGGTGGCGGTGCTCATCGACGGTCACTGGGAGGGTGAGGGCGCTGAGCGCCACTTCGTGGGCCGTCCCGACGAGGAGCTCGCGCGCATCCGCTCGGTCGTGGCCTCGGCCGCAGGCATCCGTGAGGATCGCGGCGACACGCTGAGCGTGGAGTGCGTGCCGTTCGTCGTGCCGCCGACCGAGGACGCGGCCGCCGTGGCCGCCGCGGCCGCGCAGGGCACCACGACGCTCGTGGGTGTGGGCGCGCTCGTCGTGCTCGCCGTGGTCGCAGGCGCTTGGCTCTTCGTGCGTCGTCGTCGCTCGCAGCGCGAGGCCGCGGAGAAGGCCGCGCTCGCGCTCGCCGAGCCCGCGAACGACAAGAGCGACTCGGAGCCCGACGCGGCCAAGCAGGACGAGAGCTCGAGCGCGCTCGCAACGGCAGACGCAGACGACCCCGACTCGGTGCGCGTGCGCGTGATCGACTTCGCGCGTCGTGATCCGGAGCTCGCTGCGCGCGTCGTGCGTGCCTGGCTCGCGGCCGATGCGACGCCCGCGTCGAGCGCGACCGCCGACGCCGCCGAGACCCCCGAAGCGGCCTGAGCCGCGGCGCGCGCCGCTGCGTCAACGGACCGTCGGCCGATCCGACGGAGAACCGACGACGCGCCAGAGGCGAGCAGGGTGGGAGCCCGCACGCAGCGCTCACGATCCGCGGGATCACGGCCGATGTGGGGGTCGTGACGCGCGATCGCGCGTGTGCGAGGCGCTCTACGCGCGCCGCTCGCGCTGGCCCGAGGCGTGCAGAGCAACGTCGACATGGCGAGCCCGACCGACGACGAGCCGCTCCTCACCGGATCGCAGAAGGCGCTGCTCTTCCTCGTCAGCGTCGACGAGGACGTGGCGACGCGCGTCATCGCGCACCTCGATCCGAAGGAGCTCGAGCGCCTGCGCGGCGCCTCCGAGAGCACGCACAGCGTCTCGGAGAGCACCGTGACGCGCGTGCAGCGTGAATTCCTCCAGCACGTGAAGAACGGCGTGGCCACGAGCCTCGCGGGCAGCGATCGCTACCTCCAGCGCCTCGTGCGCAACGCGCTCGGCGACAACAAGGCCTCGGAGATCTTCCTCCCCGAGCCCAAGACGCCCGAGGACCAGCAGCCCGCGTACAAGCGCCTGCCGCCGCCGGTGCTCGCGTCGGTGCTCGAGACCGAGCACCCGCAGACCACCGCGCTCGTGCTCTCGCAGCTCACCGCGGAGAAGGCCGCCGAGACCCTCAACCTCATGCCGGAGGCGATCCGCGCGGAGGTGGTGCTGCGCATCGGCCACCTCGAGGAGGTCCCGCAGACCATCCTCGCCGAGCTCGACGCGGAGTTCCGCGCGCACCTCGATCGGATGCAGTCCGAGACCCAGACGAAGGTCGACGGAAAAGAGGCCGCGACGGGGATCCTCAAGCGACTCGCCCAGGAGCAGAGCCAGGCCCTGCTCGAGGAGCTCGCGGCCACCGACGCGACGATGGCCGACAAGCTCCAGCAGGCCCTCTTCACGTTCGCCGATCTCAACCGGATGGACGCGCGCGGCATGCAGCAGCTGCTCAAGGAGGTGCCGACCGACCAGCTGGTCCTGGCGCTCAAGTCGGCGGGCGAGGAGCTCAAGAACAAGGTGCTCTCGAACCTCTCGTCGCGCGCCGCAGACATGCTGCGCGAGGACCTCGCCCTGCTCGGGCCCACGCGCATCTCCGACGTGGAGGCGGCACAGCGCTCGATCGTCGAGACCGCGCTCCAGCTCGAGCGCGACGGCCGCATCACCATCGCGCGCGACGGTGGAGGCGAGTATGTCTGATCGCCGCAACCAGCCGATCCCGCTGACGTTTCGGTCGGTCTCCTGCGGCCCGACGCAGGGCGGCGCCGCGCAGCCTGCGTGGCTCACGGCCAGCGCCAACGAGGTCCGGCCGATCGACTTCGGCGCGCGCACGGTCACGAGCAAGAGCTCCCCGTGGACGCCTCGCTCCGTGAGCGCCGCGCACGAAGAGCTCGAGGCGCGTCCGCTGACCTTCGCCCACGCGCAGAGTGCCAGTGCGCAGGGTGCCAGTGCGCAGGGTGCCAGTGCGCAGAGCGCCCAACCACAGGGTGCCAGTGCGCAGAGCGCCCAACCACAGGGTGCCAGTGCGCAGGGTGCCAGTGCGCAGGGTGCCAGTGCGCAGGGTGCCAGTGCGCAGGGTGCCAGTGCGCAGGGTGCCAGTGCGCAGGGTGCCAGTGCGCAGGGTGCCAGTGCGCAGGGTGCCACTCCACGCGCGCAGAACGCCACTCCCCAGGGTGCCAACCCGCAGGGCTCTGGTGCGCAGAGTGCCCATGGGCAGAGCCCCGGTGTGCAGAGCGCGACGCCTCAGGGCGCCCCGGCGCAGGCGGCGAGTCCTCCACGTCGCGCGAGCGCGCCTGGCAAGGGCGTCCCGCTCGCACCGGCGGCCAACGAAGAGCCGCAGAGCGACACCC
Organism: Sandaracinaceae bacterium; assembly: GCA_019694315.1. Lineage (GTDB taxonomy): Bacteria > Myxococcota_A > Polyangia > Polyangiales > Sandaracinaceae > JAFLCL01. The sequence goes on from JAIBCE010000256.1 coordinate 11,333, forward strand.
ACTCGGTGCCGGCGCAGCTCCGCACGGGTGGCGCGACGACGGGCGCCACGCCGCCGATCGAGGCACCTGCGCTCACGAGCGGCCCGAGCGCCAACGAGGCTCCGAGCGCGGCGACGGCCTCGGCGCTCGCGGCGCTGGGGACGGCGACCGAGGCGCTGGGCGTCGCGCGCGCCGAGATCATCGCGCACGCCGAGGGAGAGCTCGTGGAGCTGGCGGTCGAGATCGCCCGCGCGAT
>JAIBCE010000257.1 GCA_019694315.1 Sandaracinaceae bacterium
GTGCTGGGCGGGCGCGTCGCCTCGGCGCAGTCCACGGCCTCTCCGGGCGAGACGGAGGCGCGTGCGCACTTCGAGGCAGGGCGCGCCCACGCCCGCAGCGAGCGCTGGGCCGAGGCGCTCGTCGAGTTCCAGGCGTCGGAGGCGCTCGTCCCGCGCAGCGTCACGGAGTTCAACCTCGCCGCCACGCTGCTGCGGCTCGGGCGCGCCCGAGAGACGCTCGAGATGCTCGCGCGCCTCGAGGCACGCCCCGATCTCGACGCCCAGCTCCGGGCCGACGTGGCGACGCTGCGCGCCGCGGCGCGCGATGCCGTGCGCACGCTGGCGCTCGCGGTGACACCGAGCGATGCGCGCCTCGAGATCGACGGCGTGGTGCTGGAGGGCACGGGCTCACCGCGCGCGGTGCTGCTCGATCCGGGGCCGCACACCGTGGTGATCACCGCGCCCGGCTACGCCGAGCGACGCGAGAGCCTGCCTGCCGACGCCGTGACGCTCGGGGTGGAGCTGACGCCGCTGCCGACGCTCGCGGTCGTGGAGAGCTCGGAGCCCGACGCAGCGATCGAGATCGACGGGGCCGAGGTCGGCCGCGGTCGCGTGGAGCAAGCGCTCGCGCCCGGCGTGCATCACGTGCGTGTGAGCCGCGACGGACGGCTGCCGTACGAGTCGGACATCACGCTCGCGCGCGGCGAGCGCGTCGTGGTGCACGCGAGCCTCACGCTCGAGCCGTCACGTCCGATCGCGGAGGAGCCTCTGCTCTGGGTCGGCGTGGGCGCAGGCGTCCTCGTCCTCGTCGGGGTCGGTGTGGCGATCGGCCTCACGCAGCAGCCGCAGCCCTCGGGCGGCTCGAGCGGCATCCTCATCGCGCCCCTCGTCACCTTCTGACGCGTCGCGGCGGAGCGCTCACGGGCCTCCAGCACGGTGAGTCGCCCGAGAGCCTCCGGCGCCTCGATGCCGGTAGACTCCGGCCATGTCCCTGCGCTCCGCCCGCATCACCGTCCTCGCGACCCTCCTCTTCGCAGGCTGCTCGAGCGATCCCCCCGCCGCCGATGCGGCGACGACCCCGGACGCAGGGGCTCACGACGCACCGACGGCGACGCGCGACGCCCCCGCACCCGCCGCCTGCCTGAGCGGAACGGTGTGCGGCATCGCGCCGAGCACCGGCTGCGCCGGCGGCCAGAGCTGCGCCTACCGCTTCGACACGGAGCGCACCAACGAGTGCGTCACGCCCGGCAGCGGTGCGCTCGGCGACGCGTGCGGCACGAACGCGGACTGCAGCGCCGGGTTCAGCTGTCTGTCCGGCTACTGCACCGAGATGTGCTGCCCCGGCGAAGGCAGCTGCAGCGCCACCACGGCGTGCGATGCGGTCACGCTCACGGCGAGCGGCGACACGATCCACGTGTGCCTCTGCGAGGTCGGCGGCACGAGCTGTCCGGCCGGGCACTTCTGCAATCCCCTCGGCGACGGAACGCGCGGGACCTGCCTCGCGCAGGGCACCTGCAATCGCCTCACGCAGGACTGCCCTGGTGCCCAGGGCTGCTACGGCACCGTCCGCGAGTGCGCCCCCGCGGGCACCGCGGCGGTGGGCGCGCCGTGCATGGATCACCACGACTGCGTGCCCGGGGCATGGTGCCGGGCGGCGGGGGGCACGACGGAGTGCGCGAGCTACTGCGACGCGAGCGCCGCCGACACGTGCCCCATGGGCACGCACTGCGTCTCGTTCGCCGACGACGAGCCCAACGTCGGCGGCTGCTACCCGCTCTGAGCAGAGTCGCCGTCGCGTCGCGCCCAGTCCGGGGCTCGGCGGCGCGCCGTTGACGAGGCCCTCGGTTCCATACGAGGGTCCGCGGCATGGCCGAAGACGATCGCAGTCGATGGGACCGCCGCTGGGCCGAGCAGCGCGACCAGCCTCGTTCCGTGCCGTCGTGGGTCGCGGAGCTCGAGAGCGAGATCCCGCGCACGGGCCGTGGGCTCGACGTGGCCGCGGGCTCGGGGCGCATGGCCGTGTACCTCGCGCGCCGAGGCCTCGAGATGACGGCCGTCGACATCTCGCCCGTGGGCCTCGCGCTCTGTCGCGAGGCAGCGCGCGACGAGGGGCTCACGATCAAGACGCTGGTGCGCGACCTCGAGACCGAGGGCCTGCCCGAGGGCGCGTGGAGCGTGATCGCGTGCTTCCACTACCGACAGCCCGATCTGTTCCAGCACCTCGATCGCGCGCTCACACCCGGCGGCGTGGTGATCGCGGAGGTCGAGACCAAGCGGGCGCTCGAGCGTCAGCCGCAGCGCCCCGGCGCGCGCTGGCTCGCGGAGCCGAACGAGCTCTTGCGCATCACGCACGGGCTCGAGGTCGTCTACTACCGCGAGGGCTGGATCGGCGAGCGCTCGCTCGCGCGCATCATCGCGCGCCGCCCCGCCTGAAGCGATCACCCTCCACGCACGGGTGGTCCGAGAACGCCTCTCGTCGAACTGTCCCGTGGTGCAGCTCGCACCTCCCCTCGGGCCTGCCGGGGGCATTCGCGGTGTCGCACGCGGCGCGATTGCGTCGGCAGATGCGACCGTGGTGTCCTCGTGACATGCCCCGCTTCGCTCGCTTGATCCCCTCCACCCTCCTGGCGCTCTCGACCCTCGCCTCCGGTTGCGATCGCGAGAGCCAGGTCACCGACGCCGCGATCCGGCGAGACGCGGCCTCGCCCGACGACGCCGCCCTGCCCGCGGACGCCGGCGCACCCGACGCACCCCCGCTCGACGCCTTCGTTCCGCCGCCGCCGGACATCCACGTCCGCATCACCGGGGACAACGCCTACGCCTTCGGCTTCGGTCCGCTCGGCGGGCTGTCGTCGTACTACGACGGCTTCGTCGCGCGCGTGGCCGGAGACATCTTCAATTGCTCGCAGAGCTGCGCCATGGGCGAGACGTGCACCGTGGGCACATGCGACGTCTTCGGCTCGTGCAACGAGGACGGCGCCGGCGCGGAGACCTTCGTCGTGCCAGGGACTGCGGCCACGGCCGAGGACTACCTCTACATCGTCGCGTGGTCCGACGACGGAGTGACGCAGGGCGTGATCGGTCAGTTCGTGGCCGATGGCGTCGGCTCCGACTACTTCACCGGCGCAGGGGGTTGGGAGGTCTGCGCGACCGGCATGGACTTCGACACACGCGCTGGTGATCCGTCGCCCGATCGCGCGCTCGTCGAGGCACAGATCGCCGCGTGCAACTCGGGCTCGGGGCAGAGCGGCGGCTGGGTCGATCAGAGCGGCCGCGATGGCCACGCCCTCGTCGTCGGCGAGGCCAACGATCCCACGCCAGGCGGCTCGTTCCCGCCGATCTGCACCGCTGGGCGCGGCGACAGCATCGGCGCCGACGCGCGCTGGATCTGGTACGACGACGACACGAGCACCGGCGGCGATCCGTTCCATTCCTCGGATCCGAGCGGCGGGGGCGAGTTCCTCATCTTCCGCCTGCAGATCCAGGAGCTGCTGATCTGACACGTGTCTGCGTGGTCGGTGCGACGGACGCACGCTCCGACGCACCGCGCCCGCCGAGGGCGCTCGATCACGCGATGGGACGATCCGGTCTCGAGTGCGCGCTCCGTCCGACCTCGCGCCGGCGATCACGCACCACAGCGCGTGGTGAGCACGCGGATGCCGCTGGCGCCGCCCACGAAGAGCTCGTCGTGACCGTCACCGTTCACATCGCCCGCCGCGAGCGCCTCCGGCAGCTCGGACAGGTGCACGCGCGTGCGCACGGAGACCGCGTAGGTGCTGGAGGTCGGCATCGACACGTCGAGCACGAGCACGTCGCTCGTGCGCTGTCCGATCACCACGGCCTCGGTCTCTCCGTCACCGTCGACATCGGCGACCACGACGTCGACGAGATCCTCGTCGAGCGCGTTGCGCACGGGCGCTGCGAGCCGAACGCCCCCCGTCGTCGCCAGCCACACGGCGCCGAGCTCCACGCCGATCCACTCCGGGCCCAGCGCGGGTAGCTCCGCAGACGAGATCACCTCGCCGGTCGCCATCGCGAGCACGTCGCCCACCGTGACCGCGGGATCTCGCCGCGTGAGACGCCGTGGGGTGCCAGCGGTGCCCATCCACTCCTCCACGCGACAATGCGTCGGCGAGGGGCAACGCAAGGCGAGGACGTCGCCGAGGCCGTCGCCGTCCTCGTCGAGCGCGGCGAGATCCTGCGTGGCGTCGCCGCCCGCACCGGTCGCGAGCGGCACCGACCTCAGCGTGGCACCGTCGATCTCCACCAGCGAGGCGCCCGCGACGACCACATCGAGCCGCGAGTCCCCCGTCAGCTCGAACACCGCGATGGCGCGCGCGCCGAACACGCCATGCGTGAACGACATCGTGCCCGAGCGAGTCGAGATCACGTGGCCGATGCCGCCCAAGCTCGTCACGAGCTCCTCCGAGCCGTCGTTCTCCAGATCGGCGACGGTCGCGGTCTCGACATCCTCGTCGGTCACCGAGAGGTCGCCATGCGAGCCGCAGGGGTCGCCCTCGATCCGGCCATACCAGGCTCGCCCCGTCGCGACGCCCGCGCCGACGATCGCCACGCCGCTCGTGAGGCGGAGCGTCGCGAGCTGCTGGACGGAGATGGCGGTCGGAGCGGTCAGGAGGGCCACCTCGCGGAGCGCGGTGGGATCGAACGCATCCGGGAGCGCGGGCGCATCGAGCGCCGCATCGAGCATCGGCGCATCGAGCATCGGCGCATCGAGACCGGGCGCATCGAGACCGGGCGCATCGAGACCGGGCGCATCGAGACCGGGCGCATCCCCCGAAGGCCCGGCATCACGGGTGGCCGCGTCGGCGTAGAGCCGCTCGAGATCGAGCGAGCACCCCGAGAGCCCCGACAGCCCCGACAGCGCGAGCACACCCAGCACGTGCGAGGCCCGCATCAGAGCGTCCCTTCCAGCACGAGACCCATCGGTGCCACGCGAAGACGCGCGCTCTGGCTCGCCTCGTCGTGCCCGCCGGCCAGCATCAGCTCGAGCGGGAACGCGACGACCGTGCCGACGCCCAGCGCGATCGCCGCGACGAGGAAGCCGTTCGTGAGATCGACGTTCGACTGGATCCCCGTCGCGAGCACCTCGTCACGCGTGCAGCCGCTCGCGCACGTGCGCTCGAGCGTGCCGTACTGATCGTTGGCCGCGATCCAGAAGCCGGTCGCGAGACCAGCGCTCACCACCGCGAGCGTGCCGAGGACGATGGTCGCGAGGATGGGCGCATCGACCGGCCGCTCCGAGTCCGCCGTGTCTGCCGTGTCCGCAGAGCGACGTGCCGCCACCGCCGCGCGCAGCGCCTCGAGCCTCCCCTCCACCTCCGCGCGATTGTCCGCGCCAGGCAGCTCCGCGAGGTAGCGCTCGAAGGACCCGATCGCCTCCTCGTCGCGTCGCAGACGATCCTGAGCCGCGGCGATGTTGTAGAGGAGCTGCGGGCGCCCCGAGAGCGCGTACGAGCGCTCGAAGTGACCGAGCGCGTCCTCGAAGCGTCCGTCGGAGAAGGCTGTGCGGCCGGCCTCGAAGAGGCTGCGCGCCTCCTCGTCGCGCGCCATCGCCGACACCGCGCGCCCCTCGGCCGAGTCGTCCTGCGCATGGACCGACACGGGCACGAGGACCGAGCCCAGGACGATCATCGAACGCCAGAGCCAGAGCGAGGCCCGACGGCGCAGGCCCAGCGGGCGCAACCACGACGACACCGTTCTCACCAGGAGACCATACCAAACGCCCCCCTCCGGCCCCGAGCACCCGCAGGAGAGACCGCACGCGCCGGGCCGGGTCCGTTCCTCACAGCGGCGCGAAGCGCGCCTGGAAGAACCGCAGGTGCCGCGGCTCGTGCACCATGCGGAGGCCTCGGATCTGAGGCGCCCGCGCGAGCACGCGCTGCACCGTGTCGACCACCACGTCACAGTGCGCCTGCGTGTACACGCGTCGCGGGAACGTGAGCCGCACGAGCTCGAGGCGCGGTCGTCGATGCTCACCACTGTCGGGATCGCGACCCGCCGACACGATGCCGCGCTCCATCGAGCGCACGCTGCCCTCGAGGTAGAGCTCCGCGGCGAGCGCCTGCGCCGGGAAAGCGTCCTGCGAGAGGTGCGGCAGGAACGCGCGGGCATCGAGGAAGACCGCGTGCCCGCCGGTGGGCTTCACGATCGGCACGCCCGAGGCCGCGAGCGCGTCGGCCACGTAGCGGACCTGACCGATCCTCGCGCGCATGTGCGCCGGATCGAGCGCCTCCTCGATGCCGACCGCCATCGCCTCGAGATCGCGCCCCGCGAGGCCGCCGTAGGTGTGGAGCCCCTCGAAGAGGACGCCGAGGTTGCGCGCCTCGTCGGCCAGCGTCGCGTCGTTCAGCGCGAGGAAGCCGCCGATGTTCACGAGCAGATCCTTCTTCGCGCTCATCGTGCAGCCGTCCGAGAGCGAGCACATCTCGTGAAGGACGTCGGCCAGCGTGCGGTGCCCCTGCCCTGGCTCGCGCTCCACGATGAAGAACGCGTTCTCCATCGCGCGTGTGGCGTCGAGATACACCGAGATGCCGTGCCGCTTGGTGAGCGCACGGACCGCACGGAGGTTCTCGAGCGAGATCGGCTGGCCGCCCGCCATGTTCACCGTCGCGGCGACGCACACGTACGGGATGCGCCGCGCGCCCACGCGCTCGATCAGCCGCTCGAGCTTGGCGAGATCGACGTTTCCCTTGAAGGGGTGCTCCGAGCTCGGATCGTGTGCCTCGTCGATCACCACGTCCTCGAAGCGGCCGCCGGCCAGCTCCTGATGGGCGCGCGTCGTCGTGAAATACATGTTGCCGGGCACCACGTCGCCCTGCTTCACGAGCATGTGCGAGAGCAGGTGCTCGGCGCCGCGGCCCTGGTGCGTGGGCACCACGTGCGCGTAGCCGTAGCGGCGCTTGATCGCGGCCTCGAGGCGGTAATAGCTGGCGCTGCCCGCGTACGCCTCGTCGCCGAGCATCATCGCCGACCACTGGCGATCACTCATCGCGTTCGTGCCGCTGTCGGTCAGGAGATCGATCGCGACCATGTCGGAGCGGAGCAGGAACGTGTTCCAGCCAGCCTCGCGGAGGGCGCTCTCACGGTCTTCGCGCGTCGTGACGCGAAGCAACTCGACCATCTTGATGCGATACGGCTCTGCCCAGGGACGGTGGCTCGTGACCATGGATGCTCCAGCGTCCACGCCCGGGATCGGACGGGGACGCGCGAGGACCTAACCGCGCGCGGCGAACAAACAACGCCGTGAAAAGGGCCCCCCGCACCGCGCGACGCCCGGCCGCAGCTTGCGCGGCGTCAATACGAGCGTCCTCACACACGAGGATGCTCGCGCGTCATGTCTCACGCGTCTGACGCGACCCTCCGCGGCGCGGCCCCCGAACGCCACGCCCCTCGCACGCTGCTCGACGCGCTCGAGCGCAACGCGCACGACGACGCGCCTTTCCTCACGTTCCACGGTCAGGCCCAGCCCCGACGCTACGACGCACGCGCGGCCCGCGAGGACGCTCTGCGCTGGGCCGCGAGCCTCTCGCCGTTCGTGGTGCGCGGTGAGCCCGTCGCGATCCTCCTGCCCACGTCCACGGACTTCGTCGGCGCCCTGCTCGGGGCGATGTACCTCGGCTGCCCTCCCCTGCCGCTCGCGGCCCCGATGACCTTCGGTCCCGTCGATCGCTACGTGGCACACCTCGCGCGCATCGTGGAGCACGCAGGCGCGCGGGCCGTCGTCACCAGCGCGCGCGTCGCCAAGGCCCTCAGCGAGCTCCCGATCGCGACGAGCCTCCGCGCCGTGCTCGTCCCCGAGCACCTCGACCGTCCCCGCGGCGCCGTGCCCGACGTGAGCGTGGCCCCCTCGGACACGGCCCTGCTCCAGTACACCTCCGGCACGACGGGGCGGCCCAAGGGCGTCCGCATCTCGCACCGCGCGCTCGCCGCCAACACCGCCGCGATCGCCGACTCGCTCTCGCTCGGCCCCTCCGACGTGGGCGTCAGCTGGCTGCCGCTCTACCACGACATGGGCCTCGTCGGCGCGCTGCTCACGACGATCTCCTTCCCCTACGAGCTCCACGTGATGGCGCCCGAGGCCTTCGTGATCCGTCCGCGCAAGTGGCTCGAGCTCGTGCACACCCACCGCGCGACCCTCTCCACCGCGCCCAATTTCGCGTACGACCTCGCCGCCAAGAAGGCCAGCGCCGACGGCCTCGATCTCTCGTCGTGGCGCCTCGCGCTCGACGGCGCCGAGCCGGTGCACGCGAGCACGCTCGCCCGCTTCCACGAGCGCTTCGGCGCGGCGGGGCTCGCGCGCGAGGCGCTCACGCCGGTCTACGGCCTCGCCGAGGCCACCCTCGCGGTGACGTTTCATCCCACGCGCACGCCGCTCGACGTGCTCGAGGTGGATCGCGACGCGCTCGATCGCCTCGCGCGCGCCGTGCCCGCGTCGAGCGGAGGCGCCTCGGATCGATCACGCTCGCTCGTCGGCGTGGGCGGGCCCGTGCCGGGCACCGAGCTGCGCATCCTCCGCGACGACGGCACCACGTGCGGCGTGGGGGAGGTCGGAGAGATCGCCGTGCGCGGCCCGGGCCTCATGGACGGCTACCACCGCGACGAGGAGGCGAGCGCACGCTCGCTCGTCGATGGCTGGCTGCGCACGGGCGATCTCGGCCTCGTCGAGCGCGAGCGCCTCTTCATCACCGGGCGGCGGCGCGAGCTCATCATCCAGGCCGGCCGCAACGTCCACCCCGAGGACGTCGAGGAGATCGCGCGCGAGTGCGATCCGCGCATCACCACCGCGGCCGCGTTCTCGATCACCGCGAGCGCGCGCGGCACCGATCAGCTCGTCGTCGCCCTCGAGGCGCGCGGCGTGGCCGCCGAGGACCGCACCACGCTCGCCGACGCAGTGCGCGGAGAGGTCCTCGCTGCCATCGGCATCCGCGCCGATGACGTGGTGTTCTGGCCCGTGGGGACCATCCCACGCACCACGAGCGGCAAGGTGCAGCGCAAGGGCTGCGCGGCGTCGTACGAGACGATGCGTGACGCGCTCGAGGACGCGCGAGGGCTCGAGACGGGAGGAGCGCGATGAAGCGTGCGCTGGTGGTGGGTGGCACGGGTTTCCTCGGCCTCAACCTCGTCGACGCGCTGCTCGCGGAAGGCGTCGAGGTGCGGGTCACGCGGCGCCCGCGGAGCATCACGGCCTACGTGCGCCGACGCCCGGTCACGCTCGTGCCCGGGAGCCTCGACGACGAGCCGTCGCTCACCGAGGCGATGGAGGGCATGGACGCGGTCTTCGTCACCGGCGGCCACTATCCGCGCTACTCGACGGATCGCAGCGGCTCGATCGCGGTGGGCGTGGCGCAGATCCGCAACGCCTGCACGGCGGCGCGCAGGGTCGGCACACGCCTCGTCTACACGTCGTCCACGGGCTCGCTCGATCGCGCGCCGAGCGGCCTCGCCGACGAGACCACGATCCCCACCTCGATGCCGGTCGACAGCGTGTACCGCGCCACGAAGTGGGCGATGGAGCGCGAGCTCGAGAAGCACCTCGATCGCGGCCTCGACGCGATCACGATGCTGCCGGGCGCGTGCCTCGGGCCGCACGACGCGCGCCTCGGCACGGGCGGCCTGCTCGTCGCGGCCGTGCACGGCTCGCTGCCCTGGTGGGTCGATGGGCACGTCAACCTGGTCGACGTGGGCGACGTCGCGCTCGCGCAGCTCGCGGCCGCGCGCACCGGGAAGGCGGGCGATCGCTTCTGCTTGGCCGGCCACGACACGACGCTCGGCGGCGTGCTCGCTCGGCTCGTCGCGCGCTACGGCGGCCACGTGCCTTCGTCGCCGGTCTCGGCCGACGAGGCCCGTGCGCGCGCCGACGCCGAGGAGCGCGCGGCCGAGCCTGCGCGCCAGCGCGTGGCGTTCCCACGCGAGCTCGTCGACCTCGTGACGAACGGACAGCGCGTGAGCTCGGCGCGCGCGGAGCGCGAGCTGGGCGTTCGCTTCCGCCCGATGACGGAGACGTTCGATCGCGCATGGGCATGGTTCGCGCGCCACCGCTACTTGCCGGCGCGCTTGGTGACGGAGGAGCTCTCATGAACGATGTGTCGAAGAGGCGTGTGCGTACCCGCGAGATCCTCGCCGAGATCTGCGAGCGCGAGCTCGATCGCGTGCGTGAGGGCGATCGGCTCCGCGAGGATCTCGGCCTCGACTCGCTCCAGAGCCTCGAGCTCCTCTCGGTCGTGTCCGAGGAGCTGCGCATCAACCTCCCGATGGAAGAGGCCGTGGAGCTGCGCACGGTCGGTGACGCGTGCGACTTCGTGGAGACGGCGTGGCAGCGCTCGCGCGAGGTGGAGCCCACCTCCCATGCCTGAGCCAGCCCACCACGGGCCAGTCCACCGCCAGCCAGCCCACCACCAGCCAGCCCACCAGGAGCCCACGATGCGTGGATCGAGCGACCGCGGGGGCGCGCACCCACACGAGGCCGACGACTCGCTCGCCGAGCTCGTCTCCATCGTGCGCCGCTTCGCGGAGGGCCTGCCGAGCCCGCTCCTCCGCGATCACGACGGCTCGCTCGGGCCTGCGCTGCTCGCCGAGGCGCGCTCGCTCGGTCTCTACGGTCTGGCCATCCCGGAGGCGTACGGCGGCGCGGGCCTCGGGCTGGGCGAGGTGGCCGTGCTCGTGGCCGAGCTGGCGCGCGTCGATCGCTCGCTCGCCACCAGCGTGGGCCTCCACAACGGCCTCGGCTCGCGCTCGCTCGTCGAGTCCGGCTCGAGCGAGCTCCGCGCGAGGTACCTGCCCGAGCTCGCGAGCGGAAGACGCATCGGCGCGTTCGGCGCAACGGAGCCCGCGGCGGGCTCGGATCTCTCGGCCATCCGCACCCTCGCCACCACCGTGGGCGAGGCGCTCGTGATCTCGGGCGAGAAGGCCTACGTCACGAACGCGGGCCTCGCGGGCGTGTTCACGGTCCTCTGCAAGAGCGGCGATCCCAGCGCAGGCACGACGCTCGTGCTCGTCCCGCGCGAGACCGACGGGCTCACCCTCGGCGCCGAGGAGCACAAGCTCGGCCTGCGCGCCTCCTCCACGCGCTCGGTCTTCTTCGACGGCGCGCGCGTCCCCGCCGACCACCGGATCGGACGCGAGGGCCGCGGCGTCATGGAGGCCCACCGCGCGCTCGAGTGGGGTCGCTCGCTCATGTCCGCCGGCTGCCTCGGCACCGCGCGCGCGGCCCTCGAGCGCACGCTCGAGCACGCAGGCCAGCGCAAGCAATTCCGCCGCGCGCTGCGCTCGTTCGGCGCGGTGCGCGCGCACCTCGCGGCCATGACGGTGTCGGTCGTCGCCATCGAGGCGCTGCTCGCGGTGGTGGCCGACGAGGACGCGCGCGGCGGCGCGATCGAGGCCACCTCCACGGCCCTCAAGGTGCTCGCCAGCGAGCTCGCCGGCGACGCGTGTGATCGCGCGGTGCAGGTGCACGGCGCGCTCGGCTACGTGGAGGACGCTGGCATCGCGCTCCTGCTCCGCGACGCGCGCGTGACCCGCATCTTCGAGGGCGCCAACGA
>JAIBCE010000011.1 GCA_019694315.1 Sandaracinaceae bacterium
GCATCGCCGACGTCGGCGATCTCGCGGCGGTGACGGGCACGCCGAGCGACGCGCTCGCGGTGGGCGATCGCGGCGCCATCGTGCACCTCGGCGACGGCGGGGCGCGCGTGATCGACTGCGGGCTCGAGTGGGCCCTCCGCGCCGTCGTGCGCGAGAGCCCCACGGGCCCCGCGTTCGCCGCGGGCGAGGCCGGCGCGATCGTGCGCATCGATCCGGACGGAACGTGCGCGACGGAGCACTACGCCGCGGGCACACCGATGCTCAACGGCATCGGCCGCGGGCCCGACGGGCACCTGCTCGCCGTGGGCGACATGGGGAGCGCGTTCACGCGCAACGACGACGGAACGTGGGCGCCGCTCGATCTCGACGTGGGCCCCGTGAGCCTGCGCGCCGTGCGCAGCATCGATCGCTGGGTCTTCGTGGTGGGCGCCGGAGGCGTGATCCTCCGGCACATCCGGGTGGACGGGCAGTGAGGCGGGCGCGGCTCGCGGCGCTCGCGATGACGCTGGCCGCGGGCTGCGGAGCCACGACCGAGGCGCCTCGCGAGACGAGCCCGAGCGACACCGTGGACCGCTGCGTGCTCGCGCTGCGCTTCGTGTCGGACGAGGCCGACGCGCGGGTCGCCGACGACGCGGCGGGCCGCGCCGTCGAGCCGAACGCCGTCCCCGTGGCCCCCACCACCGAGCTCTCGCTCGTGCGGATCTGCGATCAGAACGGGCGCGTCGTGAGCTCGCTCGGGTCGCAGCGAGGTGTCTGTCAGTACGTGCCCGACACACCGGCCGCGCTCATCAGCGCGCGCTGCTGGTGGCCCGGCGAGGTGGGCGTGTCGCTGCGCGTGGTGCGCGAGGGACGGCGCGTGTTCGTCGTGGCGCTCGAGGAGAGCGGCGCGGCAGACCCCGTGACGCTGGGTGATCTCGAGGTGCCTGCGCGAGCGCGCCTCGACGTGCTGGCGCCCGGGCACACGCGCCCCGAGCCATGATCGGCAGGGACGGAATGTGGACCCCTCTTCTCGCGTTGTGACCCCCAACCCTCCCTCCCGATCGGATACCCTCCCCGCATGCGCACCCGCGAAGACGTCGAGGCCTACCTCGCCAAGAGCCCCTACCCCTTCCGCGAGCTCGAAGAGAGCACCTGGCTCGTCCAGGATCGCTCGGGCGCCAAGGAGAACATCGTGGTGCGCCTCTCGGGCGACATCCTGCTCTTCCGCGTGCACGTGATCGAGCTCGAGGCGATCGACCGCGCCCGCCGCGAGGAGCTCTACGCGCTCCTGCTCGAGCTGAACGCGAGCGACATGGTGCACGGCGCGTACGGGATCACGCGCACGGAAGCGGGCGGCAAGGTGCTGCTCACGGCGGCCATGCGCCTCCAGGACCTCGACTACTCCGAGCTCGTCGGCACGCTCGACGACTTCTCCATGGCGCTCGCGAAGCACTACGACCGCATCGCGCGCTTCAGCATGCGTGCGTCGAGCCCGCCGCCGGCGGCCTGACCGCGACACGAACCGCGCACGCACACGACTCACACGGAGGGAACGACGATCATGGGCTTCTTCGGCCGCCTCGCGACGCTCATCAAGAGCAACCTGAACGACCTCATCTCGAAGTCGGAAGACCCCGAGAAGATGCTCAACCAGATCATCCTCGACATGAACGCGCAGCTGGTCGAGGTGAAGAAGCAGGTCGCCGTCGCGATCGCCGATCAGAAGCGCCTCGAGCGCCAGTGGCAGGCCGAGAAGGCCGTCATGGAGGAGTGGCACAAGAAGGCCATGCTCGCGGTGCGCGCGGGCGACGACGAGCTCGCCAAAGAAGCGCTCATGCGCAAGAAGGAGCACGAGCAGCTCGCGGCCGGCTACGAGGATCAGTTCAAGAAGCAGAGCCAGGCCGTCAACCAGGTCAAGCTCGCGCTCCAGGCCCTCAACAACAAGATCGGTGAGGCCAAGCGCAAGAAGGACCTCCTCATCGCGCGCAACAACCGCGCGAAGGCCATGGAGGAGATCCAGAAGGCCATGGGCAAGCTCTCCGACACGAGCGCCTTCGATGCGTTCAGCCGGATGGAGCAGAAGATCGAGCAGCGCGAGGCCGAGGTGGAGGCCCAGAGCGAGCTCTCCGAGGAGTACTCGGGCGACATCCTCAAGAACAAGTTCGCGCGCCTCGAGATGACGGCCGGCGCGGATGCGGATCTCGAGGCGCTCAAGCGCGAGATGGGCATGGCCCCGCCCGCGACGGCGCCTGCGGCCAAGGCACGCGTCGAGGAGACGAAGGCCGAAGAAGAGATGAGCGAGACCGAGATGGCCGAGCTCGAGGCCGCGCTCGAGGATCTGAAGAAGCGCGAGGAGATGGCCAAGGGCTGAGCCGCGGCGTGCGGCGGCGCGTGCGGGACGGCTGCTCCGCACGCGCCGTTCGTGCACCATCAGGCCCATGTCGCGTCGCGAGCCGATCCGTCCGCCGCCTGACGGCACCTGGCTGCGCGCCGTCCTCGACGCGATGGTCGAGGCCGTGCTCGTCGTCGATCAAGGCGGGCGCATCGCGCTCACGAACCGCGCGCTCGACGCGCTCACGTCCGAGGACGTGCGCGGCAAGCGTGCCAAGAACGTGATCAAGAACGAGCGCCTGCGCGAGGCGATGCGCGACGCGCGCAAGAAGGCACGTGCGACCGAGGTCGAGATCGAGGCCAGCGTGCGAGGGCGCATGCGCGTCTTCCACGCGTCGATCTCGCCGCTCCCCAAGCGCACGGGCGCCGTGGCCGTGCTCCACGACGTGACGCCGCTCAAGGACGCCGATCGCATGCGGCGCGACTTCGTGGCGAACGCGAGCCACGAGCTGCGCACGCCGCTCACCTCGATCCGCGGCTTCGCCGAGACGCTCGTCGACGGCGCGCTCGCGGACGTGACGACGAGCACGCGCTTCCTCGACGCGATCCTGCGTCAGACCAAGCGCCTGCAGCGCCTCGCCGAAGATCTCGCGCTGCTCGCGCGCGCGGAGTCGAGCGAGGAGGCGCTGCCGAGTGGCATCCTCGATCTACGCGCGTCGGCCCGTCACGTGATCACGGCGCTCGAGCCCTTCGCCACCGAGCGCGGCGTGCGCCTGCGGCTCGAGGCGCCCACGCGCGCCGTGCGCGCCGAGGCCAACGGCGAGGCCGTGGAGCAGGTGCTGACGAACCTCGTGGAGAACGCGATCAAGCACTCCAAGCCGCGCGGCCACGTGGTGATCGCGATCCAGGGCGTCGCGCGGCGCGCGCGTCTCGAGGTGCGCGACCGCGGCCGCGGCATCGCGCCCGAGCACCACCAGCGCATCTTCGAGCGCTTCTACCGCGTGGACGAAGGTCGCACGCGCGGCGAGTCGACGACCGCAGGCACGGGCCTCGGCCTCGCGATCGTGAAGCACCTCGTCGAGCGCATGCACGGCACCGTGACGGTCACGAGCACCCTCGGCCGCGGCGCGAGCTTCCGCGTGGAGCTGTCGCGGCCGAGCCTGCGCGCGTGAAAGGCCGCTCACGTGCGAGCGGAGCGAATGGTCTACGATGGACTCACCGCGTGCTCTTCGACCTTGGTGAGCGCGTGCCTGTGGTCTTGGGGCGCGCCAGGCTTCGACTCCGCCATGAAGGACGTCTTCGTCTACAGCCGCCCAGCGATCGAGCGCCTGCCGCCCCACGACGTGCCTCACGTCGTCATCTCGATCACGAGCGCTCCGGACGACGTCGCGCGCGTTCCCCGGTCCAGCGCTCTTCGAGCCATTCTGCGGCTCTCGTTCGCCGACGCCGACGTCGATGCCCCGGCGGGGCTCGTGCTCTTCGACGACGCCCATGCGCGATCGATCGTCGAGTTCGTCCGGGCGCACGAGCCCGACATCGAGCGAATCGTCGTGCACTGCGACGCGGGCATGTCGCGCTCCCCGGCCGTGGCCGCAGCCATCACCCGATCGATGGGGGAAGACGACGACGCTTGGTTCAAGCGATACCGCCCCAACATGCGTGTGTACCGGCGACTGCTCGAGGCTTTCGAGCGCGCGTGAGAGCGGCAACGCGCAGGCCGCGGGCCGAGTCCCATGTCTTGAGGATCGCGCTCACGGCGCGGGCGCGGACTGCCACTCGGCGCTGTGGGGGAACGCGCGCGGATCGACATCGAGCGAGAAGAGGAAGTCGAAGCGAGCACCGGTGATCGCGAGGCGCGGCACGTGGAAGCGCACGCGTCGGGGGCTCGAGCCGTCGACGATCTCGCCGTGGAAGCCGCGCACCTCGGTGTCGGGCGCGCCCGCGTCGTTGCGCACCCGCACCACGTAGAGCTCGCTCGCGAGCGGAGCGCGATCGAGCGTGGCCTCGATCACCACGTCGGTGCCCTCCAGGCCCACCACGCCGCCCGAGAGCTCGGGCACCGTGTCGAGGAAGGCTCGCTCCTGCGCGGCGGTCTCGGTCATGAGCGCGTCGTGCGCGGCGAGCACGGCCTCGTAGTCGCAGCCGATCGAGCCGAGCGCGTCGCGGTAGAGGGCCTCGCCGGCGGCGCTCTGCGGCGCGCCCTCGCGGCCGAAGGTGGCGAACGCGCGCCCCACGGTCTGATCGCCGCACGCACGCGCGATCGCCTCCGCGAAGGTCTCGCCATATGGATACGCGAGCGTCGTGTCCCAGCGCGCGCGGAAGCTCGCGTCGTCGAAGGTGTCCTCCACGCGGATGCGACGCCGCTCCCACGCGAGCGTCGCGACGATGCGCGAGTAGCGGCGGAGCTCTTCGTCCTCGCGGCGGTCCTGGTCCGTGATCGACGTGATCGCAGGGGCGACGTCGCTCACGCCCGGCGCGCGTGTCAGGGTCTCGAAGGCCACCCACTCGGCGCCGCCCTCGATGAGGAAGCGTGTGGTCTGCCCGTGGTCCATCAGGTAGCGGCCCGAGACCTCGTTCTGGAGCACGTGTGCGCTCTCGTGCGCGAGCACGTGGAGCAGACGCCAGTCGGGCTGCCCCGAGGCGCCCATGCGGATGCGCGTGCCTGCGGCGATGCCCTCGTGGTGGCCGCTCTCCTCCGCGAGATCGACCGTGATGTGCGGCGCGGCGCTCGCGCCGAGGAGCACGACCTCGCTGTCGAGCACCGCGTCGGCGTGGCCGAGCAAGCGCAAGACGGGCTCCTCGAGGCCGCCGGGATACACGAACGCGTAGTGCTCCGAGCGGGCCTCCGAGGTGGCGAATTCGCGCTCGGTGACGGGCGTGGGCGCGCTCGGATCGGCTGGCGGCGGTCGGTTCGAGTACGTCGCCATGACCCAGTAGATCATCATGCCGAAGCCGCACGCGAGCACGAGGAAGCTGCCGCCTCCGAAGCTCACGATCGCGAGGGTCGAGCGCCCCGCGAAGGTCTCGCGCAAGCGATCGACCGGCCCCATCCAGCCCAGGTACGCGAGCAAGGCCACGAAGAGCGCGAGCCCACCGTGGAACGCGATCGGCCACCACGGCACGAGCAGCGTGTCGCCCGAGTACTCGAAGCTCACGATCGCCGCGGGGTTGAGCCACGCGAGGCTCGGCACGAGCTCCTGCACGAGCAGCAGCGCGAACCAGAGCAGTGTGTACGGCAGGACGCCGAACATGCGGAAGATCGACGCGAAGAGACCGTGGAAGTAGAGGAAGCACGCGACGGTCGCGTGCAGCATCGCCACGCGCAGGACGAGCGCGAGCTGGAACTGATCGCCGTCGATGCTGTTGGGGTTGAGGGCCTGGAGCACGTAATTCGTGCACTGCCCCATGAACGCGACGCCCGTGAGCGTGACGAGCCCCGCGAGGACCTTGGTGAAGAAGATGCCGCTCCGTCGCACGGGGAGCGCGTAGAGCATCTCGATCGTCTTCTCGTCGTGCTCGCGCGGAAAGGCCGCGTAGGCGACGAAGAAGGCGAGGATCCAGAAGATGAACGCGAGGAAGCCGCCCTCGCCGGGCGCGATGCCCGCGACGTGATCGTAGGTGTTCTCGTCGATGCGCTCGGTGACCGGTCGCGAGATGAGATCGCCGCTGATGAGCGCGAAGCCGAGGACGCCGAGCGGGAAGAGCGCGCGGAGCTCCTTGGCGAGCAAGGTGAGCAACGCCCTCATTCGACGACCCTCCGCGTCACGAGCACGCGCGTGGGCGCGCCGAGGCCGCTCTCGGGGTCTTCGACGTCCACCGCGACGAGGAGGCGATCGCCCACCGAGACGCGGCCCGTGAGCTCGAGGTGTCGCGAGTGCTCGTCGGCGTGGAGCACGTACTGATCACGACGCAGGTCCGCAGGATCCACGAGCGTGTCGAAGGGGAGCAGCGTGTGCGTGAGCACGCTGACGACGACGCCCTCGGTGCGCGCCCAAGGCACGGTCACGTCGAGCACGAGCGTGCGCAGCGAGCCCTCACGCGCGGCGATCGAGAAGGTCGCGCTCGGGCGAGGCGAGACCCGACCGAGGAGCGCCGTCACCTCCGGGCTCGCGCGATCGCGGGCGACATCGGCCTGCCACTCGCGGTGGAGCGTGGGCTCGTCGATCCCCGTGGACGCGAGGAGCCGCGACGAAGGCGGCGAGAGGAGCGTGCTCAGCACCACACGCGAGTCGTCGGGCGCCCAGGTGGAGAAGAGGGCCTGCGCGAGCTGCGTCGGAGCCGCTGGGCCGGAGAGCCGCGCGAGGGTGATCATGCCCGTGGCCGCGAGCGATTCGGCCACACGATCGCCTTCTTCTTCGCGGAGACGGCTGAAGGCGGCGAGGCGCGCGCGATCGACGCCCCGACCTCCCTCGGGGCTCGCGTGGAGCGCGAGCTGCGCGAGGGCGCGTCGCTCGGGCGAGAGCGTGCATGCGGCGTGCGGGCTCGTGGGCGGCGTGCGATGGGGACCACACACGGCCCACCAGAGAGGAAAGCCCGCGCGCACCCAGCCCTGTGGCTCGAAGTCCGCGCGATGGTTCGTGCGATCGTCGAGCAGCGCCCGCACGAGCGCGGCCTCGAGGCCGTCGAGATCCGGCGTCGCGCTCGCGCGGAAGTTCGCACGCACGAGCGCGCCATCGCCCGCGCGGAGCCTCGCCGTCTCGAAGGTGCGGCCATCGAGGCTGCCGCGGAGTGCCACGCGTGCCTCGGGCAGGCCGCTCCAGCCCATCGCCGGGGCGAGCGCGGCGAGCGAGGGCTCGAGGCGCGCGAGCAGCGCCTCCGCGTCGGCGCGTCCCGCCTCGGAGCCGTAGCCGATGACGAGGGGGACCGACCGTGCGCGGACCACGTGCTCGCCGCTCATCTGGTAGGGCATCGGCTGAGCCTCGGGCTGGAGGCCCGACCACACGATGAGCACGGTGCACGTGGCGATGCCGACCATCGCGCGCTCCCGAGAGCTCATCGGCTTGCTCAGCACCTCCTGCACGCCGCCCTCGCGCACGAGGTTGAGCGCGATGGCCACGCCGAGCGCGCTCGCGCCGATCGCGAGCGACACCCCGAGATCACGCCACGGCGGTCCCTCGCGCGAGAGCGCCAGGTCCTGCCCGATGAGGGCGAAGGGACCGAAGCGCATGAGCTCGAGCTCGGTCGTAGAGGCCATGAGGATCAGGACGAGCCCGAGCACGAGGTAGAGCGGCACGCGGAGCTTGCCGAGCTGGCCCATCATGAAGAGGAACGACCAGAGCGTGAGCGTGAAGCCCCACGTGCGCGTGACGAGCGAGCTCACGAAGCCGAGGTCGAGGGGCTCGCGGAACGAGGCGACGCCGAGCGTGACCACGAGCGAGCCCGTGGCGACCGTGAGGAGGATCGCCGCGCCGAGCGACCACTTCACGACGAAGGGCTCGAAGCGGCCCACCGGCAGCGCCTCGAGGAAGCGCTGCGTGCGCCCGTAGAGCTCGGACACGACGAGCCGGTTGCCCACCGCGAAGGCGTACGGGATCAGCGCAAAACGGAGGAAATTCGCGTGAATTTCCATGTACGAGACGGTCGCTGCGGCCCCGAAGGCCGAGAGCATGAAGAGCAGCCACGCGAGCGGCAGCCCGAGCACGGCGAGGCCGAGCACGATCGTGTGCTGCCTGAGCTCCTTGAGGAGCAGCGTGAGGAGGCGTCTCACGAGGAGCCCCCGCTGGACCCGCGATCGAGCACGCTCACGCGCGCCTCACCATCGCGATGAAGGCCTCCTCGAGCGACACGACGGTGAGCGGCGGGCCCTCGGCGCGGCGATAGCTCTCGTCGGCCTCGAGGGCGTCGAAGCGCGTGGGGTCTGCGCACTCGAGCATCATGCGGAGGGTGCCCGCGCGTGCCTCGGCATGAGCCACGCGCACGCCGTAGCCCGCCAGGAGCGGCTGCCAGAGCGCGCGCGCGCCCTCCACGGTCTCGCTCTCGGTGAGCGGCCTCTCGAAGAGGCGCACGCGGTCGCCGAGGGCCACGACCGTGCCCTCGAACTTGGTCTTGCCGCCGTCCACCACGCCGACGCGCTGCGCGACCAGCTCGATCTCGTCGATGAGGTGCGTGGAGAAGAACGTGGTGCGACCCGCGGCCTCCGCGCGCACGATGTCGAGGAATTCGCGGCGCGCGACGGGATCGAGCCCTGCGGTCGGCTCGTCGAGCAAGAGCAGCGGCGGTCGGTGCGCGAGGGCCAGCGCGAGCGCGAGCTTCACGCGCATGCCGCCCGAGAAGCCGTCGACGCGTCGATCGAGCGGCACGTCGAGCACGCGCACCACACGCGACCACTCGCCCTCGTCCCACGTGGGGAAGAAGCCGCGCACGAAGCGGCCGAGCTGCGCGGCCGTCATCCAGCCGTAGAAGCTCTGCTCCTGCGCGACGTAGCCGATGCGCTGGCGCAGCCGCACCACGTCGCGATCGAAGCGCTCACCGAAGAGGCGCACCTCGCCCTTGGTGGGGCGTGTGATGCCCATGAGGATGCGGATGGTGGTGGACTTGCCGGCGCCGTTGCGGCCGAGGAACCCATAGACCTCGCCGCTGCCCACCGTGAGATCGAGGCCCGAGAGCGCCACGTGCTTGCCGTAGCTCTTCTCGAGGCCGCGGATGGTGATCACCTCGCTCATGTGCGCGACAGCATAGCCGCGACCGGGCGCTCCGTACGTCACGTCGCCGACTTCGATGCATCATGCATCGAAGCCGTCAATCGGCGGCGATTGCCGCATAGCGGACCGCGCCCGTCGCGTCGTAGCTGGCCACGTGCATGGTTCCGTCCGGCGCCAAGGCGACCGTGCCCACGAGGCCACCGCCTTCGCGCGCGATCTCGCGTGTGGTCACGGTCGTGCCCGCGATCATCACGGCGTGGAGGCTGCTCTGCACGGCGCGCGACTGCTCCATGTACATGCAGAACGGCGGCGGCGGCCCCGGCGGGAGGGGTCCGATGCCTCCCCCGCAGACGACCTTCGAGACGACGTCGATCTGCGTGCGCGACACGACGCCCAGCGCGTCCCCGTCCATCGCGGCCGCGAGGCCGAGCGCGGAGTAGCGAACCTCCGTCGTGCTGCACGTCGTGCCCTCGACGTCGGCGGGAGGACACGGCGCCGCGGGCTCGCCCGCGAAGAGAGAGTCGAGCTCCCAGAGCGCGCCGCGCGTCGCGAGGAGCACGTCGCCCGTGCCCGCCTCGTAGAGGATGTGCGTGCTTCCATCACCACCGATGGCGAGGTTCACGCTCGGGCCGAAGAGCGCGGCGCCACCGCTGCCCGTCGCGACGAGCTCGGGAATCGCGTCGCCCACCTGTCGATAGAGCGCGTACACGTCCGACGTCTGCGCGTAGAAGGCCGTCTCGACCGTGCCATCGCTGCGGTGCGCGATGCTCGCAGGCAGCTGCGCCGCGCCGCCCACCCCGCTCAAGGGATGCTCGTGGAGGGCGGTGTCGAAGCTCAGCCGCACACCTCCGAACGTGGTCTCGTCGTAGCCCACGACGTGCACGACGCCGCTCGCGTCGAGGATCACGCGACCTCCAGACACCATGAGGCTGTCGCGCGTGGCAAATGGCACGAAGGTCGAACCCTCGATGCGGAACAGGCCCGAGCCGAAGGCCCCGTCGTTGAGGAAGCCGTAGCCGCACCCATCGACGCCCGTGGCGATCGCCACGTCCGCCGCGACGCCCGCGAGGGAGGAGACGAAGCCCGCGCCCTCGCGGCGCGCGAGGTACGCGCGATAGCCGCCCTCGGCGATCGTGTACGCGATCGTCGGCGTGCTCGCGCCATCGACGGCGATGCTCGGCCGATCGTTGCGGAAGTGCGCGGGATCGATCTCCAGCGTCTCTCGAAGCCCGCAGGGCACGTCCACGCAGGGGAGATCCCCGTCGAAGAGGCCGAGGCCCACACAGTCGCCAGGCCTCACGTCGGCATCGAGCGCGGCATCCGAGTGCGCGTCGATGCGGGGCGCATCGAGGCCAGACGCATCGACGCCGGGCGCATCAGGCCCGGACGCATCGAGGCCAGGCGCATCGAGGCCAGGCGCATCGGGGCCGGGCCCCGGCGCGTCGAGCACGGCGGCGTCGAGCTGCGCGTCCGGAAGCTCGGCAGGGCTCGAGCACGAGCACCCCCCAGCAGTCGAGAGGGTGACGACGAAGACGGCGCGGGATGCTCGGGCGATCATGGGGCTCCTCACGAGGCGGGCGTGACTCTGCGGACGCCGGTGGCCTGCGCCGGGCGAATCCGTCACGGCGCCTGCACCTACCCTGTCATGCCGCGTCGGCCCGTGCGCGCGCGAAGACGTCGAACGTCTCTTCGTCGAGGAGCACGAAGCGGATCTCGTCGAGCTCGCGACGGCGGTCGCGGCTCACCGCCATCGCGATGCGCGCGGCCTCGACGACGGGGAAGCGGAACACGCCACAGGAGATCGCGGGCAGCGCGACCGAGCGAAGCGCTTCTTTTTCCGCGAGAGCGAGAATCGTCGCGGGGAACCAGCGATGAACGGGCTCTCGTAGGAGGCTCCCATGCAACCGTTCCTGTCCGTTCGAAATCCCCAGGTCACTGCACACTGCCGCGCCACGTACGCGCTGCTCGACGCGTATGCGCGTGACGGCGGCATCCGGTTCGATCCGTTCGTGAACGAGGGCGCGGCGAGCGCGCTGCTCATGGTCTCGGACGCGATGGAGGTGCTCGGGCTCGAGCGCTGGGAGCAGGTCGACCGAGAGGCCGTCTCCGCCACGGCGAGGCTCACCGGCTTCCAGGTGATGCTGCCCTTCATGGTCCGCGCCGTGGCGCGGTTCCGTCGCTGGATGGTCGCCACGGGCCGCGCGGGAGACGCGGGCCTCGAGGACCTCGAGCGCTTCGCGGAGGAGCTGCCGTCGAGCGACGGGATGACTGGCGAGCGCGCCCCGCGAGCCAATCGTGCCAGCCGGCGCGCGGCCCGCAGCGAAGGGCGACGATCGGAGCGACGCAGCATGAACTGATGAGAGACCGAGAAACAATCGTTTCTCGGGATCGAATGGTCGTACGGGGTTCGGGGGTGAAGCCCCCGACGCGCGGCGCCTGCGCCGCGCAGAAACCGAGCGTCGAGCTCGCTCCGGGCTCACCGCACCGAGCGGGACGTGACGAGCGCGTCGATGGCCGCGGCGAGATCGTCCCGCTCGTGCACGAGGACGACGCGAAAGCCGTGGGCCCGGCCGTGATCCCTCACTGCGCTCGAGTCATCGAACAGCACATCGATGCCGAATGCAGGCGGGAACTTCGAGTGTCGCTCGGGGCGGCCGCGCATCGTGGCGTCGTGAAGGTGCTGGTTCACGACACCGTCGATCCACACGCCGTGGGCGAGGAACGTGATGCGTATCGACGTGGAAGAGCGCAACGAGCTCGTATAGACCCAGAGCTCGTGGCCCGCCGCGCGCAGACGCGCCATCGCCCCGGGCACCCCTGCGCGCAGGCGCTCGGCGCCCACGAAGCGACCGAGCACGCCGAGGGCCTCGACCTCGAACGTGCGTTCTCCGGGAATGAGCGTGTCGTCGAGATCGAAGGCGATGCGCACCCTGCGCGAACGCGCGTCTCACGGGTCGCATTTCGCATGGGACGCGCGATGCCGATGGGACTCGCTACGAGACCACGCGCTCGAGGTCACGGACCTCTTTGAGCACCTGCTCCACGCGGTCGAGGCTCTCGCCGGCGAGCTCGGGCGGGAATCGCCGCGTGAGCTTCATGTCGGGGGTGAGCTTCCAGGGGCTCTTCGGGAGCGCGACCTTCTGCATGACCTTGGCGGGGTCGAGCAGCGTGTCCTCGCGAAGGTGCAGCGTGACGCGATCCTTGGTGGCCTCGCAGCCGAGCACGCGAAGGCGGCGCAGCGCGGGGCGGAGGCGCATCGCGCGCACGTAGACCATCGCCGCGGGCGGGGGCGCGCCGAAGCGATCCTCGAGCTCCCTGGCGAGATCCTGCACGTCGTCTTCGCTGTCGGCCTGCGCGAAGCGCTTGTAGAACGAGAGACGAAGGCCCACGTCCTCCACGTAGTCCTCGGGGATGTAGATCGGCGCCTCGAGCGAGATCTCGGTGTCGACGTCGTGGACGATGGGCTCACCGCGCAGCTCGGCCACGGCCTCCTCGAGCATGTGCATGAACATGTCGAAGCCGACGAGCGCCACGTTGCCGCTCTGCTGTGCGCCGAGCACGTCGCCTGCGCCGCGCAGCTCCATGTCGAGCGAGGCGACCTGGAAGCCCGCGCCGAGCTCGCTGAAGCGCTCGAGCGCCTCGATGCGCGCGCGCGCTTCGTCCGTGAGCGTCGAGGGCGGAGGCGTGATCAGGTAGCAGTACGCGCGCTCGCGCGAGCGTCCGACGCGACCACGCAGCTGGTAGAGCTGCGCGAGACCGAAGCTGTCGGCACGATCGATGAGGATCGTGTTCGCGCGCGGGATGTCGAGGCCGCTCTCGATGATGGCCGTGGCGCAGAGCACGTCGTAGCGGCCCGCGACGAAGTCCGTCATCGACTGCTCGAGCGCGCTCTCGCCCATCTGCCCGTGCACCACCGCGAAGCGCGCGTCGGGCACGAGCGCCTGGAGCTTGGCGGCGCGCTCGTAGAGCCCCTCGATGCGGTTGTAGACGAAGAAGACCTGACCACCACGGCTCAGCTCGCGCTGGATGGCCTCGCGGATGAGGTGATCGTCCCAGCGCGTCACGAACGTGCGCACCGCGCGGCGATCGGCGGGCGCCGTGGTGATGAGCGAGAGATCACGCAGGCCGCCCACCGCGAGCTGCAGCGTGCGCGGGATGGGCGTGGCGGTGAGCGTGAGCACGTCGACCTCGCCCTTGAGCTTCTTGATGCGCTCCTTGTGCGTGACACCGAAGCGCTGCTCCTCGTCGACGCAGAGGAGGCCCAGATCCTTGAAGTGGATGTCCTTCGAGAGCAGGCGATGCGTGCCGACGACGATGTCGACCTTGCCCTCCTTGAGGCCCGCGAGGATGTCGGGCTCCTTCTTCTTGTCGGTGAAGCGCGAGAGCGTCTCGACGCGCACCGGATAGGCGTGCATGCGGCCGACGAAGCTCTGGAAGTGCTGCTGCGCGAGCACGGTGGTGGGGCAGAGCACGGCGACCTGTCGGCCCGCGAGCGCCACGCGGAACGCGGCGCGCATCGCGACCTCGGTCTTCCCGAAGCCCACGTCGCCGCACACGATGCGATCCATCGGGTGCTGTCCCTCGAGATCGGAGAGCACGTCCTCGATCGCTTTGAGCTGATCGACCGTCTCCTCGAAGGGGAACGTCGCCTCGAACTCGGCGTACATGCGGTCGGCGCTGACGAGCGGCGGGCGCTTGGTGGCCGCGCGCTGCGCATAGAGACGCAGCAGCTCGTCGGCCATCTCCTGGACGTACTTCTTGACCTTCGCCTTGGTCTTGCTGAACGTCTGGCCGCCGAGGCGATCGAGCTTGGGCTGCGCGCTCTCGCCGCCTGCGTACTTCTGGATCTGGTGAAGGCGCGTGACGGGCAGAAAGAGGCGATCACCGCCCGCGTACTCGACGACGAGGACCTCGACCGAGACGCTCTGGACGCCTCGCATCTCCTCGAACTTCGTCTGTCCGAGCGCCTTCTTCTCGAGGCCGAGGTAGCGCCCGATGCCGTGCTCGGAGTGCACGACGTAGTCGCCGACCGCGAGCTGCCTCAGATCCTCGAGGAAGGCCTCGGCACCCTTGCCGGCCTTGCGCTTCTTCTCCTTCTTGCGGTGGGCGCGCGTGCCGAAGATCTCCTCTTCGGTGACGAGCGCGAGCGCGGCCTGCGCGAGCACGAAGCCCGTGGCCACCGCGCCGATCACGATCTCCACCGCGCGCGGCGGTCGCGTCTCGAGGCTCGCAGGAGAGAACGGCGCCGGCTTGCCGGCGATCTTCAGGTCGTAGCCGCGGAGCAGCGTGCCGAGGCGCTCGGCCTGCGTGCGGGTGCGCGCGGCGATCACCACGCGAAAGCCCGCGTCGAGCCACTCGCGCAGGCGCTCGGCGAGCGGCGAGAGAGCGTCGTCCTTGCCCTTGCCCGCGCGCTGCGCCGAGAGGGTGGCCACGAGGAGCGTGTGATCCTCGGCGCCGAGCGAGAGCACGCGCTCCGGATCGACCGAGTCCAGCGCCGCGAACGCGCTCTCGTCCTCGCCTCCGGCCCCAGCGACCGCGAGGCGGTGCACGAGCACGACCTTGCCGTCGAGCACACGCGCGACCATCTCGGCGGCGTCCGCGTAGAGCTCGCGCACGGCAAAGCAAGGCCCCTTCTGCGCCGCCTTGGCGGCGTGATCGGCCTCGGCGCTCGCGAGCTCCTCCTCGATGCTCTTGCCGACCGCGGTCGGATCCACGATCGCGACGCGGTGCCCCGCCGGCAGGTAGTCCGCGAGCGTCGAGAGGCCCTCGTAGAAGGCGGGCAAGAGGCCCTCGATGCCGAGCACCATGCGGCCCGACTCGAGATCCTCGATGAGCTGCTTGGCCTGCCGCGTGGGGATCTCGAGCTCGTCGCAGAGATCGCGCACCTTGGTCCGCGCGAGCGCGATCTCGGAGAGACCGAGCAGGGCCTCGCGCACCGGGTGCAGGGCGATCTCCCTCGTCGTCGCGATCGTCTTCTGATCCTCGGGATCGAAGTGCTTGATCGACATCACGAGGTAGTCGTCGAGCTCGATGCGCGCAGGGAATCGCGCGTTGGGCGGGTAGATGTCGATGAGCGAGCCGCGCACCGAGATGGTGCCGGGATCCTCGACCATCGGGACACGCAGGTAGCCCCCCTCGGCGAGCGTGCGCACGAGCTTGTCGCGGTCGAGCTCCTCCTCGGCACGCACGAGCATGGAGCGCCGCACGAGCGCGTCCTTGGGCGGCACGCGGCGAACGAGGGCCGGCGCGGGCACCACCACGAAGTCGAGCGGGAGATCGTGCGCCAGGTGATAGAGCGTCGACAGGCGCTCCATCGATGCGCGCCGATCCGGCGCCACGTCGGCGTACGGCGAGACGTCGGGCGAAGGAAACACGAGGATGCGTCGCTCCTCGTCGGCCGTGTCCGCGTCGTCGGCGTCGTCGGCGCGACCCGTGAAGAACGCGAGGTCGTTCGCGAGGGCGCGCGCCGCGTCGAGATCGGGCACGACCACGACGAAGGGCTCGCGGCCTGCCTTGCGCGCCGACACCAGCAAGAGCGCGGCCGCGGCCGGAGGAAGGCCCGTGAGATCCACGCGCCGCTCGCTCGTGATCGTGGCGATCGCGCTCGCGAGCGTGGCGTTCGTGCGCTCGAGCGCGCCGAGCAGCGCGGTACCGCGCGCGTTCTCGCGGAGCTCGCGCGTGAACGGGTCGTCGAGGTCCTCGATCTCGTCGGCCTCGGTCTCGTGATCGTCGGTCGCCATGGGAGGGCGGCCTTCCCTAGCAGAATCGCCGAGACGGTGGATCCTCCGCGTCGAGGCGATTCTGTGTCGCGGAGCGGAGTTGGGTGGGGGGCCCCGAGCCGGCTCTGCCGGGCGGGGGGCGGGTCTGCATCAGACCCGCCGGAAGAAGGGCTACACACGGATCGGCGTCTCGCCGATCCGTGTGTAGCACGCGCAGGCTCGAGCTCTGCCTCACCGCTCGACGAGCACGGTTCGAGACAGGCGATAGCCGTCCGGCGCGCGCTCGATCGCGTCGCCGAAGAGCTCGCGACGGAGCGCCCAGATCGCCGTCTGGACGCGCTTCTTGCGCGAGGCCTCGGCGATCCGCGCGCCCGGCCAGGCGTGGGCGAAGATCGCATCGCTCGTCACGGAGACGTCGCGCGCGCTCGCGTCGATCAGACACTCGAGCACACGAAAGAGGGTGAGGCGGTGCGCGAGCGAGAGCCTCGCGTCCCCGAGACGCACCGACTTCGTCTTCGCATCGCAGCGCAGCGTGATCGTCGGGGCCTCGGGCCTCGACTCGGCCCATCGCAGCGCGGACTCGCGGACCGCGGCGATCTGCGCGCGCCACGCGAGGTCACGCACACGCGCTGGTGCGCTGCCGGGCGCGTCGAGGAACGCGAGCTCGAGGGCAGCCTCGCTCGCCTCGGCGGCACGCGAGCGCGACCGCTCGTCTTCGTCGTCGGCCCGCGCGAGCTCTCCCGCGGCGCGGAGCGCGAGCACGAGACGCGACGTGGTGTAGAGGGCCCCCGTGTGATCGCCCATCGCGTCGAGCTCGTCGCGGGTGCGCTCGAAGAGCTCGGCGGCGGCACGGGCGTCTTCGTTCATCGTCGTCTCCGCGACGAAGCGACGCGCGAGCGCGAGCAGACGCGGCGAGGGGCGCGCGGCGCCTCGCATGGCGGCCTCCCGCGCGAGCCGCGCGGTGCGTACGTGGTCCCCTTCGAGGAAGGCCTGGAACGTCCGCTGGATCAGCAGATCTTCTTCGGCGTCGAGGCACGCCTCGCGTTCCCGCTCGCTCGTCGGGCTCGCCAGCGCGAGCGTTCGTCGTGCGTCTTCGAAGCACTCCGATGCGATCG
The DNA here is from genome assembly GCA_019694315.1 of Sandaracinaceae bacterium. Classification (GTDB taxonomy): domain Bacteria; phylum Myxococcota_A; class Polyangia; order Polyangiales; family Sandaracinaceae; genus JAFLCL01. The sequence goes on from JAIBCE010000011.1 coordinate 16,786, forward strand.
CGCCCTCGCGCGCCCAGAGCGCGATGTGACCGAGGAGGAGCGCGCGCGTGGCGGCGAGGGAGGGTCGCCTCGAGCGCTGCGGCAGAAGGCGGAGCGACGCACGCGCGCTCTCGTGCAGGCCTCGACCGACGTCGGCGCGTGCGGAGGCGAGGGTCAGGCGCGCGCGAAGGACCGGCGTACAGCGCGACGCGACGCGACGGGCTCGCTCCCAGATCGGCATCGTGAGCGACGGATCGAGCGCACCCACGAGCCACGGCTCGAGGGCGAGGACCGCACGCGCGACGATCGAGGGATCACGACTGCGCGTGAGCGTCACGAGCGTGGGCACCAGCGGAGCGAGCCGATCGCGTGTGCCGACCGGATCGCGTCGACGCGTGGGCAAGAGCGCCTCTGCGCGCGCGAGCGCGCTCTTCGTCCTCGACTTCGATCGCGACACGCGAGGAGCTTCTACACAGAATCGCCACGACCTGCTCTCGCCACGATTGTTTTGAGCGACGTTTGAGCGGACGCGCGACCCGTGGCCTCCACGCTGGGCGGCATGCGAGCTCCCTCGATCCCCCCGGTCTCTGGTCTCCTCGTGCTCGGCCTCGTGGCCAGCTGCACGGAGCCCTCTCCGTCGGCCTCCGACGCAGCGCTGGGCGACACGTCCATCGCGAGCGATGCGCCTGTCCTCGATGCCTCGACGCCTGCGCCCACGTGGGGGCCCTGCCCCGCGCGCTTCCGCGACGAGTGCGCGACGATCGCGATGCCGCTCGATCACGACGATCCCTCGCGGGGCACGATCGACGTGCTCGTCTCGCGCCGCGGCACGGGCACACGACAGCTCTGGCTCCTCCAGGGCGGCCCCGGCGGCTCGGCCGAGACCTTCTTCGGCTGGCACGACTTCCTCGCGAACCTCGATCCGGAGCTCGAGGTCTATACGATCGAGCACCGCGGCGTGGGCGAGTCCACGCGCCTCGGATGCGCGAGCGGCGAGGCCGCCTCGAGCGAAGAGGGCGTGCAGATCGCGCGAAGCGAGTGGGCCGCGTGTCAGGCCGACGTCGAAGCAGAGTGGGGAGAGCGCCTGCGCTACTTCGACACCACCCAAGCGGCACATGACCTCGCCCTCGCCATCGAGCTCACGCGACGAGACGGCGTGCCGGTGTTCGTCTATGGCGGCTCGTACGGAACGTACTGGGCCAACCGCTTCGGCGTGCTCCACCCGAGCGCCGCCAGTGGCTTGATTCTCGATGCGCCCGTCGCTCCGGGCTCCGATCTTCACCGCTATGATCTAGCGTTCGAGACGATCGGGCGGCGCGTGTTCTCCGAGCTGTGCCTCGAGGCGCCCCGCTGTCACGAACACCTCGGAGACGACCCAGCCGCGTTCCTCCAGCGCGTGGCCGACGCGCTCGAGGCCGGACACTGCGGCTCGCTCGGCGTGGACTTCGACACGTGGCGCGTCGTCTTCAGCATCTTCCTCATGGACTACAACCTGAGGAATTGGCTGCCCGCGCTCGTCTATCGCCTCGATCGCTGCAGCCCTGACGATCAGGCCGCGATCGCGAGGCTCTTCGGCCAGCTCTTCGGCGCCGGAGGAGGCACGGGCGTGCCGCGGATGTCGCGCGTGCTCCAGACCCACATCTGTCTCTCCGAATTCTGGCCCGCGGGGCTCGCCGACGAGACCGAGATCGAGCGCGCGCGCGCCGACAACCTCTTCTTCCAGGACGGCATCGGGCACGTGTACGCGGCGCAGGCGAGCTGGCCTCGCTACGAGCCTGGGCCCGTCGCCGGCGAGTACGCGCCACCGAGCGTGCCGATGCTCGTGATGGCCGGCGAGCTCGATCCGGCCGCGCCGCCCGCAGACGTTGGCTATGGCTATCGCGACCACCTCCGCGGCCCTGCGCAACACTTCGTCGAGATCCCGTACGGCGCGCACACCGTCCTCACGGGCGCGGGCTCGGTCGGTCCCGACAGGCCGAGCTGCCCGGTCCAGCTCGTGCGCGCGTTCCTCACCGATCCAGAGGGCGCGCTGCCGAGCTGCGCGAGCGATGTGCTCTTCCCGAGCTTCGACGCGCCGGCCGCGGCGCTCGATCGCTACTGGGGCACCAGCGACCTCTACGACTGAGGCACGGGAACCTCCGGCGCGAGGTGGGGTCGGATCCAGCGCGCCGTCCGCTGCGACCCGAAAAGGTGATAGATGAAGGCCGTGTCCGACCCCGAAGATCTCCCCTCCGGTGATGAGCCCAGCTCGCCGCGCCTGCGCGCTGCCAAGCCCGACCCCGAGGAGCTCGAGGGCCGGCCTGCGTACATGCCCTCGATCCCCTGGAAGTGGGCCTTGGTGGCAGTGCTCGCGCTGGCGGGCGTGTACTTCGGGTACCAGTACCGCGAGGGCGCGCGCGCCGACGCGATGCGCGAGCAGATCCTGACCACGCACGAGGAGCACCTGGCCCCGATCGTCGAGCGCTACCGCACGTTCCGGACGCGCATCGAGGACTGGACCATGGAGGCCGCGAACGCGGGCGAGCCGGAGCGCTGGAGCGATCCGCGGCTTCGCATCTCCGGTCTGCACGGCGGCGAGGGCCTCTACCTGCGCCTGCACGCGGAGGACGCCACGAGCCGCGAGGGCGTGGAGCGCGGCGGACGCGCGATGCGCGAGGATGCGATCACGCGCTGCCTCGGCATCGCGCCCGCGTCGGCGCGCGGGCTCTTCGAGAACGGCGAATTCCTCATGCCGTCGTGGCTCGATCAGGTCCGCGAGGAGCCCGACTACCTGCGCCTGCGCGTGCTCGACGAGCAGCTCGCGCGGAACATGTCGGTCGACGTGCCGATCGTCGCGAACCTCCTCCGCGCGCAGTATTTCCTTCTCGTCATCGAGCAGGGCGAGAACCGCCGCGATGCGCCCGTGGACGTGTACCTCTGGGACCTCCGCGAGAACCGTCAGCTGCTCCGGACACGCGTGCAGGCGCGCGGTGTGCTCATCCCCGTCCGCATCGATCGCATGCTGCCAGGGGTGCAGGTGCAGGACGCGCCCGGCGTGCCTGCGATGACGTCGGGCGGCGCGCACGACTGCTCGATCGCCGCGCAGATCAAGGCGATCACCGGAGACAGCGTCGTCGAGGTCGGACAGGACACGATCGAGGCGCTGCGCGAGGCGGCCGAAGCGCAGCCGAGCGCGAGCGATTCTGATGCAGGCACGCCCAGCGCAGGCGAGACGCCCACGGTACCCGCGCCCGCAACCTCCGCGCCCACGACACCGACCGCGCCGACGGAAGGCACCGCGCCGACCCCGCCTGCGCCCTGATCGAGCCGCACGGCCGAGGTGGCTTCCGTTCGCTGAGCGAGCGGTGGATCATCTCGCGCCATGAGACAGAACCCGCTCGGACTCGTGCTCGCCATCGTGAGCGTCGCCCTCTCCGGCATCTGCTGCATCTCGGGAGTGGGCTTCGCGATGTTCATGGCGACCGCGCGTCGCGGAGATTCGTCCGTCGTCGAGCCGCCGCCCGTCGCCTCGCCTTACCCCGCACCAGCGTATCCGGCTCCGTCGTATCCGCCGCCCACGCCCGCCCCCGCCGTCGCAGCGCCGCAGGCTGATCCTACCGGCACGCTCGCGGTGGGCCCAGACAACGCCACGCGGGGCCCCGCGAGCGCTCCCGTCACGATCCACGTCGTGAGCGAGTTCCAGTGCCCCTTCTGCGCGCGCGTCGAGCCTACGCTCGCACGCGTCGACGCGGCCTATCCGGGACAGATTCTCTGGGTCTGGCACGACTACCCGCTGCCCTTCCACACGAACGCGATGCCTGCGGCGGAGGCCGGCCGCGAGGTGCGGAGACAGCTCGGCGACGAGGCGTTCTGGCGCTTCCACGACCTCGTGTTCGAGAACAGCAGTCAGCTCTCACCCGCGCTGATCGAGCAGCTCGCCAGCACGCTGCCCGGCCTCGATCTCGCCGCGTTCCGCACAGCCCTGGCGACGCACCAGCACGAGGCCTCGATCCGCGCGGACATGGCCCTCGTCGACGCGCAGCTCAGCGCAGGACCGGGCACGCCACAGTTCCTGATCAACGGGAGCTGGCTCCGCGGCGCGCAGCCCTTCGAGCGCTTCCAGGGCGCGATCGATCACGCGCTCGGACGCTGAGCCGCTCCGAGGATCGCGCAGACGGAAAACGACACGGGGCCGCGCAACGCAGCCCTCACGCCGCCGACAAGGACGCCCATCGGAGGTCGTCATGTCGGAGTGCTCGCAGGATCGGTCGTCTCTTCTTCCCCCGCACGCGTCCGCGCTCTCGCGCTACGCGGTCGTACGAAGCCTCGGCCACGGAGGCATGGCCGAGACCTTCGTGGCGCGTTCGATCGATCCAGCGCGCCACGAGCTCGTGTGCCTGAAGCGCCTCAAGCCCGCGCTCGCCGCCGATCCGGCGCAGCGTGCGAGCTTCTCGGACGAGGCCCGCGTGCTCTCACGCCTCTGTCATCCGAATGTGCTCTCGGTGCTGGATGCGGGCACCGATCTCGAGGGCCCGTTCCTCGTGACCGAGCTCCTCGAGGGCCTCGATCTGCGCCGCTTCCTGCGCTGGCTCGCGGAGCTCGGTGAGCCGATGCCCGAGCCGCTCGCGCTGCGCATCGCACGCGACGTGGCCGACGCGCTCGCGCACGCGCACGAGCATGGCGTCCTGCACCGCGACGTGACCCCCGCGAACGTGCTCCTCGGCCGCGACGGCCGCGTGGTGCTCATCGACTTCGGCATCGCGCGCAGCGAGGTCCAGACCCAGCGCACGCGCACGGGGCTCGTGAAGGGCAAGGTCGCGTACATGGCGCCCGAGCAGGCGCTGGGCGCAGGGCTCGACGCGCGCACCGATCTCTTCGCGCTCGGCGTCGTGCTCTTCGAGATGCTTGCGGGCACGCGGCCTCACGATGGCGCGAGCGACGTCGAGACCGTGACCAACGCGGTGCGCGGACGACACCGCCCGCTGGGTCGACCGCTCGCGACCCACGGTCTCGACGCACTGATCGAGGCGCTGCTCCACCCACAGCCCTCGCGTCGCCCCGCCGATGCGTCGTTCGTGGTGCGCTCGCTCGAGGGGAGTCGTGTGGCCGATGCCGCCGAGCTCGCCGCATGGGTCCGCACGGCGTGCGAGACCGAGCACGGCCAGGCTCCGAGCGCGGCGCGAGACGAAGGAACGCGAAAAAGCGCTCGCGCGCGACCCGAGACCGCGACCACGCCGGAGCTCGCGATCGACACGATCCTCGCGCCTGCCACGGAGTCGTGTGCGATCGCGGGCGAAAGCAACGACGAGCCGACGCGGATCGAAGGCGACGACGAGGCGACGCGGATCGAAGCGGCCCTCTACGAGGCGGCGCTCGAGGCTGCACACGAAGACGCTCGCGTGCGTGACGAGGCACGAACGAACGACGATGGCGTTCAGCGAAGCGTGCGTGACTGGCGACCCTCCGATCCGCCGACGATCCTCGAGCCCGCGCAGGCGCTCGACGCGAGCGAGCCGGCTCCCGAGCAGGAAACCGTGCTCGAGCACGGCCATGCGATCGAGCCTGCCGAGGCGACCGAGCTCACTCCTCGCTTCGAGCTCGAAGACGCGGCGATGCGGACGGACGCAACGGTCGCCGCGCCCACCGCCGTCGAGCGACACGACGCCTCGCGAGCACCGACGACGAGCGGGCTCACGCCCCGACCGCGTCGCATGGTGGTGCTGCTTCGGACGGTGGCCATGCTCGCCGGTGGCGTGGTCGCTGGGATGGTGACGGGCGGCGCCGTGGCGATGCTGCTGCGCTGCGCGCTCTGAGCGACGAGGCTCGCAGAGCACGCAATTGCGGTCGTGTGCGCGATCGATCCACCATGTTCGAATGAGCTTTCTTCGTTCTCCGTGGGTCGTGCCGTGGCTCGCTGGAGCGAGCCTCGCCCTCGCAGCCTGCGCCTCCGGGGGTGGCGGAGACACGGGCACCCGCGTGGATGCCGCGCCCAGCCTCGACGCCTTCGGTGGAGTCGACGCGTACTCGGCCGCCGATGCGCCCATGGGCGACGCGGGCTCGCCCGATGGCGGCGCTCGCTGCGTGGACGACGACTCGGACGGCTTCGCGACTGGCCCCGCGAGCTGCGGAGAGACCGACTGCGACGACACCGATCCCGAGGTGAACCCGGGCGCCGTCGAGTCCTGCAATGGCGTGGACGACGACTGCAGCGGAGAGATCGACGACGGAATCGTGGAGCAGGTGTGTGGAGTGGGTGGCTGCGCGGTGCACGTGCCTGGCTGTACGGCAGGGCATGTGCCGACCTGCGCGCCCGGCACGCCGAGCACGGAGATCTGCAACGCGATCGACGACGACTGCAACGGCACCATCGATGACGGCCTCGGTGCGCCGATCGTGTGCGGCGTGGGCGCGTGTGAGCGCATGGTCCCCGGCTGCACGGGCGGCGGGTCGATGACGTGCACGCCGGGCATGCCGAGCGCCGAGACGTGCAACGGCATCGACGACGACTGCGATGGAACGATCGACGATGGCCTGCCGACCAACAGCTGTGGCGTGGGCGCGTGCGCGCAGACGACGCCGAGCTGCGTGGACGGCGCGCCGCGCGCCTGTGTGCCGGGAATGCCGACGATGGAGTCGTGCAACGGCGTCGACGACGACTGCGATGGCACGGCGGACGACGGCTTCGGCACGCTCACGTGCGGCACGGGCGCGTGCAGCCGCACCGTGAGCAGCTGCGTGATGGGCGTGCCGCAGATGTGTGTGCCGCTCGGCGGCAGCGCCGAGACCTGCAACAACGTCGACGACGACTGCAACGGCACCGTCGACGACGGCCTCGGCACCTCCTCGTGCGGTCTCGGAGTGTGCACGCGCACGGTGCAGAATTGCCTCGCAGGCGTGCCGCAGACCTGCCGGCCGGGCAGCCCCACCGCCGAGGCCTGCAACAACGCGGACGACGACTGCAACGGCGTGACCGACGACATGGGAAGCACCTCGTGCGGCACGGGCCTGTGTGCGCGCACGTACGCCAATTGCGTGAGTGGCGTGATGCAGACCTGCGTGCCCGGCACGCCGATCGCCGAGATCTGCGGCAACGGGCTCGACGAGGACTGCAACGGCACGGCCGACAACGGCTGCGTCGCGGGGCCCGCCAACGATCTCTGCGCGGGCGCGATCCTCTTGAGCGGCGCTTCGGGCACACGGACTGGTGACAGCATCGCGGGCGCCACGCAGCAGCTCTCGGACTGTCACTACGGCACCGATGTCTTCTATCGGATCACGCTCGCGAGCCGCTCGATCCTCTATGTGGACACGTTCGGCTCGAGCTTCGACACCTCGCTCTCGATCCGCTCGAGCTGCACGGGCGCGCCCGTCTCGTGCGAGGACGACGACTGCTCCACCCTGCAGGACGTGGCGGTGGCGGATCTGCCTGCGGGCACCCACTACATCGTGGTCCACACGCGTGCCTCGACCACGGGCACGATCGACCTCCGCTGGCAGACGCTCGCCACGGGCTCGGGCACGGCCACACGTGTGACGGCGAACGGCACGTTCGCGGGGACCACCGGGACGACGAGCGCCACCACCGCGAGCGCCACCTGCTTCGGTCGCGGCGCGGGCCCCGAGAACCTCCACTACTTCACGATCTGTCCGGCGACGACGCGCACGGTGACGATGGCCACGTGCAGCCTCGCGAGCTGGGACACGGTGCTCTACCTGCGCAGCGCGGGCGGCACCGAGGTGACATGCGCGGACGACACCTGCGGCACGCAGTCGCAGATCGCACCGAGCGTGACCGGTCCTGGTCTCTTCGGCCTCTTCGTCGACTCGTACTACTCGACCGACACGCTGCAGAGCTACTCGGTGAGCTTCAGCGGCCTCTGATTCGCTCGGGTTGATGGTCCCGAGCGTCAGGCGGGCAGCCAGAGCCCGTGGAACGTCATGGGCACCCACTCGGGGAAGTGGCAGAGCGCGACGGGTGCGTCTTCGAAGCGAGCCGTGTCGATCACGCGAACGTGACTGCGATCGGTGCGCGGATCGTGCACGAGCGCGAGCGCCCAACCATCACCCTCCGGCGCCTCGGCGCTCCGCGGGACGAACACGATCTCCGAGCCCGCGAGGCCGCCCTCGAGCGCGTGGCGTCGCGCCACGCCGCGCCTGAGATCGTGGCGCACGAGGTGCCGCGCACCCTCGTGCTCCTCGACGAGGAAGACCTGCGAGAACGGTGTCGTCGCGCGCCCCTCGAAGCGGGGATCGAGGCGAGGGAACTCGCAGTGCCCGTCCCAGAGCTCCTCGATGGCGAGGCGCTTGGCGGCGGGCTCGATCCGCGCGCGTACGAGGAGGCCGGTCGAGCGCGGCGCGTCGTTGCGAAGGCCCTCGAAGGTGCCGAAGTCGGGGTGACGGACGAACACGGTCTCGAGGGCGTCACCGTCGTCGCGCGCTCCGGCGAAGTGCCACTGGAAGAACGGATCCACGGAGAACCGCGTGGCCTCTCCGGGTCGGTCGAGCGGCACCACGATCACCTCCACGCCGAGCTCGGGGTGATAGGTGACGAGGCGCGAGAACTCCCCGATCGCGAGGAGCGCGCGGAGGATGTCGATGCGCACCGGCGAGACCAGGAAGAGCGCGCGCGTCGGCGTCACCGCGAAGTCGTGGAGCATCACGGGGTATGGCAGCGGCACGGAGCCGAGCTCGCGCGTGGCCGGCGTGCCGCGATCGAGCAGCTCGTAGAGGTGGATGCGCGTCTCGGGCCCGTACTCGAGCCCGAAGCCGATGGTCGAGGCGCGATCGATCACGCGGTGCGGGTGCGCCGAGAAGGCCTTGCCGATCACGTCGAGGTGCGCCTCGCCGATCGTGTCGAGGGTGCGCGGATCGAGCTCGGTGGGTGGGCTCGACTCGACGAGCGCGAAGAGCCGTTCGCGGAAGCTCATGAGCGCGGTGTTGCCCGTGTTCTTGCGGACCAAGCGCACGCTGTTCCAGAGGCGCCGCGGCCACCACGCGCGCCCGCCGAAGAGGGGTCGGCCCTTGGCGCGCTCCTCGCGCAGCCCGTCGCTCTCGACGAGACGCAAGGCGCCCTCGACGCGAGGCTCGCCCGCGGGCCCCGAGATGCGCACCGCGGAGATCGCCCCATCGGCCTCGAACGAGTGCGCCACGGGCTTGCCGAAGAGCTCGTAGAGACCTGGGCCCGCGCGCACGAGCGTCCCGCGGAGCCCATCGGGGAGGCGGCCCTCGACCTCGAGCGGAGTGAAGGGCAGCTCGCGCGCGAGGGACTTCATGTCGCCACGCCTGCGCGACGGAGCGAGCTCGTTCGAGGATGTCTGGGGCCTCGGCATAGGGTCGGAGGATAGCGCCGAGCCCGCCGTGCACCCTGGCGTCATCGTGTAAGCTGCCGCGCTTTCGCATGGCCGAGAACGCCGAGACCCCGACCACCTCGCCGCGCGCGATCGACGCGCCCGCGCCCGCGGCGGACAGCACGACGCCCACGGGCCCGACGCCCGCGAGCCGCCTCTGGTGGGCGATCGCTGCGATCGGTCTGATCGAGATCCTCGGGCAGCGCGTGATCGAGAGCCGGGTCGCGCCACGCGACGAGTGGCAAGAGGCGCTGGCCGCCGTGCGTGCGGAGTGGCAGCCGCACGACGCGGTGGTCGTGGCGCCGCTCTGGGCCGATCCGCTCTTGCGGGAGGCGGCGGGCGAGCTCGTCGATCGACCGATGGCAGGACACAGCGATCTCGCCGCATACGCACGGCTCTGGGTGGTGTCGATCCGCGGTCACCGCTCGAGCGAGGCCCCCGAGGGCGCGCCCGAGCTCTCGCACGACTACGGCCGTGTGCGCGTCGAGCGCTGGTCGCTGCCCGCGCCGAGCGTGGTCTACGACCTGGTCGAGCACGTGGGTGAGGCGCACGTGACGCGCCGCGAGCGTGGCCTGGATCTGCCGTGTCGCAGGCTCGACGCGATGGGCTCCACGCAAGGTGGGCTCGCCAACGGGCCGATCGAGGGCGCGCCGCGACACCTCTGCGATCCGGGTCGACCATGGCTCTGGGTCGGCGCGACGACCACGATGGACCTCGAGCTGCGCGGACGTCACTGCGTCTCGCAGCACGCGCAGGGTAGCGAGCCGATCACCACGAGCTACGACGACGTGCCGCTCGGGCGCGCCGTGGTGCTGCACGGCGGCGTCTGGTGGGAGCGCGAGCGATGGCGCAACGGCGGAGACGTGGAGGTCGTGGTGCGCCTCGACGGTGAGGAGATCGGCCGCATGACGCACCACGACGGCGACGGCTGGAAGCGCATGGAGGCTGCGATCCCCGAGGCGCGCGCGGGGGGTCGCGGACGCATCTCGGTCGACGTGTCCGCGGGGGACCCGGAATTCCGCGCATTCTGCTGGGCTGCGAGCACACGGAGCGGCTCGTGAGCGCACCCGACACGAGCCCTCCGACGCCGGCGAAGCGGCGACCGGCCGAGGACACCGCGGGCCACGCCACGCTCGAGACAGGCAGCGAGGCGAAGGTGCGCGACCCGCTGCTCGGTCCCGCTGCGGACGCAGGCTCCTTCGGTCGACACGCGAGTAGCTTCTCGTCTCGGCCGCCGCCGAGCCCGCGCGTACGTGTCGCCGCGCTCGCGAAGGGGCGCCAGCCGACGCGGCTCGATCACCTCGTCGGCGCGCTCTTGATGATCGCCTACGTCGTGGCGCTCCTCTCGAGCTCGAGCGGCCTCGGGATGAACCGCGACGAGGGCTTCTACGTCGACGCGGCCGAGTCGTATGCAGGCTGGTGGGACGGCGTGCTCTCCGGCGCGCCCGACGCGTTCGATCGCGCGCGGATCGATCGCGCGTGGGAGAACAACCACGAGCACCCATCGCTCCCGAAGAGCCTCTTCGCCTTCTCGTGGCTCGCGCAGCAGCGCTGGCACCTCTTCCCCGAGGACTCCATGGCCTTCCGCTTCCCCGGAATGGTCATGTCGTCGCTCGCGCTCTGGGTGCTCTACCTGTTCGGCACGCGCATCTACGGTCGGCGGGCGGGCCTCTTCGCGGCGCTCGCGTACGCGCTCGTGCCAGCGGTCTTCTATCACTCGCACCTCGACTGCTTCGACACGCCCATCGTCTCGATGCTGGTGCTCGTGACGTACGCGTACTACCGCTCGCTCACCAAGCCGATCTGGGCGATCTGGACGGGCATCGCCTACGGCTTCTGCCTCGAGACCAAGCACAACGCGTGGATCCTGCCGCTCGTGTTCCTCGTGCACTTCGCGTTCGTCGCGGCCTGCGAGCGCCACGCACGAAAGGCGGCGAGCGACGCGCAGCGCGCGGGGCCCCGCATCTCGCTCCGGCCGTATTGGCTGCTCGGGATGCTGCTGCTCGGCCCCCCGCTCTTCGTGGCGATGTGGCCCTGGCTCTGGAACGACACGATCCCGCGCATCGGCGAGTACGTCGGCTTCCACGTCAACCACATCCACTACAACATCGCGTACCTCGGCTACACGTACTTCTCGCCGCCGAGCCCCACGAGCTACGCGTGGGTCACCACGCTCTTCACGGTTCCGCTCGTCACGATCGTGCTCGGGGCCGTGGGCATCGGCATGCGCGCGCGCGCGCTCGTGCCCACGTTCGCGCTCGACCGCCTGTGGCGCGATGGGGAGCTCGAGCCCGACACGGCCCGCACGGACGTGCTGGTCTTCGGCAGCTTCTTCACGCCCATGTTCGTGATGATGATGCCGTCGACGCCGATCTTCGGCGGCACCAAGCACTTCCTCATGGCGTACGCGATGCTGGCGCTGTTCGGCGGTGCAGCGTTCTCACGCATGACCGATCGGCTCACCGACGACCTCTCGCGCTGGCTCGCGAAGCTCGGGCCGAGCTGGACCATGCCGACGCGCGTCCAGCGCGGCGCGCTCGCGGTGGGGCTCGTCGCGGCGCTCGCGAGCCCGCTCGTGTCCACGGTGCACAGTCACCCCTTCGGCCTCTCGTACTACACGTGGGCGGCCGGCGGCGTGCCGGGCGCGGCGGATCTGGGGATGAACCGACAGTTCTGGGGCTTCACCACGGGCAGCCTCGCGCCGTGGCTGAACGAGCACGTGCCCGAGCGCGGCAGCGTGTGGATCTGCGACACCACGCCCACCGCGTTCCACATGCTCCAGCGCGATCACCTCCTGCGCGACGACATCCGCGTGGCGTGGGACCTCGCGATGGCCGACTACGCGATCGTCCACCACGAGGACCACTTCAACATCGTCGACTTCCAGATCTGGGAGGTCTACGGACGCGTCGATCCGGTCTTCGTGCTCACCTACGACGGCGTGCCGATCGTCAGCGTGTACGAGAACCCGCGGCGACGGCGCTGAGCTCGCTCGAGCGTCCCGCCGCGCCGCGCATGCGCGTTCTGCCGTTGGGTCTCGTCTTGCGCGATCAGGCCGCGCGGACGTCGGGGCGCGTGCGCACGCCTTCCTCGGGCGAGGCGCCGAGGCGCAGCACCGAGAGCAGCGTGCGATCGACGGTGCGGCGATCGATGACGAGCGGCGACATCGCGCGACTGAAGGCGCGCATCGAGTGGAAGCGGTCCTCGGGGTCGCGCGCGAGCGAGCGGGCGATCACCTCGTCGAACGCGAAGCTCAGGTCCTGACGCACGAGGCCGGCGCGCGGAGCGTCCTCACGGATGATGCGTCGCAGGAGGTTCGCGACGTTCGAGCCCGAGAAGGGAAGCCGGCCGGTGACCGCCTCGAACATCACGATGCCGAGGCCGAAGACGTCGGCGCGCGCGTCGACGTCGGGGTTGCCGGAGGCCTGCTCGGGCGAGCAATAGCTCGGTGTCCCGAAGACGCGACCGACCTCGCGATCGCGCTCGTCCTTGGGCGCGCGGGCGCTCGCGCACACGCCGAAGTCGAGGAGGCGCACACGGAGCGAGCCGTCGGGCGCGCGGTCCATGAAGATGTGCTCCGGCTTGACGTCGCGGTGCACGTAGCCGTGCTGGTGTGCCGCGTGGAGGATCGTCGCGACGCGCATCGAGAGCGCCCCGACGACCTCGGGCGTGAGCACACCGACGCGACGAAGGACACGCTGGAGACACTCGCCGTGGATGCGCTCGAGCACGAGGTAGGGCGAGCCGTCGGCGCCCGGGTAGCCAGAGAGCACGCCCTCGTCGAGCACCTGCACGATGGCCGGATGCGGCACCGTGCGCGCGACCTCTCCCTCGCGGCGCAGGCGACGCACGAGGTCGGGGTTGTCCACGAACGACGGGCGCAGGACCTTCACCACCACGTTCTCGCCGTCGGCGAGACGAACGGCCTCGAAGGCGACCGCGGTGCCACCGATGCCGAGCACCTCGCCGACGCGATAGCGTCCATCGAGGGTTCGTCCTCGGATCTCGGCGCGTTCGTGCGGGACGTTGAGCTGCATCGTGGCCTCGGCCGTGTCGCTGGAGGGGCTGTCCCAGAGGGGACGCGCCGACCCTCGGGCAGGCCGCGATCGGGGTCAAAAAAACGGATCCACGACAGGGCGCGTGCGTGTGAGGAGACGCGAGCGGAGTGCGTCGAAGGGCGCCTGCGAGTGAGCCCGCAGGACGTCTCGCGTGCGCGCAGCGACCGAGGCTCGTGCGATGCTCGCGCCATGCACGACCCTCGTCTCCGTCTGGGCGCGAGCGTGGGGATCCTCGCGATCCTCTGCGCGTGCGACGTCGCGCGCTTTCTTCCGCAGCCGCCGCCACCGCCCGTTCCTCCGCCCACACCCGTCGTCGTGCCCCCGCCCACTCCGCCGCCGACGACACCCCCGACGACGACGGCGACCCCGACGCTTCCGGGCCTTCCGATCCCGGGCATCGGCACGTTGCCGATCCCCACGGTGCCCCCCCCGATGCCAGGGCAGTCGCTGCTCTCCACGCGCGCCCCCGACTACGCGAGCCTGGCCGCGCCGCCGCCGGGCGCCGTCGATGCGGCGGGTGCGCTCGTCACGTCGTGGGCCGAGCAGCGAACGAGCGGCATCCACGAGGAGCTGCTCGCTGCTGTGTTCGCCGATCAGCGCGCACGCGTCGCCTCGATCCCGTTCCACGTCGTGAACGACGCCGAGCCCAACGCCGCCGCCGGCTGCAGCCAGAGCCGCGCGCCGATGCTGATGATCACGAGCGCGATGGTCAGCGTGTGCGCCGCGTCTGCCGAGGCGCGTGCCTATGACGAGCTCGCCGGCACACACGCGCTCGATGCCTTCGCCGACGCGCTCGTCGAGGACGTCCGCAACGGACGCCCAGTGCGGCCCCTCGATCGGTCGCTCGTCACGGGACCACTCGCGACCGACCCTCGCAAGCTCGCGCGCGAGGTGCAGCTCTACGACGAGCAGGTCGCGTTCATCCTCGGCCACGAGCTCGCGCACCACTATCGCGGACACACCGGCTGCGCCGACGCAGGCGCGAGCAGCGCCTCGGCGCGCGAGGCCGAGGATCTCCAGCGCGGCCTCGCGAACGCAGCGCCGCCGCTCGAGCAGCCCTTCGAGGTGGAGGCCGACGTGTGGGGCCTCACCAACGTGCTCGAGCGCGGTCGCACGCGAACCGGCGGAGCGTGGAACGAGGAAGGCGCGCTGCTCTCGCTCGAGGTCTTCCGGCACTTCGGTCCGATGGCGGCCGGAGGCCTCGACGTGGGCGTGTTCCTCAGCACGCACCCGCCGAGCGAGCTGCGCGCGCCGGTCGTCTCGCAGGCCGCCGCGATGTACCGGCCCGGCCAGCCACCGCTGCCGATTCCCACGATCGATGGACAGGGCATCTCGATCGACCTGGGCGGAGGCGCAGGCCCCATCCACCTGCCGATCCCGCTGCCGATCCACTGAAGAGAGCGATCCCTGGAGCGCGGGGCTGTGGGCTCGGCCCGCAGGTCGTCGGCCTCGTCCCACGGCCGCGATTCGCGATCGCGCCGAATTCGCGGGCGTTGGGGGTGGCCTCGGCCTTGCTCTCGTCGGCGCGCCGCGACGAACGCGGCGAGGAGACGCGATGACGAACCTGCTGAAGAACGGATCGAAGGGTGATGCAGTCAAGGCGCTGCAGACGAAGCTCGTGCAGCTCGGCTTCGAGCTCGAGGCCGACGGCCACTTCGGTCCCATGACCGAGAAGAACGTGCGCGAGCTCCAGCGCGTCTTCGGCTACACGATCGACGGCATCGTCGGCGAGGGCACGCAGAAGCTCATCGACGCGCAGATCGGCTACGGCTGGAACGCGAAGTCGCCGGACGCCGAGGAGCGCGGCCTCCGCGCGCAGGGAAAGAACGCCGAGGCCGACGCGCTCAAGGCCAAGCTCGCTGGGGCCGGCGCGAAGGTGGCGTCGGGCCCGGCCCCCGTGACGAACAAGAAGTGAACGAGCGCGGCCCCACGATCCACGAGGATCCTGGGGCCGCTCGCACGTTCTCTCGGGTGTCGGTCGTTCCTCACTCGCTCGCGAGGCCGAGCTTGTTCTTGGCCATCTTCGCGAGCTTGGTGCGGCCACCCTCCTTGCCCACGTGCTCGAGCAGCTCGCGACCGAGCGGGTGTTCCTCTTCGACGAAGTGGAAGCCCACGTAGAAGAGGTGCGAGAGCTCGAGGGCCTTGTCCTTCTTGAGCGCGAGCCCCACGTCGAAGCCGCGCCGCGTGAGGTCGTCGATGAGCGTGAGGCTCTCGTCGCGATGGCGCGCGGCCGGCAGCGTGTCGAGCGGTGAGGCGCGAAGGACGAGGCTCGCGTAGCGGTAGCGGTCTTCGTGCGTCGCACCCTCGGTGCGCGAGAGCAGGCCCAGCACCGAGCGGAGCTGTGCGTCCTTCTTGGACTTCGCGAGCTTGGCGACCTGCTCACGCAGGCCGTCGGCGAAGCTCTTGGGATCGAGCTCGCGCGCGACGTCCGCGTGCGCCTGCCAGCCCTCGCCCTCGGCGACGCGCTCGAGCGCCACGGTGACGAGCTTCTTCTTCGTCGCCGGCGTGAGCGCCTTGAGGTGCGGTCGGAGCGCCTGCCGCAACACGTTGGCGCGATCGGCGTCGGTCTCCTGCGCCAGCGCCGCGGCGAGCACGGGCCCCGCGTCGTCCTTGGCCTCGAGGGCCTTGGTGGCGAGCTCGCCGCGCCGACGATCGGCGCCCGCTGCCACCGAGCCCGCGAGGAGCTCGACGAGGGCCTTGGTCACGTCGGCTCCGGGCTGGCGCGTCAGCTTCTCGAGCGCGATGCGCGCGCGCTCGAAGTCCGGATGCGTGGCGAGGCGCGCGATGCGGGCCGCGTGCTTGGCGGGCAGCTCCACGGCAGCGAGGCCCATGAGCGCGGCCTGCGCGATCATGCGATCGGGCCCCTCGGCAGCCTCGACGAGCACGTCGATCACCTGGCCCGCGAGCTTCTCGTCCGAGAGCGCGCCCTCCGTGCTCGCCCACCGCAGACCGATGATCGCCTCCTGTCGCACCGCGAACGGCGTGCGCGGCTCCTTCGCGAACGCGATCAGCGTCTCGAGCGCGTGCTCGTCCTCGAGGTAGCCGAGGATCTTCACGGCCGTGGCGAGCGGGATCGGCGAAGGCGGTGGCGTCTTCTTCATGCGCTCGATGATGCGATGGAGCTCTCCGAGCCAGAGGCGACGCGTCTTGGCGTCGGCCTCCTTCACGCGCGGGCGCAGCTCGTACGCGACGGCGCGCGCCACGTCGGGATCGCTCGACTCGAGCCCCACGAGCAACGTGTGCACGGCCTCCTTCTTGTCGCCGAAGCGCGCGAGCACCGCGTCGAGCGCCTTGCGCTCCTCGCCCTGTACGGACGCGAGGCGCTCGGTGAGCAGCGGCACGACGTCCTCGCCGCACGCGACGATCGCGTCGATCGCGAGCTTGCGCACGTCGGCGTCCTTGCTGCCGAGCAGCGGGAGGATCGCCGGCACCGCCTTCGCCGAGGCCATGCGCGCGAGCGAGGCGAGCGCGGGTCGCTGGAGCGGCGGCGAGTCGCTCGCGAGCATCGAGAGGAGGCTCTTCACCACGTCCGGGGCCCTTGCTCCCGCGACACCCTTGGCCGACAGCTCTCCCAGCACGATCGCGCCCGCGATCCGATGCTCGGGCGCGCGCTCGTCACCGAGCATCGAGGCGATCACTTCGATCGGAGTCTTGGCCATCACGTTCTCCCGTGGCTCAGAGCATGAATCACTCGCGTCGATTCCACTCGACGAGTCGCGCCTTCTCCGCTCGGGCTCGATCGACGCGAGCAGAGAGCGCTCTCGGAGCGCAAGAGCATAGCCTCGCGCGCGAGCGCGTGGGACGCGGCTCGGAGCGTGGGATACTCTCCTCGCGATGCCGTCGCTCAAGTGGATCCGTCCCGAAGGACGCCCGAAGGTCTTCTCGATCTACAAGAAGATCACGTCGATCGGGCGCGCCGGGGGCAACGACGTGGCCATCGACGATCGCGCCGTGGCCGAGCACCACGTGCAGATCGTGTTCGACGGCAAGGCGTTCAACCTGAACGAGGTCGACCTCGACGCCGACATCCAGGTGAACCAGAAGAAGAAGCGGCGCGTACGCCTCGAGCACGGCGATCGCATCGATCTCGGCCGGAGCGGCTCGGGTGGCGTCGAGCTCCACTTCTCGCTCTTCGACGAGGGCGCGCCCGATCGCGACGACGACGACGACGACGACGACGACGATCCGCGCCGCACGCGCGCGGAGATCATGGGCCTCCGCCGCCTCCACGAGCTGTCCGTGCGGCTCATGCACGCGACCTCCATGGACGCGCAGCTCGAGGCGCTCATGGACGCGGTCATCGACGCCACGAGCGCGGGCAAGGGCTTCCTCGTGCTGCTCGACGCTGCCGGCGCGCGCGCGGGCGACAAGGACACGACGTCGTCGAGCGAGGGGCCCGCGCTCTCGGGCCCGCTGGCCCCCGGCAGCGCCGAGCCGCGCGTCGCCGTCGCGCGCAACCTCGGCGGCCGCAGCCTCGAGAGCGCCGTCTCGCAGCTCTCGGACTCCATCCTCCGCAAGGTCATCGACACGCGTCAGCCGCTCATCGTGTCGGACGCGCTCTCGGACACGCTCTTCGGGCGCAGCGCGAGCGTGATGAACCTCCAGCTCGCGAGCGTGATGTGCGCCCCGCTGCTCGCGCGCGGCGAGCTGCTCGGCGTCATCTATCTCGGCAACGACGACGTGCGCGGCCTCTTCACCGAGGCGACGCTCGACGTGCTCACGGTCTTCGCCGCGCAGGCCTCGCTCCTGCTCCAGAACGCGATGCTGCTCGATCAGCTGCGCACCGATCGCGATCAGCTCGAGGAGCAGCTCCACGAGAAGACGTTCGGCGACCTCATCGGCACCAACCCCTCGCTCGTGGAGGTCTTCACGAAGGTGAAGAAGGTCGCGACCACCGACATCTCCGTGCTCATCACCGGCGAGACGGGAACGGGCAAGGAGCTCATCGCGCGCGAGGTGCATCGCCGCAGTGGCCGCAAGGACGGTCCGTTCGTCGTGGTCAATTGCGGCGCGATCCCCGAGAACCTCATGGAGAGCGAGCTCTTCGGGCACGTGCGCGGCGCCTTCACCGGCGCGATCGCCACGCGCAGCGGCAAGTTCCAGCAGGCGAGCGGCGGCACGCTCTTCCTCGACGAGATCGGCGAGATGCCGGTCGCCCTGCAGGTGAAGCTCCTCCGAGCCCTCCAGGAGCGGGTCGTGAACAAGGTGGGCGACGCGAAGGCCGAGCGCGTGGACATCCGCGTGATCGCCGCGACGAACCGCAACCTCGAGGACGAGATCAAGAAGGGCGCGTTCCGCGAAGATCTCTACTACCGCCTCAACGTCGTGAACCTCCACCTGCCGCCGCTGCGCGAGCGCGGCGACGACGTGGTGCTCCTCGCGAAGTTCCTGCTCTCGAAGTACGCCGAGGAGCTCAACCCCAAGGTGAAGGGCTTCACGCCGAACGCCCTCATCGCGATCCGCAAGTACGAGTGGCCGGGCAACGTGAGGCAGCTCGAGAACCGCATCAAGAAGGCGATCGTGCTCTGCGACAAGACCCTCGTCGGGCCCGAGGATCTCGATCTCTTCCCCGAGACGCTCAGCTCGATCATGACGCTCGCGCAGGCGCGCGAAGAGTTCCAGCGCCGCTACATCCTCGAGGTCCTCGAGCGCAACAACGGCAACCGCACCAAGACCGCGCGCGACCTCGGCGTCGACCCTCGCACCATCTTCCGCTACCTCGAGCGCGAGCCCGACGCGCCCGCGCCAGGCGGCGACGACGGGACTTGACCCCAACGGTTGCCTCACGCTGGACCGACGCGCTGTTCCAGTGGAGTCCGGCAGGAAACAGGCGAATTCGGGGATCCTGGCCGTCGGGCCCAACGCTCTAGCCGCGACGAGGGACGCTCTGCTCGTGAGGACAGACACGAGCAATCCCCTGCCGCTCGCGGAGCGGCAGTATTCTCGGCGCGTTGTACGGTCGTCGTTGGATCGCGTGGCTCGCCGTGACGGTGCTCGGGCTGGCCCTCGCGCCCGTGCGGAATGTCGTGGCCGACGAGGTCGAGGTTCCCCCCGCGCTGCAGGTCCAGCTGCTCGATCGCGTGCTTCGCTACGAGCGCGGCTACGCCTCCGAACGC
Organism: Sandaracinaceae bacterium; assembly: GCA_019694315.1. Lineage (GTDB taxonomy): Bacteria > Myxococcota_A > Polyangia > Polyangiales > Sandaracinaceae > JAFLCL01. The sequence goes on from JAIBCE010000011.1 coordinate 36,265, forward strand.
GACCCGGTGCGAGTGCTCGTCGTGGTGCGTCCAGGAGGTGCAGAGTCGGAGCGCACGGGCGCACAGCTTCGCGCGGCCATCACTCACGCAGGCACGCTCGGTGGGCGACCGGTGGTCGTGACCCAGCACGGCTTCCGCGGCGTCGCGCGCCTCGTGCGGAGGGCGCAGCGTCGCGAGGCGAGCGTGGTCTATCTGAGCGCGGGCCTCGGCGGCGAGGTGCCTCGCCTCGTGCAAGCGATGCCGAGCCCCGGTCGGGTCGTGGTCTCCTCCGTCGGCGCGGATGCCGACGGAGGCGCCACCCTCGCCTTCGAGCTCGAGTCCTCGCGGCCGCGCATCGTGGTGAACCTCGCGAGCGCCGCGACGCAGCAGCTCCAATTCAGCGCGCAGCTCCTGCGCGTCTCGCGGGTGGTGCGATGATGCGGCAGACCTGGCTCGCCCTCGTGCTCTGGATGGGCCTCGGTGGCGCGCTCGCACGCGCGCAGGAGAGCAGCCTCCCCACGCCCGAGGCGCCGGCGGGGGAGGCCCCTCGAGATCCGGACGACGCGGACACGGCACGTGACGAGGACGCCGAGCTCGAGTCGCTCCTGCAAGAGAGCGTCGTGTCGACGGCCGCCCGCAGCGCGCAGCGCAGCTCGGATGCGCCAGCGACGAGCTACACGATCTCCGCGCGAGAGCTGGAGATGTTCGGCATCCGCACCGTCGACGAGGCGCTCTCGTACCTCGGCGTGGGCTTCTACATCACGCGCCCTCGCGACTACGAGACGGGCATCGACGTCGGCGTCTCCGGGCTTCTCCAGCGCGACGGTGGTCGACACATCCTCGTGATGGTCGACGGGCACATCATGAACTCGCAGGACACCGGCACCGTGTCGCCGCACGAGGGCCTGGGCGTGCCGCTCGAGGCCATCGACTACGTCGAGGTCATGCTCGGCGCGGGCTCGGTGGCCTACGGCAGCAACGCGATGGTCGCGGTGATCAACGTGGTGACGCGCCACGCGTCGCGTGGCACCCAGATCCACGGCGTGGCGGAGCTCGGTCTCGCATCTCCGAGCGGCTACGATGGGCAGCCCGGCGGCGGGCTGCCCCAGGAGCGCGTCGGCCTGCGCTATCGGCTGGGCGTCGGCCTCAGCACCGCGTTTCGTCTCTTCGGATCTCCAGCCGATCTCACGGTTCGCGGCGAGTGGGTCGAAGACATCAACAACTCGTACGGCATCACGCCCACGGCGCAGGACGACTTCAGCCTCCGCCCGGGCGAGACCGCGTGGGGCGGCACCGCGACGCACACCATGACGGCGCCCGCGGCCATCGCACGGCTTCGCGTGGGCGACTTCCAGCTCCGCGTGCTCGCGAACCAATACACCCGCGGCATCCCGCTCTCGGGCGCGTTCGTCGATCCGTGGTCGCGAGAGCTGCGCGAGTCGCTCCGCGGCGAGCTGCGTCACGACGCCTCGCTCAGTCCGGAGGTGTCGCTCGGAACTCGCTTCTACGCAGACTACACGCGCTTCTCGGAGCGGACCTCGTACCGGCTCGACTACTGGTGCGTGCCCGGGCAGGTCGACGGCTGCAACTTCGAGCTCGGTAGCGCCGGGCGCTCCGCGGGGCTCGAGCAGGTCCTTCGCGTCGACTGGACGCTCGACGGTCGCTTCGCGTCCACGCTCGGCTACGACGTGCGCGGCCGCGACATGACCGCGCGGCCCGCGGACTACTACGACGTGATCACCGGCGAGCCGTCGCTCGTGCAGGCCACCCCCTACGTGCACCGCGTGACGGTGCTCGGCGCGGTGTTCGCGCAGCAGATCGTGCGCCCGATCGACTGGCTCACGCTGAACCTCGGCGCGCGCCTCGACGTGGACAGCAGCTTCGGTGCGCGGGTCTCGCCGCGCGCGGCGGCGGTGCTCACACCGCTCGATCACACGTCGATCCGCGCGAGCTACGCGGAGGCCTTCCGCACGCCGACTTCCTACGAGCTCGGCCAGTACGATCCGACCTACCAGATCTCCGCGCTGTCGCTGCGGCCCGAGGTCGTTCGCACCGTCGAGCTCGAGTGGCAGCAGGGCATCGACTGGGTGACCTTCTCGCTACGCGGTTTCGCCTCGTTCTACGAGGATTTCATCGCCAGTCGCGAGGCGACCGAAGCCGAGCACGCGGCCGCCGTAGCACGTGGAGAGGTGAGCCCCACCAGCATGGCGGAGTTCTTCGTCCGCAACGACAACCTCGCCAGCCTTCGCACCTTCGGCGGCACCGCCTCGGTCTCGATGCGCCCCACACCGGGCCTCACGCTCGCGGGGAGCTTCATGCTCGCCGACACCCGCGCCGGCGACGATCGGATCCCGATCATGCCGCTCTGGTCGGGCAACGCGCGCATCGCCTACGAGCTCTCGCCCAACGGCGCTTCGTTCGCGCTCGCCGCGATCTTCGCGGGCTCACGCATCGCCTACTCGAGCTTCTCGCTCGTGCGACAGGTCGAGCTCGGCGAGCAACTCGATCTCCGGCTCACCTTCACGAGCCCCCTCGACTTCGTGCCAGGCCTCCACGTGCGGGCCAGCGTCTCGTACAGCCTCAACGGCCGCCTGCCCTACCTCATCAACGGCCCCATCGATGCGTACCCCGACGCGCCGCCGCTCTACACCCCCGTCACCTCGCCCCTCTTCGGCTTCGTCGGCCTCCGCTATGACCTCCCGCTCTGATCTCACGCGCACGGCCTTGCTCGCCGCCTCGCTCGGGCTCGTCGGCTGCGGGCTCGAGCGCCCGCCCGATCCGCCACCGTTCGACTGCGCGCAGATCGATCGCGCCGAGGAGCGCTTCCCCGATCTCTGTGGTCCGGACGCCGGCCCCGTGGATGCTGGCCTCGACGATGTGACGGTGACGGACGATGCCGGCGTGATCGACGACGGCGGCCGCGCCACCGAGGACGCTCCGTGACGCGCGTCCTCGTCATCGACGACGACGCCACCGCGCTCGAGGTCATCCGCGCAGTGCTCGGCGGAGCGGGGCTCGTCGTGTTCACGTCGGCCTCGCCGATCGGCGCGACGCATACCATCCGCGCGGAGCGCATCGACTGCGTCGTGTGCGACCTCGAGATGCCTGCGATGCGAGGAGAGGCCTTTGCCAAGCTCTTCCGCAAGACACGCCTCTTCGATCGCGTGAAGCTCGTGCTCGTCTCGGCCGCACCGGAGAGCGATCTCCTCGCGGTGGAGCAATCGGGAGTGGCCGATGCGGTGCTCCACAAGTCGCAGCTGGCGGCCCGCCTCGTCCCGCTCCTGCGACGGTTGATGGCGGGCTCGCGCCCATGAGCGCCACACCGACGAGCCCCCGAGCGCGCTCGGGGACGGCCATCGCGCTCCTCATCGCGGTGTCCTTCGCCGTCGTGGCGTTGTTCGTGGTGGCGTGGTTCCCGTCGAGAGAGCGCAGCGCGGCGCGCGCGGCGCTCCAGCACAAGGTCGACACGCAGGCCTCGCTCATCGCCTACACGATCGCCCCCGCGATCGACTTCGACGATCTCGCGATGGTCGACGAGGTATTGAGCGGCGCCTCGCGCGACCAGGACTTCGTGGCCGTCCAGGTGTTCGACGTCTCCGGCACCGAAATTCGCGCGCGCGGCCAGGCTCGCGCCTCAGAGCAGGTCGTCGTCGCCGAGGTGCCGGTGCGGACCGTCGATCGCGAGGTCGGCTCGCTCCGGCTCACCATGTCGGAGGCACGGATCCTCGAGGAGAACCGGACGCAACTCCTGGCTGCGCTCGCGATCGCCCTCACCATCGCGGCCCTGGGCCTCCTCGTCGCGCTCCTCGTCGCGCGACAAGTCCAGCGCGTGGCCTCGCTGACGGAGGAGAACGCGCGGGTCGTGGCCGCCAAGGAGCGCGCCGAGGTGCGATCGCGCTTCATGGCGCTGCTGAGCCACGAGATCCGCACCCCGCTCAACGGCGTGCTCGGCATCGCCGACGTCCTCGCACAACGACCGCTCGATCCCGAGTCGAGCTCCCTCGCCCGCTCCATCCTGCGCGCGGGGCAGAGCCTGCTCGAGCTCATCAACGACGTGCTCGACGTGGCCAAGCTCGAGGCCGGGCGCGTGGAGATCGAGCGAGAGTCGTTCGACGCCGAGGCCGTGGCGGTGGGTGTGGTCGAGACGCTGACTTCGTCGGCGTTCGCCAAGGGGCTCGTGCTCCTGCTCGACGTGCGACCGAGCGTGCCCTCGCGCTCGATCGGCGATCGCCATCGCCTGCAGCAGGTGCTCACGAACCTCGTGGGCAACGCGCTCAAGTTCACCGAGCGCGGCCACGTGCTCGTGCGGCTCGACGCGCCGCGCGCAGGCCGCCTCGCCGTGGCCGTGATCGACACGGGCATCGGCATCTCGCCCGACAAGCGCGCCTCGGTGTTCGAGGCCTTCTCACAGGCCGACGCGTCCACCACGCGACGCTACGGTGGCACGGGACTCGGCCTCACGATCTGTCGCGATCTCGTGCGCCTCATGGGCGGCGAGCTCGCGCTCGCGAGCGACGTGGGGAAGGGCACGACCTTCTCGTTCGAGATCGAAGCGCCCGCGGACGGCGATACGGCCGAGCCCGCCCCGACCCCGTCTCGCGGGACGGCATGGGTGATCACCGAGCACGAGGCCCTCTTCGACACGCTCGCGCGACAGCTCGCGATCGTGGGCGTCGAAGCCGTTCGCGCGAGCGCGAAGGCATCGGATGCGCCTTCGGGCCCAGCGCCTTCGGGCCCAGCGCCTTCGGGCCCAGCGCCTTCGGGCCCAGTGCCCGAGATCGTCCTCGTGGACGCGCTGCGCGGGCCCGTCGAGGCCGAGGAGGCCGCGTTTCTCTCGAATTCTGTCCGTCCCGCACGTCTCGTCGCGCTCACGACCGGCCTCGCACCGCATGGGCTCGAGGCTTGTCGTGCCGAGCGCCTCGCGCTGCCGACCAGCCGCGCAGCGCTCGCCGACGTCGTGCTCGGACGCTCCGAGCCCGAACCCCGCGCCGGCACAGACCTGCGCACGCTGCGAGCGGGGGTCCGCGTCCTCGCTGCCGACGACGATCCGCTCAACCGTCTCGTGCTCCAACTCTTCCTCGAGCGCCTCGGCGCGAAGGTCGAGATCGTCGACGACGGCGCGCAGGTGCTGGCGCGTCTCGAGCGAGGGGGCCCCTTCGATGCGCTCATGATCGATGGGGAGATGCCCGTGCTCGACGGCTTCGAGGCGGTCCGCCGCCTCCGCGAGAAGGAGCGCGGGGAAGGTCGCCGGCGACTGCCGGTGCTGATGATCTCGGCGCACGCGGCCAAAGACGTCTGGCCGCGCGCGAGCGAGGCGGGAGCCGACGCGTACCTCGCCAAGCCGGTCACACAGGCCACGCTGGTCGCGTCTCTCGAGACGCACGTGCCCGACCTCGTCGAGACGCGCGAGCCCGAGACTGCGACCCCGAGCACGCCCGTGTCGAAGTCGGATCGGCACGCGATCCACGATAGCTTCGTGCGCTCGAGCGGAGAGACCCTCGCGGCGCTCGGTGGCGCCGCGCAGAAGGGCGACTGGCCCGCGGTGAAGGCCCACGCGCATAAGCTCAAGGGCTCCTGTCTCCTCTGCGGCGCCACGAGAGCCGCGGAGCAGGCTGCCCTCGTCGAGCGAGCGGCCGCCGCCGCCGATGCGAGCGTCCCGAGCCCGACGATCCTCGAGGCCGTGCTCGAGCTCGAGGTGGCAGTGCACGAAGCCCACGACGGGCTCGCGCCTCCGCCGTGATCGGATCGACGAATCCGCTCATATCCGCGGAGCGATCCACCGATAGGGCGGAGGCGGGCCCGCGTCGCTGCGTGGGCCTGCCATGCCCTACGAGGAGCTCATGCTGACGCTCCAGCCGGATTCATGGTCGGCGCCAGGCGGATCGATCGTCATCGACGAGCGCCATTCGCCCGTGATCTGGATCCGCTTCTTCGGCGTCCCCTCGCCCACCGACTTCGAGGCCTACCTCGGCGCGCTCTCGAGACGGCTCGATCGAGAGGTGCGGTCCGTCACCGTGCTCGATCTCACGCACTCGACCGGCACCTCGATGGACTCGACGCGCGCCCAGGCACGGTGGATCGCGGACAATCGTGCGCGCCTCCAGCGCTACGGCGCGGCCACGATCTTCGTGTTCCCCTCGCCCGGGTTCCGTTTCGCCCTCGCAGCCCTGCTCGCGATCAGCCCGCTGCCGGGCATCTTCCGCGTGGTCGGCACGGCCGACGAGGCCACGAGCGTGGCGAACGAGCTGGTCTCCACGCAGCGCTTGGCTCTGCACGGCGGAGGCGAGCTCTGATGCCAGCGCACCCCGTGGGAGTGGCAGCAGGCGCGGGGACACGTATCCTCGGCTCCTTGCTGTCGCGCATTGTCATCCTCGACGACGACCCCATCGCTGCGAAGGTGCTGCGCGCCATGCTCGCGCCGCACGCGAGCCGGGTCGACGTGCTGGAGCGCACCGCCGAGCTCCGCACAGCCGTCGACGAAGGCTGCGATCTGCTCATCCTCGATCTGCTCATGCCCGAGATGGACGGCACCGAGCTCTTACGCTCGCATGCCCCGAGCGCGCGCGCGTTCCCTCCGATCGTGCTCGTGAGCGGCCTCGACGACGGCATCCTCGAGACGGCCGTGCACCTCGCGCGCAAGCTCGGCTTCCGCGTGGAAGGTGCGCTGCGCAAGCCCGTCGCGCTGGCCGACGTCGCGCCGCTGATCGAGCGCACGTCGCGCCGTCGCACGGGCCGACACGCCTCGTACGGCACGCTCGCCCTGGAGCCTCCCGAGCGCGTCCTCGAGGCGCTCCGCGGAGGCGAGCTCTTCCTCCGCTACCAACCCCAGGTGGAGCTCGACACCGGTCGCATCGAGGGCGTCGAGGCCCTCGTCCGCTGGCAGCATCCGCGCCTGGGCGAGCTCACGCCCGCGGCCTTCGTGGCCACGCTCGAGGCGCACGGCGGTGCGCGCGATCTGGCGGAATTCGTCGTCTCCCGAGCGCTCGCCGATCTCCACTCGCTCCGCGCGCTCGCGCCACAGCTGCGCGTCAGCGTGAACGTGCACCCCGACGTGCTGCGCGACGAGCGCTTCGCCGATCGCGTCCTCGACGCCCTGCGCGAGCGTTCGCTTCCGCCCGCGGCCCTCTGCCTCGAGGCCACCGAGACCGGCATCGTGGGCGACGAGCCCGAGACGCTGCACGGCCTGCTCAAGCTGCGCATGGCGGGCGTGGAGCTCGCGATCGACGACTTCGGCACGGGGCACGCGACGCTCCACGAGCTGTGGCGACTGCCGGTGTCGGAGATCAAGCTCGATCGCTCGTTCGTCGCAGCGCTGCACTCGTCGGCGAAGTCGCGCACGCTCGTCGGCGCGATGATCGGCATGGGAGGCGGCCTCGGCGCACGCGTCGTCGCGGAGGGCATCGAGACGCACGACGTGAGGAGCGCGCTCCAGGCCCTCGGGTGCCGTCTCGGGCAGGGCTACCTCTTCGCGCGACCGCTCGACGTGGCGACGCTCCGCCAGGTGCTCATGGGCACGCTGCCCGTATGAGGGGTCGCCAGAGCGCTCAACGCAGGACCGCTCAACGAAGGACCCCTCAACGCAGGACCGCTCAACGCAAGACGTAGTAGAGCGCGATCAGGCCGAAGAGCAGCGCGCCGCCCACCCCGAGGGTGAGGAGGAAGGCGACCACGGGCGAGAGCTCGAAGAAGCGGTCGACGATCGACGGAGACATCCGCCCCGTGCGGAGCGACGTCGACGACGGCGGTGGTTGCGACTTGTGATCGAAGCCCTGCGCCCACTCCGGCTCGTCGACCTCCACGTCGAGATCGCGGCTCGACTTCGCGCCGGTGAGCGCCGCGAACGTGCCCGTGAACTGCGCCGCGTGCTTGGGCAGCGGCTGCTTCTCGGCGGCGTTGAAGTAGCCGCCCACCGTGAGCGCGAGGCGCACGTCCGCGATCGGTCCACCGTTGCGACCGAGCCAGTCCTCGAGCGCGCGCTGCATCTCGCCCGCGGTCGCGAAGCGATCCTTGGGCTTCTTGGCGAGGGCACGCATGACGATGCGATCGAGCGCCTCGGGGATGTCCTTGCGGGCCGTGCGCACCGAGGGCACGGGCTCCTCGACGATCGCGGTCATGGTCTGCGGGACACTGTCGCGCTGGTAGAGCGATGCTCCCGTCAGCACCTCGTAGAGGCACACGCCGAGCGCGAACACGTCGGCGCGCGGATCGATCGCCTCACCGCGGACCTGCTCGGGCGACATGTACTCGTACTTGCCCTGCGGCGCGCCCGCGCCCTCGCCCACCGAGGTCTTGGCGATGCCGAAGTCGAGCAGCTTCACCTGTCCCTTCCAGCTGAGCATCACGTTGTGGGGCGTGACGTCCTGGTGGATGATCGAGAGCGGCTTTCCATCGAGGCCGCGCGCGTTGTGCACGTAGTCGAGCGCGCTCGCGACCTTCGCGATGATGTGCACCGCGAGCGGCAAGGGGAGCGTCGTGCTCTGCGCCTTGGCGCGGCGCACGAGCTCGCGGAGCGAGGTGCCGTGGACCCACTCGAGCACCATGTAGGTGAGCCCGTTGGACTCGCCCACCTCGTAGACGTGACAGACGTTCGGGTGGAAGAGCCGCAGCGCGGTGCGCCCTTCCTCGAGGAACATCTGCAGCATCTGCGGGTCGTGCTGCATCTCCATGAGCACGCGCTTGAGCACCACGTGCCGGACCGTCCCGTCGTCGTCCTGAGCGCGGGCGAGGTAGACCTCCGCCATGCCGCCGCGGGCGAGGCGACCGAGGATGTCGTAGCGACCGAGGCGCGCGACGGCCGGATAGACCGGGACTTCTTCGGTCTTGAAGAGGTCGACCCCCAGGGTCGTCGACTCCATCTCGCCATCGTCGTAGTCGAGACCGGAGTCGCCCGGAGTCGAATCTCGGATCGGGTCGACCATGGAAAGGCCGACGATACGCCGACCGCTGAGAGGGTGCGAGGGCCTTGTGGGCACGCGCGTTGCGAACACAACTCACGTCCATGCCGGACTCGACGCATCGCCCCCTCAGGCACCCCCTCTTCGTGAGCAGCCTCGCGCTGCTCGTCGTGAACGATCACCTCCTCAAGGGCAGCGGCGCGCCCTCGTGGTTGACCGGAAAACTGAGCGATTTCGCAGGTCTCGTGGTCGCCCCGGTGCTGCTCCACGCGGCCTGGGTCGGCGCGAGGCGCCGGTGGGAAGGCCGCGCTCCGCGAGGCGAAGGGGCAGGCCGCTCGGGCACGTCCTGGCACAGCGCCGCGATCGCGATGGCGCTCGTCACCCTCGGCTTCGTGGCCACCGAGCTCTGGCAGCCCGCGGCCGATGTGGTGGCGAGGGCGCTCGGCCTCCTCGGCGTGCCCTCGCGCCTCTGGGCCGATCCGACCGACCTGCTGGCCCTCGCGGTGCTGCCGGTGACGTGGCAGGTGCTGCGCGGGAGCGCGACCCCGCACGAGCCCGCTTCGACGGCCTGGTCTCGCGCCTCGAGTCGGACCCTCTTCGCGATGGGCGTGCTCGCCTGCGTGGCGACCTCGCCTCGCCCCGCCACGTGGTCCACGTCTGCGTACCTCCTCAACGGGACCGACGCGGCGCTCGACGTGCGCCTCCGCTGGGCCAGCGTGTCGCTCTCGTGCAGCGAGGTGGGCACCCGCACGCTCTCGACGATCGTCGCGCCCGAGGTGCTCACGCGCGGCACGACCTTCCGCGTCGCTCCCGGCGCGACGATCCCGCTCGACGACTGGGCCGCGCTCGCAGCGCGCGGTGAGGTCGATGCCGGCTTCGGTGCACCGCGGCCTCCGTCGAGCTTCGGCGAGGGCTGCGTGATCGGCCTCGTGGCCACCGATGGCCTGCCCGACACGCTGGTGCTCTGGCCGACCGAGACGATCCTCGCGGTGCCCACGACCCAGAGCGCTGGCGAGCTCCCTGCGACCGGCCGTGTCGAGCTCACGAGCGCCGCGGTGGGGCTCGAGCTCTCGACGAGCTCCGATCTCCGCGCGGAGGCCTACGACGCGCGCACGATGCCCCGCGAGTGCGCGCTCGATCTCGAGATCGGCACGAGCGAGGCGGCCTCCTTCGAGGGACCTTCCTTCGAGATCCGCGCGCGCTCCGCCACGGTCGACGACTGCGTGCGCCTCGACTTCGCGATGGGCACGCGGGCCGTGCCGTTCTTCGTGTGCGCACCGGCCGAGCTCGTGCCCTTCGACGTGGGCGACTTCGTGCGCGTCGATGCGAGCGACGACCTCGGCGTGCACCGCGTGGCGTTGGTCGATGCCGACCACACGCTCGTGCTCCTGCGCGTGCGTGCCGCGGGCGCCACGGCAGGCGTGGTCGAGGGCGGCGTCACGCTCTCGATCGACGAGACCGAGCGCTGCCTCGGTGCGCGTCTCGACTGCGGGAGCTTCGTCGTGCCGCACGAGCCACACATCTCGGGCGCGGCGCCGGGCGAGGATCCCCACGGCATCGTCATGCGCACGAGCCCGATGGGTCGCGCGATGCGCATCCAGATCGCGCGGGCGGAGTCGGTGATCGCCGCCTCGCCGACGTGCGCCGAGGGACGCGACGAGCCCGGCGCGCTGCTCGACGCGGTGGTGCTCTACGAGTGAAGCGGCGCGTCCTGGGTCGGACGCGGCGCGGATGGTTCACGAGGATCGGATACGGGATCGGGAGGACACATGAGCTGGCACGACACGAGGACTCTTCTGGCGCTCTGCGCGGCCGCGAGCGTGGCTGCGACGGGGTGCGCCAACAGCGGTGACGCGACGACCGAGGGTCGCAATGGGCGCAGCCTCGGGGTGGGCCAGGGCGGCGCGCAGGACATCGGCTACTTCCGCTCGATCGTGTCGGCAGGGGGCGTGCCTCGTCCCGACACGCTCGATCCCGTGGGCTTCTTCGCCGAGCACGCGGTGGACCTCCCGCCCGCGGACTGCGGGGAGGTGGTGTGCGTGCACTCGAGCCTCGCGATCGCGCAGCGCTTCGACGGCGCGAACTGGACGATGGGCTTCGTCGGCCTGAACACGAGCGTGGATCCGGCGTCGCTGCCGCGCCCGCCCGTGCACCTCGTCCTCGCGATCGACACGAGCGCCGCCACGAGCACGCTCCGCACGAACCTGATGGAGTCGGTGCGCACGATGCTCGCCACGCTGCGCCCGGAGGATCGCGTGAGCATCGTCCGCGTGGGCGCGGTCGCCGATCGCATGATCGGCCCGGTCGGACCCGCCGATCGCGCGCTCGCCACCATCCTCACGAGCCTCACGACGTTCAACGACGACGGAGTCGCGCTCTACGATGGGCTCGCCGTCGCGGGAGAAGCCGCCCTCGAGCGTCCGAGCACCGACGCGCTCTCGCACGTCACGCTCCTCTCGAGCGGCGCGGCGAGCCGCGGCATCACGAGCACCGATCGCATCGTCGCGCTCGCGGAGCAGCTGGCCGCCGAGGGCGTCTCGATCAGCGTCGTGGGCGGCGGCGCGCAGTTCGACGATCGCATCCCGCTCGCGATCGGGGAGATCGGCTCGGGCGCGTACTACTTCGCCGAGAGCTCGGAGGATCTGAGCGACATCCTCGATCTCGAGGGCCGCACGCACCTCGTGCCGATCGCGACCGACTTCGTGCTCCGCGTCACGCCCGCGCCCGGCTACCACATCGGACGTGTGTACGGCGCGCGCCGCATGACCGCGTCGGACACCGAGGCGAGGCTCGAGTCGCCGGTCTTGCTCGTGGGTCAGCGCGAGGGCGCGACCGACGTCGATCGCGGTCGCCGCGGTGGTGGTGGCGGTCTGTTCATCGAGCTCTACGGCGACGCCACGAGCTCGCTCGGCGCCGATCAGAACGCGTTCACGGTCGAGGTCACCTACACGAATGCGCTGAGCGGCGAGCCCGTGTCGAGCACCGTCGAGCGCCGCAATCCACTGCCGCCCGGCATCAACCCGCCCACGCAGATGGCGCAGCTCACCGATCCGGTTCCGACGCGCGCCAAGGCCTTCATGATGCTCAACATGTTCCTCGCGCTCCGCGCCGCGACGCAGCTCTACGACGAGGAAGACTGCGCCCGCTCGCTCGGCGTGATCGACATGATGAGCGGCTCCGTCGAGCTCTGGCAGGGCACCGAGTTCGCGGATCCGGACATCGCGGCGGACTGGGAGCTCATGCTCGACCTGCGCGACAACATCCGGACGCAGTGCGAGGCCACGTTCGGGTCCGTGACGCCGGTCGAGCCGCGCAGCTTCCCCGGCGGCTGCATGATGAGCTGACCTCTTGCGGCCGCCGGGAGAGCCGATTCCCGGCGGCCGCACCACGAGCCGATCCGTGCGCTCACCGCGGCGTGTCGAGCTTGTCGATCCGCCGCAGCTCGGGGAACAACAGGGCCGAGAGGCCGGTGACGAGGATGGTGCCGAGGCCTCCGGCCACCACGGCGGGGACCGTGCCGAGCCACGCCGCGGTGAGGCCGCTCTCGAGCTCCCCCAGCTCGTTCGAGGCCCCGATGAAGACCATGTTCACGGCGGCCACGCGGCCTCGCATCTCGTCGGGCGTCTGGCCCTGGACGATCACGTGACGCACCACGACCGAGACCATGTCGGCCCCGCCCATGAGCACGAGCGCAGCGAGCGAGAGCGGCAGGCTCTCGCTCACGCCGAACACGATCGTGCACGCTCCGTAGAGCGCGACGCAGGCGAACATCACGACGCCGACGCGGGCCTCGAGCGGGCGCGCGCCGAGGTAGAGCGCGACGACGAGCGCGCCCGCCGCGGGCGCCGCGCGGAGCACACCGAGACCCCACTCCCCCACGTGCAGGATGTCGCGCGCGTAGATCGGCATGAGCGCCGTCGCGCCGCCGAGGATCACGGCGAAGAGGTCGAGCGTGATCGCGCCGAGGAGCGCGGGCCGCTCGCGCACGAAGCGGATGCCCGAGAGCAGCTGGGCCACGCGTGACTCGTCGCGACGCGCGCGCGCGCCGGGGCGCAGCACGAGGAAAGGCAGGATCGAGACGGCGATCACCTCGAGCACGGCAGACACGAGGAACACGCCGCTCGTACCGAGGGGGGCCACGAGCATGCCGCCGAGCGCAGGACCTGCCACCACCGAGATCTGGAACGTCGTGCCGCTGATCGCGACGGCCCGCGTGAAGAGCTCGCTCGGCACGAGCGAGGGGGCCATCGCCTGCGACGCGGGCCCCGCGAACGCGCGCGCAGAGCCGAAGACGAAGAGCAGCGCGTAGAACGGCGCCACGCCGAGGTCGCGACGCGACGCGAGGAAGGCGAAGCCGAGCGCCGAGAGGCCCACCACGAGGTGCGCGAGGCCGAGCACGAGCCGACGGTCGTAGCGATCGGCCGCCGCGCCCGTGAAGAGCACGAAGACGATCTGCGGCAGGAACGTCGCGAGGCCCACGAATCCAAGGGATTCCGCGGTCCCCGCGCGATCGTAGATCTCCCACGCGGTGGCGACCGAGAGCATCTGGATGGCGATCACCGAGAGCAGCCGCACGAGCTGGAAGCGCACGAACGCAGGCTCGCGGAGCAGGCGCAGCGCAGGGCTCTCCTGGGTCAACGGCCGACCTCGCGCGCGGGGACCTCGACCTCGCGGGCGAGTGCGGGCGCGGCCACCTGCCGCGGAGCGCTCTCGGGCGCGGGCGCGTCGCGGCGGTGGCCGTCGCGGGCGTCGATCCGCCGCTCGACGGAGCGGATGAGCCACGGGATCGCGAGCAGCGTCACGACGGAGATCCACGCCAGCCGATCGATGCCGACGAGCGCGCCGCCCTCCTCGCTCGAGAGGAGCACCGGGCCCGCGAGGCCGCCCGCCGCCAGGCCGAGGTGCTGCACCATCGACGACAGCGACTGGTAGCGCGCGCGCAGCGCCGCGGGCGGCACGCGCGAGCTCAGCGTACCGAACGACACGTTGCGCGCGTTGCTCGTGAGCATGAAGAGCACGAAGAGCGAGGTCACCACCACCCATCCCCACGAGAAGGGGAGTCCCAGGAGCTCGGTACGCTGCGCACAGAGCGCGGTGATCCACGGCGGCAGGATCACGAAGCACGCGAGGCTCACGAGCGCATAGCCGAGCGCGCCCGCGAGCGAGATGGGAAACGAGCCCACGCGATCGACGAGCCTGCCGAGCGGCCGCAGCACGAGGAAGCTCGCCACGCCGCCCGCGCCGTAGAGGAGCGAGAGCAACGACTCCGGGTAGCCGAGGTTGTTCTGCACGAACGACGCGATGTTCGGGATCAGCATGAACGCGCCGAACGACGAGAGCATCGCCATGCCGTAGGCCGTGCGCACCGCGCGATCCGTGAGCAGCGTGCGGAACGACGCGATCATCTCGCGTCGCGCCTGATCGGCGGGCACGTCACGGATGTGCGCGCGCAGCGGCGGCAGGAAGAGACGCGCGCCCCCGGCGGCGAGGAGGCAGAGGGTCGCGGTCACGATGAACGGCGTGTGCCAGCTGCCCCAGTCGGCGAGCACGAGGCCCATGGGCACGCCGAGCACCGAGGCCACCGAGAACGCCATCATCATCGTGCCGAGCGCGCGTCCGCGACGGCCCGTGGGCACGACGTCGGCGACGATCGCCATCGCGAGCGAGGTGGCGGGCCCGCCGAACGCGCCCGCGATCACACGTGCGAGCACGAGCGTGCGGAGATCCCACGCGAAGACGGCCCCGCACGTGCCCACCGCCAATCCGAGCAGCGAGAGCGCGAGCGCGGGACGTCGATCGAAGCGGTCGAGCACGAACGCCCCGAGCAAGCCGGACGCGCCCGCGGCGAGCGTGTAGCTCGCGACGACCACGCCGAGGCTCGCGGTCTCGATGCCCAGATCCGCCGCGAAGCGAGGCCCGAGCGGCGAGGGCATCATGAAGTCGAGGATGTTCACGAGCTGCACGGCCGCGAGCAGGAGCACGACCCGGCGCTCGTCGGGCGGCACGATCTCCTCGGGCGCGGCGGCGTCGGAGAGGCGGCTCGTGGGCTCGGCCATGGGCGGCCAAGCCTGGGGTGGATCGCGCGCGCGCGCCACGGTCCGCGTGCAACGTTGCGTTGCGACCAGCGAGGACTGGGCACGGACCTGGTGCTTCCGCCGAGCCCCGTCAGGCGCTTCGACCCCGAGCGAGCCGGGCTCTCACCCCACCACGGCCCAGGCGCCCATCTGTCGCACGACCCAGGCGTGGTCGAGCACGTCGCGCTCGATCGTGCGCGCGAGCACGACGTCGTCGGTGTCGATCGTGACCGAGAGCGCGCTCGCGGCCCGGTCGATCTCGACCACGATCTCGTGATCCGGCAGCGCCTGCACGAGCGCCTGCTCGAGGGCGTCGCGATAGCGCGCGGCGCTCGCCTCGAGGTCGAGGCCGGCGTGCGTGGTCTTCATCGCCTGCGGC
>JAIBCE010000012.1 GCA_019694315.1 Sandaracinaceae bacterium
CTTCGGCGCGGCAGGGGGGAGCAACTCCCCCCAATCCCCCACTCGACGCTCCCCAAGCCTCGCTTTCTCGCGCGCTCCTGGGGTTGCTGCGCAACCCCGCCGCGTGGCGTCCCCGAGGGCGATTTTTCTCCATCTCACAGACTAGAGCAGCGATTCGAATGAATCGGTGCTCTAGCGGGAGCGCGACTCGTCGTGTTCGCGATCGGCTTCGTCGTCACTGCCCGCGAAGAGCCCGAGCTGCGCGCCCTCGCCGCCAACGGCGGCGTTCGCTGCGGGCAAGGTGTCGACGAAGCGCACGCGCGCCTCGGCCCCCGGGATCTCGATCGCGCCGAGGCGCTCGCGCGCGATCGACATCGCCTTGTCGGAGATGTCGGAGCCCCAGAACGAGCGGCCGAGCGAGAGCGCTGCGCTGCCTGCCGAGGCCGTGCCCATGAACGGATCGATGACGATCTCGCCCGCCTCGCTCGACTGGCTCACGAGCACCTTGTTGAGGGACACGGGCTTCTCGGTGGGATAGCCCTTGTGGATGCGGGGCGCGCGCAGCACGTCGGCGACGCCGAGGTCGGCGAGGCGACGCTTGCCCTTCTCGAAGAAGAGGATGAGCTCGTAGCGGGAGCGGTAGTGGTAGCCCATCCCGATCTTCTCCTTGTCCCACACGAGCGGCTTCCAGAACTTGAAGCCCACCTTCTCGCCCACCGGCTTGGCGACGAAGGCCGTCTCTTGATCGCAGAACAAGTAGAAGTGGGTGTCCTTGCGGAGCACGCGATAGATATGCGCGAAGAGCTCCTCGAAGCGGCTGTTCGGAAAGACCGTGAACCAGTCGTTGCTCGACGACTTCGAGTGCGAGAGGCGCGTGGTCGTGCCCACCGCGCGGTGCTTCTCGAGCGATTCGTAGGGCGGGTCGGTGACGACGAGGTCCACCGAGGCGTCGGGCAGGCCCGAGAGGAACGCGACCGCATCCGAGCGGACGAGCCACGCGTGGAGCTCGACAGGGGCGCGGGCGTCGCGCGCTGACGTGTGGGAGCTCGACACGGGGGGGCCAGTCACGAGTGAGGGGCCAGAGGGGGACGGCTCGGACGGAGCCGCGAGGCGGAGGGGTAGCATGCTCACTTCCCCCGGACGGACGCGAGTCTCTCCGTCTGACAGGCGCTTCGGTGTACTCTCGGCCCTCATGACGGCGCCGCTGCGACGCCCACTCCTCGCGCTCGGAGTCGCGACGCTCGCGTCGTGTGCGGCCTCGTGCGCGCGTGGCCCCTCCCAGCCGGACGAGGGCCCCATCCGCGTCGCCGTCATCATGCCGCAGTCGGGCGACCTCGGGCCCGACGGGCAGCTGTGGCTCAAGGGCATCCGCATGGCCACTCAGGAGGTCAACGCGGCCGGGGGACCGCTGCCTGGACGCCCGATCGAGCTCTTGGTCCTCGACTCGCGGACCATGGAGGACGTCGCCGTGTCCGAGGCCATGCGCGCCATCGGCGAAGAGGGCGTCGTGGCCGTGATCGGCGACGGCGGCAGCGGCGGGACGCTCGCGATCTACAACGAGGTCACCTCGAACGCGGGCGTCCCTCAGGTGAGCTGCTGCGCGACCTCGCCGAGGCTCACGGAGGCCAGCATGGCCGCGCCCGACGGCGAGCGATTCTTCTTCCGCACCGTGCCCTCGGACGCGCTCCAGAGCCAGGTCGTGGGTCGCATCGCCGACGACCGTGGCTGCACGCGCCTCGCGATCCTGCACCTCGACGACGCCTACGGCGGACCTCTCGCCGCCGCGACGGCCGCGGACTTCACGCGTCGCGGGGGCAGCGTCGTCGCGACGGTGCCCTACACCGACGGCCTCTCGATGTATGCGACGGAGACACGCATGATCGCGGACGCCAACCCCGAGTGCGTGGCTCTGATCGGCTATCCGCGCACCGCAGGGAACATCCTCCGCAGCTACTACATGCTCACGAGCCCCCCGACCGTGACGTGGATCGGAACGGACGGCCTGCGCACCGACACGTTCGTCACGGAGGCCGGCACGGCCCTCCTCGCGACGGTCCAGTTCTACGGTGCGGCGCCCATCACCCAGCCCGACGGCCCGGCCTACGAGGACTTCTCGCAGCGCCATCGCGCGCTCTTCGCAGAGCTGCCGGGGCCGTTCGTCAGCAACAGCTACGACGCCGCGGCGCTCCTCTACCTGGGCATCGCGCGCGCGCAGGGCACGGCTGGTCGCCCCATCATGAACGCGGTCCGCTCCCTCAACACGGGCACCGTGGTGCGGGCGGGTGAGCTCGCCACGGGCCTCGCGCAGATCCAGCGAGAAGAGGCCGTCAACTACGAGGGCGCGAGCGGATCCGTCGACGTGGACGCCTACGGCGACGTGCGCACCGACTACGAGATCTGGCGCGTGAACGCGGCAGGCACCGCGATCGACCGCGTCGAGCGTGTCCCCGCGTCGGAGCTCGACTGATGCGGAGCGCGACCATCACCGTCACGATGCTCGGCCTCGCGCTGCTCGGCCTCGGCCTGGGCGCATGCGCGCCTCAGTCGGTTCCTCTGGTGCTCCGATTCCCCTCGACGGAGACCTTCCTCGTCACGCAGTCGCTTCGCATCCGCGTCTTCGACGACGAGCTGGGCTGCGCGAGCCTCGTCAACGCCGTGACCAACGGGACGGACCTCACGGGCAGCGTCGCGGACGTGGGCGGGCTGACGCCCTGCGCCGTGCGCTCGGGCGTGTCGGTGCCCGACGTGGGCCCAGGTCAGCACGCGTTCCTCGTCGAGGGCCTCGATGCGATGGGCAACGTCACGATCCTCGCGGGCTGCGCCCGGCACGAGGTGTTCGCGGGGGCGCAGATCGAGGTCGATCTCTACCCGACGACGAACTACGACGCCGAGTACCACCGCGCCCCTCCGGACAACGTCCCGCTCGATCAGTACTGCGGGGGAGGTGGCCTGTGACGCGCGCGTCGCTCGGCCTCGGCCTCGCGCTCCTCGTCGGTCTGGCGCTCACGCCGATCGCCAGCGCGCAGACACACGCCGACACGCTCGCGCGGGCGGAGCAGGCCTACCTCGACGTGGACTTCGAGGGCACGCTCGCGGCGGCGCAAGAAGCGCTGCGTGAGGGTGGCCACACACCGGCGCAGCTCGTGCGCATCTACCAGCTGCTCGGCGTGAGCTCCGCGGCCGTGGGCGAGACCGAGCGCGCGCGCGACTTCTTCGTCCGCATGCTCGCGATCGACGCGAATGCCGATCTCGACGACACGGTGCCTCCGCGCTTGCGCGCGCCGTTCCTCGAGGCGCGCGGCATCGTCACCTCCCGTCCCGAGCGCCTCGGCGCGGAGGTGGGCTTGGCGCGCGTGCAGAGCGCGCTCCACGTCGGGCTCACCGATCCGTTCCAGCTCGGCCGCACGCTCCGCGTGCACGCCCGCCTGGAGGGGACGCTCGAATTCTCCACGCGCGAAGAGGCAGCGCAGCCCGTCATGTTCGCGCGGCTCGACGGCGCGGCGACGGCGGATCGCGTCGAGTATTGGGTCGAGCTCGTCGATCCGTTCGGAAACCAGATCCTCGTGCTCGGCAGCGAGTACGAGCCTCGCGTCGTCGGACGCGCCGTGGCAGGCGGTGGCGGTGGCGGCGGAGGTGGCGGTGGCGGGGGCGGCGGGGGAGGAGGCGACATCGCGTCGGAGCCGTGGCTCTGGATCGTGGTGGGCGTCGTGGTGGTCGGTGGTGGCGCGGCGACGGCGGCGATCCTCGCCGATCAGGCCAGCCGCCTCGAGCTGCGCACCGGCGTGACCGTCGGCTTCGAGTGAGGCAACACCGACGGAGCCGGTCACGAAGGGCAGAGTCCCAGCCACTGGCCTTCATGCGACACGCCGTCCTCCCGCTGCTCGTCCTCTGGCTCGCGGGCTGCGCGTCCTGCGAGCGACCGATGCCGACGTCTACCCACGGCCAGACGCCGCTGCGGGCGCCCGTGATCGCGCCCGCGCTCCCGCTCGCGAGCTACGAGCTCCACGAGTGGGGCCTCGTGCGCGGCAACCTCGCCGATCACGTGGTCCTCTCGGGGCCGCGCCGCGCCCCCACGCCCATCCCCATCGCCAAGCCCGTGCTCTACGTGCATCGGCGCGGTGAGGGCCCGCTCTCGCTCGACGTGGAGGTCACGCTCTCGAGCGGTGCGATGGTCGAGCACTGGCCGCTCGTGTCGGGCGCGTCGGGCGACTCGCTCGCATGGCGCGGGGTGAGCGTCGAGGCCGGGCACTGTGCCAGCGTGCGATACCCGAGCCTCGGCGAGGCGCCCTGCAACACCCTCACGGGCGCCGACGGATGCGAGGCTGCGGAGCTGGCGACGGTCGAGACGAACGACGGTGACTGTCTCGTGTACGGCGGTGAGCGCTGGGCGAGCCTCTTCTATCGTGGCGAGCTCTCGGCGCCGCCGAGCTTCCCGATCGAGGTCACACCGGGGTCCGAGGGCAGCGCTCGCGTGACGGTGCTGCGTCCGATCGTGGGACGTCTGGTCCGCGTGCGTGATGGCGTGGCGAGCGCCTTCGACGCGACGGTGGGTCAGAGCATCGAGCTCTCGTCGGGAGCGCCGGTCCGAGGGGCCGAGGTCCTCGGCAGCGCGTTGTCCGAGGCGGGCCTCACCGACGACGAGGTCGCGGCGTTCCGGCGCGCTTGGGATCCCACGCTGTTCCCCTCGACCGTCGCCTCCACGACCACGACGCCCACGACGGCAGCCCCCGTGGCGGGCGGGCTCTTCCTCGCGCGGTCCCGAGACACGCTGCTCTACGTCCTGAGCGCCGCCGATGCGGACCAGCTCTCCACGTTGCGCCTCACGCCGGCCCCCACACGCGTATCGCGTGCGATCGTCGTGTGGCTCGACCTGGGCTCGGGTCACGGAGCCTACGAGCCCCCCTACTGACTCCTCGTCGTTGCAGACGGGGAGGGCGTTGCAGACGGGGAGGGCGTTGCAGACGTGGAAGGCACTCCTTTCACGGATGAAAGAAACCCCTGGACGACAGCCCCACGGCTCCGTTACAGTGGGAGCGCGCGCCCTCCCCTTCCCCCCCACGGGCGCGCAGAGCCTCGGCGCTACCCCCCATCGGCGCTGGGGCTCCTCTATTTCTGGGGCTCCTCTATTTCTGGGGCTCGAGGCGGGCGGGCCTGCCACGCGTCCGGGTCTTCGCCCGTGAGAATGCGTGGCGATCCCGTCTATCCTTGGGCGCCCCATCCGCAGACGAAACGAGGCGGGATGACGACGGAGACCCACGAGAGCTGGATCATGCGTCTCGGCGCGATCGGCGATCGGCCCGAGGACACGGACGCGCAGCGCCTGCAGCACAGGCTCCTCGTGTACATGGGCGTCCTGATGAGCGGCGGCGGACTGCTCTGGGGCTCGATCGCGGCGTCGCAGAGCCTCTTCCTGCCTGCGGTCATCCCCTACAGCTACACGGTCGTCACGTTCTTCAACCTCCTGTTCTTCCGGATGTCGAAGAGCTTCCCGGTCGTGCAGCTGCTGCAGGTCTTCATCAGCCTGCTCCTGCCGTTCCTCTTCCAGTGGTCGCTCGGAGGCTTCGCGCCGAGCGGCGCCGTGATGCTCTGGGCGATGATGGCGATGGTCGGCTCGATGACGTTCTCGAGCTCGCGGGCCGCGCTGTACTGGCTGATCCTCTACGTGATCCTCACGGTGATCAGCGGCCTCATCGACTCGGTCGTGCGCGAGCACTTCAGCCCCGATCCGAGCGAGGGCATCCGGACCTTCTTCTTCACGACCAACGTCACGATCATCTCGAGCTGCGTCTTCGGCCTGATGATCTACCTGATCGGCGAGCGCGAGCGCGCCACCGACGCCCTCGCGCGCGCGAACCAGCGCATCACCGAGCTCAACGAGCACCTCGAGGACGAGGTCGCTGCGCGCACGAGCGAGCTGCGCGCCGCGCTGGCCCGCTCCAAGGCCGTGCTCGATCACATGGCCGACGGCCTCGTCGCCGTCGATCACGACGGCGTCATCGGCGCGGCCAACCCCGCGCTCTCGAAGATCCTCTTCCTCGATCACGATCTCGCGGGAAAGCAGGCGAGCGCGGTGCTCCCCGAGGAGCTCGCGGCCCTCGCGCGTCGCTCCATCGAGGCGTGCGAGGTGAGCAAGACGGAGATCGTCCTCACGGGCGAGCGCACGGGCGTCGCGGTGGCCTCGCCCATCCAGACCAAGGAGTGCGTGGGCTCCGTCGTGATCCTCCGCGACGTGACGCTCGAGAAGGAGATCGATCGCATGAAGACCGACTTCATCGCGACGGTCAGCCACGAGCTGCGCACGCCGCTCACGTCGGTGCTGGGCTTCGCCAAGCTCACCAAGAACAAGCTCGAGCAGGCCGTGTTCACGCACGTGCCCACGACCGATGCCAAGGCGCAGCGCGCGCTCTCGCAGGTGCGCGGCAACATCGACATCATCGTCTCCGAGGGTCAGCGACTCACCACGCTCATCAACGACGTGCTCGACATCTCCAAGATGGAGGCCGGTCGGATGGAGTGGAAGATGGCGCCCCTCGAGCCGGCCGCGCTCGTGGCGCGCGCGAGCGAGGCGACCTCGGCGCTCTTCTCCGGGCCCGACGTGGTGATGCGCACCGAGACCGAGCCCGATCTCCCGCAGCTCGAGGGCGACTTCGACCGCCTGCTGCAGGTGCTCATCAACCTCATCTCGAACGCCGCGAAGTTCACCGACAAGGGCTCGGTCACGGTCCGCGCGCGCCGCGTGGGCGGCTCGGTGGAGCTGTCGGTGACCGACACGGGCTACGGCATCGACGTGGCCGATCAGGCGGCCGTCTTCGAGAAATTCAAGCAGGTCGGCGACACGCTCACCAACAAGCCCAAGGGCACCGGCCTGGGCCTGCCGATCTGCCGACAGATCGTGACGGCCCACGGCGGGACGATCGGCGTCGAGAGCACGCTGGGCACGGGCTCGACCTTCCGCGTCCTTCTGCCGGTGCAGCGGGTGGCGAGGACCTCGACGCCGCCTGCTGGGCCCACGGCGGGCTCCGACCTCGACACCTTCCTCCGGCGGGTGGAGACGATGGTCGATCACGCGCTGCCGCAGACCGGCGGCGACGTGCTCGTCGTCGACGACGATCCGTCGCTGCGCGAGATGCTGCGTCAGCAGCTCGGTGAGCGCGGCTACGAGGTGCGCCTCGCCAAGAACGGCTACGAGGCGATCCAGTCGGCGCGCGCCAAGCGACCCGACGTCGTGGTGCTCGACGTGATGATGCCCGAGATCTCGGGCTTCGACGTGGCCGCGGTGCTCAAGTCCGACCCGCAGACCCACGGCATCCCGATCATCATCCTCTCGATCGTGCAGGACGCCGAGCGCGGCTATCGGCTCGGGGTCGAGAAGTACCTGACCAAGCCCACCGAGGCCGACGTGCTCGTGTCCGAGGTGCACCGCGTGCTCGCCAAGAACCGCGGCGGAAGACGCGTGCTCGTGGTCGATCCGGATCCGCCGACGGCGAGTGACGTCGAGCAGGTGCTGAGGAGCCGCGGCTTCGAGGTGATCGGCACGACGTCGAGCCGCGATGCGCTCGCGGTGGTGCGCGGCCAGCGACCCGACCTCGTGATCGTCGAGGTGGCGAGCGCCGAGGGACAGGCGCTCGTGCGCGCGATCCGCCTGGAGAAGGACCTCGAGCACGTGCACGTGGTGCAGCTGCTCGACAAGGATCGGCCGCATGGCGCGTCCTGAGCTCGGACGCCTCCTCCGTGGGGCCCACAAGCGCGCGACCGAGGAGCTGCTGGGGCTCCTCGACGGTGCGCCGTGGGTGGAGGATCTGCGCGGCAAGGTCCTCGCGGGACGCCCGAGCGCCGAGGCGCCCCACGCACGCGTCGCGATCGCGTCGGGCGGCGAGACGATCGGCTTCGTGCTCGGCGCCGGAGGTGGGGAGGTCGGCCTCGAGCGCGTGGCTCGCCTCGTGGCGCACCTCGCCGAGCGCGAGCAGGAGAAGCTCGCGCTCGCGGCCGAGACGCTCGGTCGCTACAAGGAGCTCACGCTGCTCTACGACATGTCGAGCTCTCTCTCGCGCGTGCTCGACGTGGAGGAGGTCGCCGAGAAGATCGTCGCGGAAGCGCATCGCTTCCTCCGCGCGAGCGAGACCGCGCTCTACCTCGTCGATCGTCGCGGTGAGCACCTCGTGCCGTGTGCGTCGGTGGGCCACGCGGCGCCGATCGCCCTCGACGCGAGCGGGCTCGAGGTGCAGGCCCTACGGTCCGCGCGCGCGGAGCTCGTCGAGGAGATCGCGCCCGGACTGGGCTCGGCGATCGTCGCGCCGCTGCGCTCGGGTGAGGCCGCGTTCGGCGTGCTGCGCCTCCTCGGAGAGCCGGGCTCGCCGTGGACCGCCGGTGAGCTCAAGCTCGTGACCTCGCTCGCCGAGAGCGCCGCGTCCGCGATCAGCCACGCGATGCTGCACCGCGAGCAGCTGCGCCAGCAGGCGCTGCGCAATCAGATCGAGCGCTTCGTGTCGCCGGCCCTGCTCGAGTCGGCGCTCGAGGACCTCGGCGAGCAGGCGCGCCGACGACCGATGAGTGTCGTCTACTTCGACGTGAGCGGGCTCTCGCGCTCGATGGATGCGCGCGCGGCCGCCGAGCAGGTGCTCGAGGCGATGCTCGTCGCGACCTCCACCGCGATCGACGTGCTGCTCGCGCACGGCGCGACCGTCGGCACGGCGCAGGGCGAGATGGTGGTGGGGCTCCTCGGCGACTCGCCCACCTCGGAGCCCACCGAGAAGCAGAGCGCGGGCGCGCGTGCCCTCGCGGCCGCGATCGCCCTCGTGCAGAGGCTCGATCGTCGCTTCGGCGGACCGCTGGCGCGCTGTCCGGGCATCGGCATCGCGCGGATCGCGGCGGGCGCGGGCGCAGGGCCCGAGGCGTTCTTCGAGGGCGTCGGCGTCGCGGCATCCTTGCAGTCGCAGTCGGAGGGACGAATCCTCGTCGAGGCCGACGTGGTGTCCGAGCCCGCGTCGGGCGAGCCTTCGCGCCCGGAGCTGATCCGTGGCGCCCCCATCGAGACGGCGCGCGGCTCCGTCGAAGCATTCGAGGTGCGTCCGTGAGCAAGAGAGTCCTCATCGTCGACGACGAGTCACACATCCGCCTGCTGCTCGAGCAGACGCTCGATCCGCTGCTCGACTCCGAGGTGGAGATCTCCACCGCGGACAACGGCGGCGCGGCGCTCGAGGCCATCCGACGCGACCGACCGCATCTCGTGCTGCTCGACGTCATGATGCCCGTCATGAACGGCTTCGACGTGTGCAAGGCGGTCAAGAGCGACCCCGCGCTCGTTGGCACCTTCGTCATGATGCTCACCGCCAAGGGCCAGGAGCTCGATCGCGCGACTGGCGCCGAGGTGGGCGCGGACCTCTACATGACCAAGCCGTTCGATCCGGACGACGTCCTCGCACGAGCCGCACGTGTGCTCGGAATCGAGCTCGATGGATGAGCTCTGCGGGCGATCGCAAGAACCTGCCACGCTCGGAGCTCGACGTGCTCCTGGGCGAGCACGGCGTCGAAGGAGAGCTCGCGGAGCGGCTCCGCGCGCTGCTCTCGCCCGAGGAGCCCGCGGAGCGATCGAGCCTGCGAGAGCGGGCGAGCGGCGGCCTGCCACCGACCCGCGACGGGCGCGCGATCGCGCACGAGCTCGCGGCCGCGACGAAGAAGGGCGCGCTGCACATCGGCGAGCAGGTCACGCAGCCTGCGCGACGCGCAGCCCGCGAGGAGACAGACGAGGACTCGCTCGCCGACGGAACGCCCACCGCGCCGGCCCCGATCGTCCGTGAGCCGCTGCGCATCACCACGGGCAACGAGACCCTCGTCCCCGTGCACCTCATCGCCGAGGGCGGCATGGGCGAGGTCCACCGCGCGCGCGATGGCGCGCTCGGGCGCGATCTCGCGATGAAGATCCTCCACGAGCACCTCGCGGGTACCAAGCGCATGCGCGAGCGCTTCCTCGACGAGGCGCAGATCACCGCGCAGCTCTCGCACCCGAGCATCCCGCCGGTGCATGCCCTCGGCACGCTCCCCGATGGTCGTCCGTACTTCACGATGAAGGAGGTCCACGGGCGCACGCTCGCCGACCTCGTGGCCGAGGGCTCGCTCTCCGAGCAGCGTCGCCTCGAGATCTTCCAGCGCGTGTGCGAGGCCGTGTCCTACGCGCACGCCCGCGGCGTGATCCACTGCGATCTCAAGCCGCTCAACGTGATGGTCGGTGCCTTCGGCGAGGTGCTGGTGATGGACTGGGGCGTGGCGCGCCTGGTCTCGCCCACGCGCCAGAGCGCGACGCCAGAGCCGCCCGTCTCCACCACGGCGAGCGGCACGGTGACCGCCTGGGACGTGGCCGGTACCCCCGCGTACATGCCCCCGGAGCAGGCCCTCGGCGAGGCCGATCGCATCGGTCCTGCGTGCGACGTGTACGCGCTCGGCGTGATGCTCTTCGAGGTGCTCGCGGGGGAGCGGCCCTACCAGGGCGGCGTCCCGCAGCTCCTCTTCCTCGCGTCGCAGGGTCAGGTCCCGCCGCTGCCTCGACGCGAGGGCAGCGCGGTCGACGAGGCCCTCGATCGGATCGTCGCCACGGCGATGCGGCCCGATCCGGCCGCGCGCCATGCCGACGCGGGCGTGCTCGCCGAGGAGGTGGCGCGCTGGCGCGAGGGCGCGATGCGGCGCGAGAAGGCGCTCTCCATCGTGGCCGCTGCGACGCGATCGCTCGCGGAGGTGCAGCCGATGCGCGCGCAGGCACGAAGCCTCGCGCGCGACGCGAGGGCGCTCCTCGGTCAGCTGCCGATCGACGCGGAGCCCGAGGAGCGTCGCGAGGCGTGGCGACTCTCGGACATCGCGCGCGCCCTCGACCACGAGGCCGAGCTGAAGCTCACCGAGATCGAGCACGAGCTCGAGGCTGCGCTGGTCCACGCGCCGGGCCTCGCGGAGCCGCGCACGCTCTTGGCCGATCTGGCGCTCGAGCGACACCGCGACGCGGAGCGTCGACGTGCGTGGGACGAGGCCGCTCGTCACGAGGTGGCCCTTCGCGCCCACGACGTCGGGGCCCACGCGCGCTACCTCGAGGGCAAGGGGCGCCTCACGCTCGCGAGCGCGATCCCCGCGATCGCCGAGCTGTTTCGCTACGAGCAGCGCGATCGGAGGCTCGTGCTCGAGCCGTTCTCGATGCTCGGTCCCACGCCTCTGGTCGAGCTCGAGCTGCCGATCGGCAGCTACGCGATCGAGCTGCACACGGACGGTCGTCCGAGCGTGCGCGTCCCCTTCGTGATCGAGCGCGAGCGACACACCCGCTTCGCGCGGCCGGGCGCGACGGAGCCCACGCCGCTCGTCGTGCCCGAGGCGAGCGAGCTCGAGACCGACGAGCGCTACGTGCCCTCGGGCTGGCTCACGCTCGGCGATCCCGACGCGACCGACGCGCCGATCTGGGTGGAGGCCTTCGTCATGCAGGCCTTCCCCGTCTCGAGCCGCGAGGTCGCGAGCTTCCTCGCCGCGCCCGCCGGCGCACCGTTCCGCCGCGCAGCCCTGCGCGACGGGCTCGGTCTCCTCCGCGCAGACTGGCCCGCCGTGGGCCTCTCGTGGGAGGGCGCGCAGGCCTACGCGCGCTGGCTCTCCGATCGCACGGGCAAGCCCTGGCGGCTTCCCTACGAGGTGGAGTGGGAGCGTGCCGCGCGCGGCGCCGATGGCCGCGCCTTCCCGTGGGGCGACGAGCCCGAGGCCACGTTCGCTCACCTCCGCGCCGACGGACGCACGCCCGCGCGGCCGGCAGCGAGCCGCTCGCACCCGTACGACATCTCGCCCTTCGGTGTGCGCGGCATGGGCGGCAACGTGCGCGACTGGTGCGCCGACGCGTCGGTCTCCACGAGCCGCGCCGACGACGTGCGCGCGATCACACCGAGCGCCTCGTTCGCCCGGCGCGTCGTGCGCGGTGGCTCCTATCGCCTGCCGCTCGACGCGGCTCGCACCACGGCGCGCGCGTCCCTGCCTGCCGTGCAGGGCTTCGTGGACGTGGGCCTCCGACTCGTTCGCTCCCTGCGATGACCCAGGCGCCCTCGTATCACGAGGTATCGCGAATTGTCCCGGGAATCGCCCTCTTCGGCGGGTCGATTGACCAGAACACTATCGGCTGATAGGGCTGGGACCGGAGGCTCCATGCAGCCAACGCTCCCCCCGGGCCCACGCTGGCCGGCCCTCGTGCAGACGGTGCAGTACGCGACCCACACCCGTGAGCACCTGCTCGGCCTGCACGCGCGCTACGGCGACTTCTTCACGATCCACGCGCTCAACGGTCCCGTGGCGCTCGCGTGTACGCCCGCGCTCGCGAAGGAGGTCTTCACGGCCGACGCCGAGCACTACAGCGCGTTCGCGGTGCAGGCGACGCGCTCGGTCCTCGGCAGCCGCTCGGTCCTCGTCACGCACGGCGCGGAGCACAAGCGACAGCGAAAGCTGATCGTCCCGCCCTTCCACGGTGCGCGCATGCGCGCTTACGGCGAGGCGATGCTGGACGCAGCGCGCGAGCGCACGGCGCGCTGGACGCCCGGCATGGAGTTCCGCATCCACGACGAGGCGATGGCGATGTCGTTCGACGTGATCCTGCGGACCGTCTTCGGCGCGAGCGAGGGCCAGGACGCGGCGGAGGCACGCGAGACCATCCAGCGCCTGCTCGACGCCTTCGATCCGATCCTCCTCTTCACGCCGCGCACCCATCATCCGCTCGTGCCCGCGTGGCGCCGCTTCCTCCGCGCGCGGCAGGCCTTCGACGAATTCGTGGTGCGCTGCCTGGCGCGCCGCCGCGCCAGCGAAGGAGGCACCGACATCGCCTCGATGCTCCTCGCCGCGCGCACCGAGGAGGGCGCCGCGCTCGACGACGCCGAGATCGGAGATCACCTGCTCGCGCTCCTCGTCGCAGGCCAGGAGACCACCGCGATCGCGCTCTCGTGGATGATCTACCTCGTCTTCCGCCACCCCGACGTCCTCTCGAAGGTGCGCGCGGAGCTCGACGCGGCCCGCGACGCCGAGCCCGACGCGATCGCGAAGCTCCCCTATCTCTCGGCGATCTGGGACGAGACGCTGCGCCTCGAGCCCGTGCTCGCCGACGTGATCCGCACCGTCGCCTCGCCCCTCGAGATCGGCGGCCATCTCCTTCCGGTCGGCTCGAACGTGGGCGTCGCGATCGACGTGATCCACCGCGATCCCACGCTCTACCCGGAGCCCGAGCGCTTCCGGCCCGAGCGCTTCCTCGAGCGACGGATGAACGCGTTCGAGCACCTGCCGTTCGGCGGCGGTCACCGCCGCTGCATCGGCGCAGCGTTCGCGGAGTACGAGGGCAAGCTCGTCTTCGCGAGCCTCGCGTCGCGCTTCGACTTCGAGCTCCGGAGCGTGGAGCACCGCGCGCGGCGCAACGTCACGCTCGCCCCGGCGCACGGCGTGCGTGTGGTGGTGCGCCCACGCGCGAGCGCCTCCTGATCAGGGCGTGATCCCGGCGCGCACGAGGCCCTCGCGCGCGAGCGCGCTGAGGTCCTTCTCCTCGGGGTGGAAGCCGGGGCGGAAGTAGTCCGCCATGCTGCGCGCGAGGATCGGCGCCATCGCGCGGAGGTTGCGACCGAAGCGCCGACGCGGACGGGTGCGCCCGTCCTTGCTCGCCTCGCCGAGCATCGCGAACGCCCGCGCCCAGAAGAGGCCCAGCACGCCGGTGCCGATCGCGAAGCCGAGCGCGCGCGTCGAGAGGCGTGGATCGACCTTGGCCAGCACGTCCCACGCGACCGCGCGGTGCTCGATCTCCTCCACGGCGTGCCAGTAGAGCAGCGGTCGCACCGCCGGGTGCGCGCCGTCGAGCACGGGCGTGGTGAGCGCGATCACCGCGAGCGTCGAGGTCATGTGCTCGAGCGCGACCGTGGTCGCCAGGCGCAGGTGCGGTGGCGTGGCCTTCTCGATGCGGTCGTAGGCGAGCGCCCGATAGAACGCGAGGAAGCGCTCCACCGGATGGCCGCGCGACGCGAGGAGCTTGTTCCAGCGCTCGTGCTCGTGGCCGTGGCGACCCTCCTGACCGATGAAGCCGCGCACGCGCGCCGCGAGCTCGGGATCGTCCTCGAAGACCCGCGCGTAGTGCTTCACGGAGCGGATGAAGAAGCGCTCGCCCTCCGGGAACACCAGGCTCAGCGCGTCCACGACGCGCGTCGCGACGGGATCGTCGTCGAGCCACGCCTCGGGAGCGTCGTTGAAGTCGAAGCGCGGCGCGCGCACGGGGATCCGTCTCGACTCGATCTCGGTCATGGGGGGCCTCCGTCGTCGGGATGGGTCGCGATCTCTCGGGATCGTCTCGGCAGGGCGATCGGGCGATCACGCGCGGCGGGCGCGTGTCGGCTTCGGAGACTCGGCCTCGCGCGGCGCGAGCATCGCGAGCAGCTCGCGCTCCACGCCCGAGGCGTCGTAGGGCGCGCCGAGCTGCGCGGCGGCCTGCACGCCGAGCACGAGCGCGAGCAGCATCTCGGCGATGGCGTCGGGGTCGCGCGCCGGATCGACCGAGCCGCTCTTCATGCTCCGCGACACCGCGTCGGCGATGCGGCCCTTGGCCACGAGCAGCATCGCGAGGAAGCGGACGCGCAGCTCCGACGAGCGCACCGAGGCCTCGAGCACCTGCGAGAAGCGCACCTCGCGCGTGAGCGGCAGCGCGCCCGCCGAGAGGGCCGCCACGAACGAGCGCACGATCGCGCCGAGATCCTGGTCGGGCCGCACGATGCGCTCGAGCAGCTCGGTGAGCGCGAGCTCGACCACGGCCGCGACCAGATCCTCGCGGCTCTTGAAGTGCACGTAGAACGCGCCGCGCGTCTTGCCCGCCTCCTCGCAGATCGCGTCGAGGCTCGGCACGTCGAGGCCGTCGCGCAGGAACAGGCGCGCCGCCGCCGCCACGAGCGCGGCGCGCGTCTCGTCGGGGGCGCGCGGTCGCGGGCTCGCCTTGGCACGGCTCGCGCGGACGCTCGCCTTGCTGGAGCTGCTGCCGGGCGTGGCGCGAGGACGAGGGCTCGGGGAACGTCGGACGGACATACGAGACCGTATGTAACACGTCCGTGCGCTACATACGAGCCCGTATCTTCGCGGCGCGCCGGCTGGGCGCGCTCTCGGTGCTGCCTCAGGCGTAGGCGACGAGCACGAACGCGACGGCGGTGCCGAAGGCGAACGTGGGGATCGCCCACGTCATCACGCGGAAGAGCTCCTCCTCCACGAACGGCCCGAAGCGCTTGCGGAGCACGCGGTAGCGGAAGACCGCGAGGTTCACGAGCAGCGCCGTCGCGAGCGTCAGGTAGTTGAGCGAGAAGAGGCGCGCCACGGTGTTGTCGCCGTGGGCGAGCGTGGCGAGCTCCGAGCTCACGGTGAAGTTGAGGGCGATCACCGCGAAGAGTCCGCCCACGATCACGTTCGCGAGCTCGAAGGCCTCGATCTTGAACTCGCCCTCCTCGAGCTTGTTCAGCCAGATCGCGAGCAGCGGGATGATGAGCGAGGCGAAGAGCGGGATGAAGATCGGCGCCGCGGTCTCGGCCGCCTGACGCTCCACCGACACGGTCGCGTGCACGGCGTCGTGGCTCTGCCCGTGCCAGCCGCGCACGACGTGGTGCGAGAGGTCGATCGCGCGCGCGTGCCAGCCGTCGGCCTCGAGCTCGGGCGCGAGGCGTGTGTAGTCGAGGTCGGCCTGACGGAACACGAGCGACACGAGCTCGTGCGGCGCACGGTCGGCCACGATCTCCACCGCGAGCCCCTGTCGATCGAAGGGGAAGCGCTCCACGTCGAAGCTCGCGTGGAAGCGTGCCGTCACGCGCTCGAGCAGCTCCACCTGTCCCTCGGGCCCGATGCGCAGGCCCCGCGTCCGATACGCGGCCTCGCCGTCCATGTTTGCGAGGCGCAGGTGTGGCTCCCACATGCGCGCGAGCTGGGCCTCGGCCTCCTCACCCTCGAACGCGAGCCAGCCCGTGGGGTGGGTCGCGGGCGGATACGACAGGCTGCGATCGATCCACGTGACGCGCGCATCGAGCGTCGCGTCGAACGCATCCTCGTTCTCGTCCACCCCGCGAAGCTCCACCACCGCCACGCCCACGTGGACCTCGAGCGGCAGCCCCAGCGCGTCTGGTACGTGGAGCGCATCGGGCACGTGCTGCACGTCGGGCTCGGCGACCGTGGGCTCGCTCGCCTCTCTCGGCGTGGGCTCGAGCGAGGGCTCCTCGACGCGCTCTGTGCCCTCGAGCTCGGTGGGCGGCGCCGCGTCTTGGGCCCGAGCGGGCGCGGCGAGGGCGAGCGCGAGGAGCGCGGCGAGCGCGAGCAGGCGCGCGCTCACGACGCGTCCTCCGAGCCATAGAGCGTCTTGACCGCTTGCTTGCTGCGCAGGGTCTCGTGGTGCTTGGCGATCTCCGCGAGCTCCTCGGGCATCGCGTCGGTGTCGGCGATCGGCTGCGTGGCCTTGCCATCCGCGAGCTCCCCCATCGCGGTGGCCACGCGCGCCAGCGGGCGGAGCAAGAGGCCACGGATCACGACGAGCACGGCGCCCGCGATGATCACGCTCGCGAAGAGCGCGAGCAGCGCCTGCCACACGAGCGAGCGCCCAGCGGCGGCGCGCGTCGGAGAGAAGTCGCGCGCCACCGAGATCACGCCCACGGGCTGCCCGGAGATGTCGCGCACCGGATAGAGCAGGACGCCGTAGGGCACGCCCGCCACCTCGCGCGTGTAGCGCACCGGCTCCTCGATCGCGCCCAGATCGGAGGCCTCGACGAGGGCGCGCGTGAGCTGCCAGTTCGTGGAGTACCACTTGAGGTAGTTGCCCACGCGGTTCTCGTCGGCGAGCGCGGCCGGGTCTGCGCTCGTCGAGATCGCGCGCAGCGGAGCCTCGAGCACGAAGAACGACGCGTCGAGCCCGAACGACTCGTCGAGGTCGTCGAGCATGGGACCCACCTCGAGCCCCATGTCCACGGTGCCGGCGTGCTCACCTTCGGGCGAGGGCACCGGGGCCACCGCGAGGATCGAGATGCCTGACCGGCTGAGCTCGAAGCCGTGGCGCGGAGCGTGATCCGCGTTCACCGCGACGACGCTCGGCCGGTAGCTCGACACATCCTCGGAGGGACGCTCGGGCCGATGAACGCGGACGAGGCACGTGGCAGGGGCCACCTCGAGCTGGAGCGTGGCCACACCGAACTGATCGTGCTGGTGCTGGAAGAGCTCGCGCGTCTCGGCCACGAGGCCGTCGCGATCCTGCGCCGCGAGGAGCCTCCGCACGCTCGGCATGTCCGCGACCATCGCGGCCCGCTGCACTGCGCGGCTCTCGGTGTTGCGGATCTTCGACGCCACCGTGGCCTGCATCAGCTCGAATTGGCTCTCCTCCACGGCGCGGGTCATGCCGCTGAAGAGCTGCGTGGAGATCGCGGTGCTCGCGGCGATCGTGATCGTCGCGATGCCGATGAGCATCGTGGTGGCGTGATGGCGAACGTTCATCCTGTCGCTCCTCGGGCGCGCCCGGGCTCGTCGTGTGATCGAAGCGTGTCCCCCGCTCTCTCTCGGGTGGTACGCGGCGCCCGCGCGATTCTGCCCAACTCCACGCCTGCGCGGTGCACGATCGCGCGATGGATCGGCTCCAGCTCCCGTCGAGCCTCGAGGGTCAGGGCCGTGTGCTCCTCGCAGGCGCCGGCGGCGGCTACGACGTCTACGCGACCCTGCCACTGCTCGCGGCGCTCGAGGCGCGCGGTGTCGAGGTGGTGCTCACGAACCTCTACCTCCGTGGGCTCGAGGGCACCGAGTCGATCTTCGACGTCGGGGACGTCATCGAGGCCTTCCGCGAGCGCGTGCCGCGTCGTGCTGCCCGCTCCATCCCCCACTGATCGTCTCCCTCCGAGCCACGGAGCGTCGTGTCGGCTCTCCGGCTCCTCGTGTGCTGCGCGGCCGTGACTCGCGATCAGCGCTCGAAGACCTCGAGGTGAAGAGGGTGCTCGCGGCTGCTCCCCAGCGTGCCGTCGTGCACGTGACCGCCGCGCACGAGGAGCTGCGTGCCGGCGCCGAGCACGTGGCGCCGGATGCCCACCGTGCGCCCCACGTCGCGCGCCCAGCTGGGCACGGTCGTCGTCGCCTCGCGGTCGGTCTCGTCGCGCTCGAGCTCGAGCGTGCCCTCGACCCGCGTGCGCCACGAGAGGCTCCCCACGGCGTGATCGAGCACCAGCGTCTGGCCGTCGAGCTCGAGCTCGCACGGCTCGAGCCACGCGTCGTCGCGCGGCATCCAGCTCCGCGCATCGAGCACGTGCCTCACCACGAGCGGCGTACGCAGCGTGGCTGTGCCCCGCACCGCGTGAGGCGCGACGTGCGCGTCGAGCCGCACGCGCGGGAGCACCGCCGAGAGCCGCCCGAGCGAGCCGATCGGCCGGAGCGCGCCGAACACCACGGCCACGCCGTAGAGGAGGGCCGCATACGGCGGCACGAGCGCCACCGCAAGCACGGCCCAGCCGGCGAGCCGATCCACGCTCGCCTCCGCGAGCAGAGTCATCGTCGCGGTGAGCACGAAGAGCACCACGATCTGCGACGCCGCGATGCGCCACGCGACACGCGAGCCGAGCCACGAGCGCCACGACGTGATGGGCTCGCCCGCCATCCAGAGTCGTCCCTGCGACCATCGCCGCGCGAGCTCGGGCGCCGTCGTCGAGAGCGCGAGGTCGAGCCGATCCTCACCGCAGCCCGGGCACGGGCGTGTGAGCCCGCGCAGTCGACATGCCGCGCACACGAAGCGCGCTCCGACCCTCGTGGTCACACGGGCCACCCTACCAGGAACCGATCCCGCGACGCCGCGCGAGAGCAGGTCCCCGAGCTCGGCCAGCGCGCGGTCTCCTGACCCACGGGTCACTGGAGCGTGCCCACCGAACCGTCGAATCGCCCACGAAGAGGGGTGTTGACGCGAAACTGACCCGCGGGTCAGTCTGGCCCGGCATGAGCGACGACGCGCACTCTCGGCGGGCGGGACTGCCCGAGCCGCAGCCGCACCCCGGCCCGCTCGCGATCGGCCTCGACGTGGGCTCGACCACCGTGAAGGTCGTCGCCATGGATCCGAGCACGCGCGAGGTGCTCTACCGTGACTACCAGCGCCACCACACGCGGCAGCCGGAGAAGGTGCTCTCGATGCTCCGCGAGCTCGAGCACCTCTTCCCCGAGTCGCCGCGCAGCACCTGGCAGCTCTTCGCGACCGGCTCGGGCGCGGGCCCGCTCTGTCCCGTGATCGGTGGCCGCTTCGTGCAAGAGGTCAACGCGGTGGTGCTCGCCACCAAGGAGCTGCACCCCGACGTGGGCTCCGTGATCGAGCTCGGCGGACAAGACGCGAAGATCATCATGTTCCAGGACTCCGTCGGCCCCGACGGCAAGGTCCGCAAGAACGCCAATCCGTCGATGAACGACAAGTGCGCCTCCGGCACGGGCGCCACCATCGACAAGTGCATGATCAAGGTGGGCCTCGCGCCCGAGCTCGTGCGCGACATCAAGTTCGACCCGACGAAGATCCACCACGTCGCGGCCAAGTGCGGCGTCTTCGCCGAGACCGACATCGTGAACCTCGTGAAGAGCGCGGTGCCGGCACCCGAGATCCTCTGCTCGCTCGCGGACGCGATCGTCCTCCAGAACCTCTCGGTGCTCACGCGCGGCTCGACCCTCAAGCCCAAGGTCATGCTGCTCGGCGGGCCCAACACGTATCTCTCGTTCCTGCGCGAGTGCTGGGAGCTGCGCATCCCCGAGACGTGGCGTGATCGCGGCTTCCGATTCCACGAAGAAGCCCCGGTCTCCGAGCTCATCTTCACGCCCGATGGCTCTCAGTACTACGCCGCCTACGGCGCGGTCGTGTACGGCCTGAGCGAGCCCACCGCGCTGCGCTACGCGGGCCTGCACGCGCTCGAGCACTACGTCACCGAGGGCCGCAAGGAGCGCCTCGGTGAGCAGGCCGGCCCACCGCTCGTCACGAGCGACGACGAGGCCCGCGCGTTCGTGGGCGCGTACGCGGTGCCTCGCTTCCACGCGCCGGCGCTCCCCGAGGGTGGCAAGGTGCGCGCGGTGATCGGCGTCGATGGCGGCTCGACCTCGAGCAAGGCCGTGCTCGTCGACGAGGCCGGCGCGGTGATCGCCAAGGCCTACCAGCTCAGCAAGGGCAACCCGATCGACGACACCAAGGAGCTGCTCGTGCGCCTGCGCGAGCACGTGCGCGATCAGGGCGCCGAGCTCGAGGTCATCGGCTTCGGCGCCACCGGCTACGCGGCCGACGTGCTCGAGCAGACCGTCCTCGCCGACGCGAACGTGGTCGAGACCGTCGCGCACGCCGCGAGCGCGATGGCGTACTTCGGCGACATCGACGTGGTCTGCGACATCGGCGGACAGGACATCAAGGTCCTCTTCCTCAAGCAGGGTGACATCGCCGGATTCAGGCTCTCGAACTCCTGCTCTGCCGGCAATGGCATGTTGCTCCAGGCCATGGCCGATCAATTCGGCCTGCCCGTGACCGCGTATGCCGAGACGGCCTTCCAGGCCGAGCTCGCGCCCAAGTTCAGCTATGGCTGCGCCGTCTTCCTCGACACGGATCGCGTGAATTTCCAGAAAGAGGGCTTCTCACGCGAGGAGCTGCTCGCGGGCCTCGCGCAGGTGCTGCCCAAGAACGTGTGGCAGTACGTCGCGCAGATCCCGCGCCTGGCCGCGCTCGGCAAGCGCTACGTCCTCCAGGGCGGCACTCAGTACAACCTCGCCGCGGTCAAGGCGCAGGTCGACTACATCAAGGAGCGTGTGCCGGACGCCGAGGTGCTCGTGCACCCGCACTGCGGCGAGGCGGGCGCCATCGGCGCGGCCTTCGAGGCGCTGCGGGTGGTCAAGCGCCGCGGCAGCTCGCGCTTCATCGGCCTCGAGGGCGCGATCGAGCTCGCGGTCACCACCAAGACCGATGAGTCGACGACGTGCCACTTCTGTCCGAACGAGTGCAAGCGCACCTTCGTCGACACGAAGCGGCCCGATGGCGAGATCGCGCGCTACATCGCGGGCTTCTCCTGCGAGAAGGGCACGGTCGAGAGCGTCGAGGAGATGAAGAAGGTGGTCGAGCGCCGCAAGGAGCTCGGCAAGGCGCACCCGAACATGATCGCCTACGAGGCGTGGCGCGCCTTCGCGCACGTCACGCCGGTGACGCCGCTGCCCGAGGCGGGGAGCCCCACCGACGACGTGATCGTCGAGCGCGGCTTCTTCGGTCTGCGTCGCAAGGACGTCCGCCGCGGCTTCGAGCGCTCGAGCGCCGAGGTGCGCAGCAAGCTCCGAAAGACGCGCATCGGCATCCCGCGCGTGCTCAACCTCTACTCGA
This sequence comes from Sandaracinaceae bacterium, assembly GCA_019694315.1. Lineage (GTDB taxonomy): Bacteria > Myxococcota_A > Polyangia > Polyangiales > Sandaracinaceae > JAFLCL01. The sequence continues at coordinate 21,326 of JAIBCE010000012.1, forward strand.
CCGCGCCCTACTTCCGCGCGTACTTCGAGGCGCTGGGCATCCCGCCGAAGAACGTCGTCTTCAGCGAGGAGACGAGCGAGGAGCTCTGGGTCACGGGCGGCAAGTACGGCTCGGTCGATCCGTGCTTTCCCGCCAAGGTCGTCCAGGCCCACGTGCACGACCTCCTCTTCGTGAAGCACGAGCCCGACAAGGGCCGTCCGCTCCAGTACGTGTTCTTCCCCATCCTCACGCACGTCAAGAGCGACCTCGAGAACCTGGTCGATCACGCGAGCTGCCCCATCGTCGCCGGCACACCCGAGGTGGTGAAGAGCGCGTTCACGAAGGAGGTCGACTTCTTCGCGCAGCGCGGCATCGAGTACCTCGACACGGCGCTCACGTTCACCGAGCCGCTGCTCACGCGCGAGCGCATGTGGACGACGTGGGGCCCGCGCCTGGGCGTGACGCGCGACGAGTGCGATCACGCGCACGCCGAGGGCATGAAGGCCCTGCGCGTGTTCGCACACGACCTCGAGTCGCGCGGTCGACAGATCCTCGATCAGGTGGAGTCCGAAGATCGGATTGCCCTCCTCGTGCTCGGTCGCCCCTATCACTCCGATCCGGGCCTGAACCACGGCATTCCCGAGGAATTCCAGGCCCTCGGATATCCCATCTTGTCGGTGCGCTCTCTGCCCAAGGACTTCGACTACCTCCGCCGCTATTTCAAGGACGGCGCCCACGACCCGACGGGCAGGAACCTCTCGCCGCTCGACATCAACGACGTGTGGCCGGAGAACTACTCGACGAATTCGGCCGAGCGCGTGTGGGCCGCGAAGCTCGCGGCGCGTCACCCGAACGTGGCGATCCTCGATCTCTCGAGCTTCAAGTGCGGCCACGACGCGCCCACGTACGGCATCGTCGACGCGATCGTGCAGAGCTCGGGCGTGCCGCACGCGGCCCTTCACGACCTCGACGCGAACAAGCCCGGCGGCTCGATCAAGATCCGTGTGAAGACCTATCACCACACGCTGAGCCGCCGCCGCGAGGCCCTCGAGGATCTGGGCGCGGAGAAGAAGAAGCTCGCGCACGACCTCGATCAGAAGAGGCTCGCGCTGCTCGAGAAGAAGAGAGAGCAGCTCGAGGCGATGCGCCTCGCGGATCCGAAGCTCGAGGTCCTCATCGCGGAGCTCACCAGCAAGGTCGCGAGCTACCGCCCGAGCCGCCGCGTCGAGGACGCGCTCCCCGCCAAGCCCGAGCCCTCGAACGGCCTCGTGCAGCTCCGCAAGAAGACGCCCGCCGCGCAGACCACCACCGACGCCGCGGAGTGAGGGCCTGGACACGCGCGCGGGCCTCGTGTTTTCCTCGTCTTCTCTGGGCACGAGCCGCGGGGTGACGCTCAGCGAGAGGAGGCGCGATGAGGGTTCGAGCTGTGGCCTGGGCTGCCGCGCTGGCGTGCGCTTCGGTGTGGGCCGTCGTGCCGGCCGCCTCGGCGCAGCCATTCGATCCGCCGTGTCCGGACGGTCTGTGCGTCCTCGCTGCGTTCCCTCAAGACCGCCCTTCGCTGTCGCCGCCGATCGTGGCACCGATCTCGACCTGCACGTCGCTCGTGGCCGTCAGCGGATACGTGCCCGGAAACCAGGTCGAGATCTATCTCGGACCGGGGGCGTCTCCGAGGTCTCTGGGTAGGTTCAGTGGGGGGGGGGGCTCTGGAGTCTTCGACGTAGCGAGCGGTCTCGCTGCGCTGGGACTTCCGCGCCAGTTCACAATCGGCCAAGTCGTACGCGCCGTCCAGCGTGATCGCTTCGTGTCGAGCGCGCTCTCGGACACGGTGCGCGTGAGCGCGGCCGGTCCACCGCCGGTTCCGAACATCGAGCAGCCGCTCTACGAGTGCGGCCTCACGCTGGGGATCTCGGATGTGAGTCTGGGCGTGACGGTGAGCGTGGTGAACGAGCCCGTCGGCGGCCCCAGCTCAGCGGCTGTTGCTCCCTTCGTCGCGAGGGGGAGCGCGGTGTGGGTGGGAGCGCCCGAGCGACATCGCCCGACGTCCCGGTTCCGCGCCCGGAGCGAGATCTGTGGCGTCAGCGCGGAGGGACCTCTCGAGACCGTCATTCCCTCGGCGGACGGCCCGCCGGAGCCGCTCGACCCACCGGTCATCGTCAACCAGACGCTGATCGCCGGTCAGCAACGGATCGAGCTCGATGGCGCTGTCTACGGAGCCGTCGCACAAGTACGCGTGGATGGCGTGGTCCGCCGTGCAATCGTCACAGCGCGGCCGGGGGACCGCTTCTCGATGACCGTCCCGACGATCCGTCCGGGACAGCTGGTCAGCGTGGGCCAGTCGCTGTGCGGCGCTGCGGCGACATTCGGTCCGACGACGATCGCCACGACGTGTCCAGGCTTGCCGCCCCCTCAGGTGCGCCTTCCGAGGACGGGCGATCGCTTCCTCGACGTCCAGGTCTCGTGGCCCGGTGCGAGGATCACGGCCTTCGTGGGCACGGAGGAGATCGCCGACGGGAGCGCTCCGCGACTGACCTACGTGCGGCCGTTGCGGGAAGGTGAAGTCGTCACCGTGTTCCAGACCGTCGGCACCTGCACGAGCCGCATGGCCTTCCGCGCGACGACCAGGTGTACCCAGCAAGACTACGAGTTCGACCCGACAGCTGACGGCGCTTTCGAGGTGGGCCGGGCGGAATACCGAGAAGGCACCGTCGACGTTGCCGGCCGAGATTTGCTACTGCGCGGCTTCGTTCACTACCCGGTGGATCGCGCTGGTCCGCAGCAGCGCTTGGCTCGCTGGGGTGGTCCGTATCCGATCGTGTTCCTGATGCATCTCAACACGGCCACTTTGGTGCGCGCGCCAGGTGCATCGCCATCGCTCGAGCGATGGCTCTTCGAGCGTTCGCGGGACCGTCGTGACGAAGAAGTGGCTAGCGGGAACTACCTCGCCGTAGACGCGGCACAGGGCTACTCGGAACTACTCGACTCACTCGCGCGTGCTGGCATCATCGGCGTCAGCATCGACGCGGAGGACCTCACTACCCTGGGCCCGGAAACGATCAACGCCGACCTCTTCGTCCACCACATCCGTTATTGGAGGGACATCGAGCAGGGTTTGGCAGGAGGGGGCCTCGTTGGCGCCCTCGCCGCCGACTTCGAAGACCGTATCGACCTAACGCGCGTCGGTGTCGCCGGCCACTCGCGCGGCGGCGCGCGTGCGGTCTTGCTGCCAGGTCACCCAGAGCTTCCTGCCGACGTTGAGCTCCGCTCGGGTTTGCTGATCGCGCCCAGTTTCTCGCCCGCCTCTGGCGACGGCCTTCCGTGGTTGGTTCTCGGCGGCTCCGCCGACCAGGACGTCGTCGATCAACCCATTGCTCAGTTCGATGTGATGAGCGAGGCCCCGGAGCGGTTTCTCGAGTGGGTGAACGGTGCCACCCACTCGGATTGGAACGCGCGAGCGTCAGCGATTGGCGTGCCGGAACTCGGGGACGCTGACATGATTCCGATGGTCCCCCCGCGTCCGGATCCTGCAGATCAAGTTCGAATGTTGGGAGCGTGGGGCCGTCTCTGGTTCGAGTGGACGCTACTCGGGCGTCACGAAGCGACGTCCCGCGCCGTGCTGAACGGCGACTCCCGTCTTCGCGGCATGCGCCCGGAGATCGTGCTGCCTTCGCACACCCGGTCCGATGACCGTCGAGTCGACTCGTTCCAGAGAACGTCACCCGCTTTCGCGGTATTTGACCTCGCGGGAGTGGCATCGAGTAGCGGGTTTCCGGACCTTCGTCAGTTCAACGACCCGATCTATTTCGAACCGGCTTTCGGTCGCCTCGTCCCGGCTTGGAACTCGACCGTCTCGGTGTATGGCGGAGGCGTCGCGGGTACCTGGGACGGCCCGTCGGCTGGAGTGGTGTATTCCTTCGCATCCGCGGAAGACGTGGCGCGCTTCGAGAACCTGACCTTCCGCGTCGCGAAGCTGCAGTGTCCTCGTGCGGCACGAGACAGCGATGCGTGCCGGCTCACGCCAGAGACAACGGGGCTGGGAGTGAGTGTCACGGCGACAGCACGTGGAATCACACGGACGGTTGTAGTGGCGTCGAGGTCGGGCGACGCCGTCGTGGCAGGGCGATTCGTGTCTAGGCCATGGTACTTCAGTCGCAACGAGTACTTCCGGACGTACTCCAGATCCGTGACTAGAACGGTTCGCGTTCCTCGCGTGTGCTTCGGCGCCGTTCCGGCCGGTTTCTGGTCACAACTCGACGCGATCCAAATCGGTGTGAGCGAGGACGGGGCACCGCCCGGAGGTGTTGTTCTGTCCGACGTTTCATTCGCCAACTGAGGTTGTCATGAACACCCTACTTCTTCGCAGAACGTGGTTGCCTGCACTGCTGGTCGTCTCGGCCTGCTACGATTCTGGCTCCCCCTCGGTCGACAACCCACGGCCCGCACAGGCATGCTACTTCTACACGAGCACCAGCATCCGGTACTACGTGTTTCAAGAGCTCGAGCAAGGCTGCGGTGTGCTCTCGATACCACCCCTGGCCACAGTTCCGGAAGGTCGTGAGCCAGCTAGGCAGTACGATTCGAGCGGTGTGTTCTGGAGCCGAGGCTTTGCACAAGACCCGACGGTCTCGGTCACGCAGGTGACCTGCGAACAGTTGATACAGCAGGATCTCTTTGGCGCGGAGGCACCGGAGCTCGACGGTGTGAGCGGAAAGCGAGGATGGGTCGATACATGGGTCATTGCGGACCCGCAGGATGCAGAGCTGCCGAGCATCCAGTTCCTGAGCGCTTCCATCGACTTCGAGCCCGATCCGGGTGCACCGACGGCTACGGTCCGGGTTCGGAACTTCGATCTCACCGACCGTGAATCCGTGCATGCCTGTGTGATGGAGTAGGAGGATGTCGGCGCACGCAACCCGGTTCGTCTGCGTGCTCGCAATCATCTTCTCTCTGTCGGGAGGTGCATGCGGGTCGACTCATTCCACAATCGATGCTGGAGGTGGTGACGCGCGAGGTGGCGATGCGATCGTCATGGCAGACGTCTCCGTGCCCAACGATACTGTCACAGAGGATTCCCCCGTATTGACCGTGGACGGGGGTGGTCCGATGCCCGACGCGTTCGAGACAAGTGACGCCTTCACGTGTCGGGCCACCGACGATGTTTGTACGTTCGCTTGGGACTGTTGCTCGGGTGTGTGCATCCTCAAGCCGGGAGGCGACGGAATCTGCGTGTGAGACTCTGAACGTGATCGCCTTCGCCCACGTGGAGGCCCCGACGCCGTTCCCGGCACGCCGACGTCTGATCGCGGAGCTCACCAGCAAGGTCGCGAGCTACCGCCCGAGCCGCCGCGTCGAGGACGCGATCCCGGCCAAGCCCGAGCCCTCGAACGGCCTCGTGCAGCTCCGCAAGAAGACCCCCGCAAGCCAGGCAGCGACCGACGCCGCGGAGTAGGGCCTCGGCTTGCGCGCCGAGGCGACTCGCCAGAGCGTTCAGGGATCCGGGCTTGCCTCGTCGGCGGCACCGGCGCACGCTCGAGGTATGACCAAAGTGACCAAACCTGTGAGACAGGCCGAGCCGTGGTCACTCGCGGAGACCAAGGCGCAGCTCAGCGAGGTTGTCGAGCGGGCTCGCACGGACGGCCCGCAGGAGATCACGAGGCACGGAAAGCCCGCGGCCGTCGTGGTCGGCATCGAGGCATGGAGGGCGATGCAAGCCAAGCGCGAGCCCCTCGTCGCGTTCCTCCGGCGCGGCATGCGGGAGATCGAGGTCGAGCGGAGCGCCGACGCGGGGCGCGACGTCGAGCTCTGAGGGAGGCCGTGGGTGGCGTGGCTCCTCGACACGTGCGTGCTGTCCGAGCTGTCCAAGCCCGCCCCGAGCGCGGGAGTCGTGCAGTGGCTCGAGGCCGCCGAGGAAGAGACCTTGTGGCTCTCGGCGCTCACGATCGGTGAGCTCCGCTTCCGCGTGGCGAAGCTGCCCAGCGGCGCACGACGCAGGCGCCTCGATGGCTGGGTCGACGGCGTGGAGGCGCGCTTCTCCGGTCGCGTCCTCGTCGTGGGCCCTCGCGAGGCGCGTCGGTGGGGGGAGCTCCGCGCACGGCTGCGCGCGCGCAGCATCGTCCTGGCAGTGGTCGACGGCCTGCTCGCAGCGACGGCGGACGTGCATGGGCTGACGCTCGTGACGCGGAACGTGCGAGACGTCGCCGCCACCGGGGTCCGCATCCTCGACCCGTTCGACGGGTGAGCGATCGCAGCGACGCGGTGGAGTCGTGCAGTGGCTCGAGCGCCGAGGAAGAGCTCGTGTCAGAGCGCGTCTCCGTGGATGTCTCTGCGGACGCGGAGCTCCACATGCCCACTCGCTACGCCCACGTCGTCCTGATCTGGCCGATCGCTCTGCCCGGTACTGGCGAGCTCCGCACGGAGCTCGACGCGGTCCTCGATCGCGTGGAGCTCGTGCGCGAGGAGGATGGTGCGCTGGTGATCACGCGGGGTGAGCACGTGCTCCGCATCGCCCGGCCCGAGCTCGAGTCGGCCCTGGCTCTCGATGGCGAGCGCGTGCTGCGCGCGCACACCGGCACCCACGTCCTCGCGCTCGAGCGGGAGCCGGGTGTCGTCGTGCTCTATCGACCCGTTGGCAACGTCGAGCTCGGGCTCGTGGCGGCGAGCGGGTGGCGCGTCTTTCCTCCGCGCCTGCCCGAGCAGCCGATCTTCTATCCGGTGACCAACCTCCCGTACGCGAGGGAGATCGCCGAGCGCTGGAACGCCGCCGAGGGTCGCGGCGTGCACGTGGTCCGCTTCCGTGTGGACGAGGCGGCGCTCGAGCGCTGGCCCGTGCGCTGCGTGGGCGCGCGCCATCACACCGAGCTGTGGGTCCCCGCCGGCGAGCTCGACGCGTTCCACGCGGCGATGAAGGGGCCGATCGAGGAGGTGGAGCTCACGCCCGGCCTGCGCTAGTTTTTCCATGGCCGCCCTGGTTCTTCCTGGGATGGCAGACGTCCCGAGGGTTGCATGAGCGAGCAAGCACAGATCTCCGCGCAGATCTCCGCCACCACGAAGGAGCAGCTCGATCGCTTCACCGAGCGGCTCGGGCTGAAGAAGAACTACGTCGTCGAGCAGGCGCTCCTCTACTTCATGGAGGCTCGTCGCGAGCTTCCCGACGAGGCGCTCGTGCCCACGCGCATCGTGCTGGAGGACGCCGCCTTCGAGCGCGTCGCGCACGCGCTGGAGACACCTCCGGCGCCCACCCGGGCTTTGCGGGAGCTGATGCGTGGCCGCAAGCGCTGACGAGATCGAGATCCGGCCGCTGCGCCCCGAGGACGATCGCAGTGACTTTCGCTGTGGCGAGCCGGACCTCGATCGCTTCTTCGAGCACTACGCAGGTCAGAGCCAGTTCAAGCTCCGGCTCACCGTCACCTACGTCGCCACCGTCGGCGAGAAGGTCGTCGGGTTCGCGACGGTGACCGGGGCCACACTCGATCGCGCAGCGTTCCCCTCCGCCAAGCTCCGGAAGCGGTTGCCGGCCTATCCGGTGCCCGTGCTGCGTCTCGCGCGCCTCGGCGTCGATCTGCGCGCGCAAGGGCAGGGCGTGGGGCAGGCGCTCGCGGCGCACGTGCTCGGGCTCGCCCTGCACCAGCGAGAGGCGATCGGGTGCCTGGGCGTGGTGGTGGATGCCAAGCCGGCGTCGGTCGGCTTCTACGCCAGGCTCGGCTTCGTCGACCTCGATGTGCCGCGAGAAGGACAACTCGTGGGGGACCCGCGGCCGATGTTCCTGTCGATCGAGACTCTCTCGAGGGCCGTCGGGCGATAGGTCCTCGGATCCCCCACGAAATAGGGCGTTGACGCAGAAATGACCCGCGGGTCAGTCTGACGCGACATGGCGAACGCGATTCGACTCCCGGTCCTCGGCCACGACGCGAGCCCGAGCTCCCTCGACGACATCGAGCGCGAGCTCGCGGCCCTCGATCGCGCCGAGGCCGAGCTCCTCTCGACCGATCCTCGCGGCAAGAGCCACTGGATCGATCGCATGACGACCCCGGTCGTGAAGAAGCGAGAGCGGGACGCGATCGAGATCATGAACACCGGCCTCACGCCGGCACAGGACTACCTCGTGGAGGGCGCGCTCGCGGGCCTCGGCTATCGCATGCGCTGGATCGGCACCGCCAACCAGAGCGCGCTCCAGACCGGCAAGGAATTCGGCAACCGCGGGCAGTGCAACCCCACGCACTTCACCGTCGGAAACCTCGTGCAGGAGCTGATCCGCCTCCGCGACGTGGAGGGCATTCCCAGCGACAAGATCGTCAGCGACTACGTGTTCCTCACGGCCGGCGCGTGCGGTCCGTGCCGCTTCGGCATGTACGTGACCGAATATCGAAAGGCCCTCCGCGACGCGGGCTTCGACGGCTTTCGCGTGATGCTCTTCCAGCAGCAGGGTGGGCTCTCGCAGGTGAGCGGCGACGACATCGGGCTCGTCTTCGATCAGGACTTCTTCCTCGCGGTGGCGCGCTCGCTCATCGCGGGCGACGTGCTCAACGCGATCGGCTGGCGCCTCCGACCCTACGAGGTCGAGAAGGGCGCGACGGATCGCGCGATGGATGAGGCCAAGCGCGTGATCTACGCCGCCCTCCAGCACCCCGCGGGAAAGCCGTGGGCTCGCTACCTGAGCGCGCTGCGCCAGGCGAAGGCGATCTTCGAGAAGGTCGAGATCGATCCCCTGCGCTGCCGCGCGAAGGTCTCGGTGATCGGCGAGTTCTGGGCGCTCCACACCGAGGGCGACGGCAACTACAGCCTCAAGAGCTTCCTCGAGAGCGAGGGCGGCGAGTGCATCGTGCAGCCGGTGGCGGCGACGATCCTCTACAACATCTGGGAGGTCGCGCGCGACACGGAGGAGCGCCTCGCGGTGCGTGGCGCCGACCGCGCGCTCTGGGGTCTGGGCGAGCTCGACGAGCTCGGCGCCGGCAAGCGCCTGCTCAACATGAAGCTCGCGAACGCGCTGCTCCGCGGGATCTTCCAGGGCCTCGCCAAGACGACGGGCCTGTACGGCTACGAGCTGCCCGACATGTGGCGTATCGCCGAGCTCGCGAAGGACCTCTATGCCCACGATCTCCGCGGCGGCGAGGGCCACCTCGAGGTGGGCAAGCTCGTCATGAACGCCGTCGACAAGAAGGCGCACATGGTGGTGAGCGTGAAGCCCTTCGGCTGCATGCCCTCGAGCGGCGTGTCCGACGGCGTGCAGTCTGCGGTGCAGGCCAAGCTCGCGAACATCCCGTTCGTCGCGGTGGAGACGAGCGGCGACGGCGCGGCGAATTTCTACTCGCGCGTGCTCATGACGCTCTTCTCCGCCAAGCGCGCCGCCGAAGAGGAGCTCGCGCGGACGTACGAGACGCTCGGGATCACCGAGGCCGAGGCGCGTGCGTTCCTGAAGGAGCACCCGCGCTACGCGAGCCCGCTCCGGCTGCCTCGCAAGACCGAGGGCGTGACGGGACGGGCCGCCCTCCTGCTCCACGAGATCGCGCCGCTCGTGCGCGCGTCGCGCGCCGAGCGCCTGCGGATCCGCGCCTCGCGTCGGCTCGTCGCGCTGGGCAAGGAGGCGGGGCACGTCTCGAAGAAGCTCGGCGCGATCGCGCGCACGCTCGGCGACCCGAGCATGCGCGAGCGCCTGCGCGTGGACGCGCGCCTCTTCGGCGAGATCGTGAAGGAGCGCTGGAGCGGGCGTGGTGCGGCCACGAGCGAGACCGCGCCCGCCACGCCTCCGCGCGCGCCATCGTCGATCGACGCGGTCGCCGCCGAGGAATGAGCGCGCTCTCACTCGAGCGGATCGGTGACCGTCGGGGACGCGTCCCACGTGATCGTGGCGAAGGCGGCATCGTAGCGGCCGTGGAGCACGCGCTCGCTCCGCGTGCCGTCTCCGTCGAGATCGCCCACCACGCGGATCGTGATGGTGCCGGCCGCCCGATCGCTCACGACCTCGTACGCGTAGTACACGCCGTCGTCCGTGTAGAGACCGAGCTCGCGCCAGAGCGGATCGGCGCTGGTGGGCCACGTCTGTCGCTGCGCGCCGGGCGTGGACGGCGTGAGCGGCAGCGAGGGCGGCAGCCCATGGGTGGCGAACGCGCCGCTCGAGTCGAGGGCCTCTTGCATCGCGTAGATCGTGATCCCCTCGCGCAGCGCGCGGAGGTTCATGTCGGCCTCGGCCGCGCGTGACTGCTGCTCGAAGCGCTGAAACGACGAGACCGAGAGCGCCGCGAGCGCGCCGCCGCACACGAGACACACACCGCCGAAGCCGGCGAGCACGACGAGGGTGAGGACGAGCGGCGAGGCCTTGCGCTCGCGCTGAGGGTCGCTGGCCATGAGGTCGAGCGTGCCTCGATCGGCTCCACGAGGGATCGAGGATCGCCCATGACCTCGACGGAATCAGGCACCCTCGGGGCGTGACGCTGCTCAACCTCGACGCCGGCGAGCACGACGCGGAGAGCGAGGCGCTCCTTCGCTGCGCCGACGCGCTCAACATCGCGTGCGGCGGCCACGCCGGCGACGACGCCTCGATGACGCGCTGCCTCCGTGCGTGCCGCGCGTACGCGATCCGTGCGGGCGCGCATCCCTCGTACCCCGATCGCGCGGGCTTCGGCCGTACGTCGATGCCGATCGAGCCCGAGGCCTTGCGGGCGTCGATCCTCACGCAGTGTCACGCGCTCCTCGCGTGCGCGCGCTCGCTCGGCGTCTCGCTCGCGCACGCCAAGCTCCACGGCGCGCTCTACCACGACGCGAACCGCGACCCCGCGCTCGCGGCGCTCGTGCTCGGCGCGGTGCGCGAGGCGCTCGGCCCCGTGATCGTCGTGGGTCCCCCGCGGGGTGAACAGCGACAATTCTGCCTCCGCGAAGGCTTGCCGTTCGAGCGCGAAGGCTTCGCGGACCGTGCGCTGCGCTCCGACGGCTCGCTCGTCCCCCGTGGCGAGCCCGGCGCCCTCGTCAGCGATCCGGCGTTCGCCGCCGCGCAGGCTCTGCGTCTCGCGCGCGAAGGTCACGACACGATCTGTGTGCACGGCGATGGCGAGCACGCGCTCGCGCTCGCACGCGCCGTCCGCGAGGCCCTCGGCTCGCGGTGAACGGCGAGCGCCGATCCGTGGCGCACGGAGCACCTGGCGTGTGCCCATTGGACAAGGCGCCGGCGAGTCGCTAGAGCCGTCGGATGCAGAGCAGGCGGAGGGTGTGGGCATCGCTCATCGGTGTCCTCTGGGCAGCGGCGCAGCTCGGGTGCGGTGGTGATCCCGCCGTCCCCGACGCCGCGACGCCGATGGAGATGGACGCGCGCGTCGAAGGGGACGCCTTCACGGTCCCGCCGGACGCGCACGTGGTGCTGCACGAGTGCGAGGGGCTCGCGACGGCGTGCAGCAGCCTCGACGTCGCCTCGTGCAGCACGGTCATGGGCTGCACGGTCACGTCGTGTCGAGGCTTCGCGGTGTCGTGCGCGCGTCTGCTCACCATGACCGAGTGCGAGGCACAGGACGGCTGCAGCTGGTCGGGCTCTTGCGCAGGCACGCCGCGCGACTGCGCGACGCTGACCGAGACGGAGTGCTCCTCGCAGGCGGGCTGCGTGATGGGCTCTCGCGGCTGTAGTGGCATGGCCACCGCGTGCGAGACGCTCGATCACACGCGCTGCCTCGCGCAGCCGGGCTGTATGCCTCCGCCGGATGCAGGTCGCGACGCAGGCCCCCCCGACGCTGCCCCCATGCCCTGCGAGCCGGGAGCCACGCCGATCCGCGTGCGCGTGCTCGATCCGAGCGACGCGCCGATGTCGGGCGCGGCGGTGCGCGCAGCGGGCGCCTCGTGCGGCCTGGGCTTCGAAGAGACCACCGGCAGTGACGGTGTCGTGACCTTCATGGTCGACCCTGCGCTCGGCCCGTGGTCGATCACCGCGGCGCGCGTGGGGTACGCGGCGATCAGCGTGGTGGATGTGCTCGGCTTCGACTTCGCCGGCGACGTGCGCCTCGATCCCATCACGACGTTCTCGGACGAGTCGTATCCGGTGAGCGGCACCCTCAGCCCCGTTCACGCGACGAGCACGTACGTCGTCGACACCTACGACTTCGAGACCGTCACCGGTGCGCGCGAATCGTGGTCGAGCCTGCAGTACGTGGAGAGCCCGCCCTCGCCGCTGCGCTTCGTGGCCCTCGAGCTCGACGGCGCGGGGCGCGCGCTCGACGTCGCGGTGACGCCCGAGACCACGCGGCCGCGGGCGCCCGTCACCGACGTCGCGCTGAGCTTCGGCGGCGCCACACCGCGTGAGCACGCGGTGCACGTGAGGCTCCCCTCCACGGGCCCGCTGAGCGCGGTGACTCCGGCCTACTTCCAGCCGCAGCACGTGCTGCCGACCGGCTCCTACGCCGTCGTGGGCAGCGTGGTGGTGAGCTCCTCGACGCCGTCCGAGATCGTGTTCGCGGTGCGCGACTTCGACGCCTTCCCGATGAACTTCCTCTACACGTCGTCGATGGCGCCGACCTTCCAGCTCAACGTCTTCCGCAGCGGTCCGAACGCGGACGCGACCATCACGATCGGCGCGCTCACGAGCCTCGAGCTCGTCGGCGCGAGCCTCGACGGCGCGGTGGTCACGGCTGCAGCGACGGGATGGGGCTACGTGGGCCTTCACATCGGCGAGACCGACTCGCAGGCGCCGCGCTGGCGCGTGTTCGGCGTGCTCGCCGCCGACGGGGCTCCCACGAGCATCGTCGTCCCCGAGCTGCCGAGCGCGGTGACCGAGACGGATCTGGGGATCGATCCCGTGACCTCGGTGCTCCCGATCGCGATCGACACGGAGTCCGAGCCGCCGTGGATGCTGCAGACCGCGAACCAGGGCGTGATGGGCTATCGCGCCACCGCCGCCGGCACCTACGTCACGATCGAGACGCACGCGCGCTGACGAGGGCCACGACTCCCAGGTAGCCGATCGCGGGCTTCTCGTGAAAGGGGAGCACGCGTCGCTGGCGCGGATGGGGCGCACGCCACGAGAGAGACGGCGCGCGCGGCCGCCTATGCGATGATCGCCCGCGATGCGACGTCCTGCTCGTTGGCTCTCTGCGCCCGCCCTTCTTCTCCTCGCCTGTGGAGGCCCCACCACCCTCGCGCCCGCGTCGTACGTGCTCTCGGACGGCACACGCGTGGATGTGGCCTCCGACGGCGCGATCTCGCTCACCTCGGAGAGCGGGCATGCGCTCGCGGCGACCGCGTCGGGACGCGGGCCGCTCGCGCGCACGTTCGGCCTGCGCGCGACGATGCTCCAGGGCTTCTACACGTTCCGCCGCAGCAACGCGCTCGACACGAGCTTCTCGATCTTCGAGGGCAGCGCGCTCGAGGGCGATCACGTGGTGGTGCGCTTCGCGAGCGCGGCGGGGCAGCACGCGACGGTCACGATCGGCGTCGAGACGCCCGACGTGGCCACCGCGATGGAGCTCGCGATCGACGGAGTGACGCCCGGCGACGGCGAGCTCAGCTATGCGCTTCCCTTCGCGTGTGACGAGGACGCGAGCTTCGTGGGCTTCGGTGAGCAGTACAACCAGACCGACCAGCGGGGAGAGTCGTTTCCGCTGTGGGTGGGCGAGCAGGGCATCGGTCGCACGGGGCGCACGTCGATCTCGGGCGACGAGCACACCACCTACTATCCGATGCCGTGGTGGATCGACTGGCGCGGCTTCGGCGTGCTCGTGGACACGACGGCGCGCGTGGACGTGGACCTCTGTGCGACCGAGAGCGAGGTCGCGTGGATCGAGGTGGAGCATCGCGATCCTGCGGAGACCAACGAGCAGCGCTCGCTCCGCGCGCTCGTGCTCCACGGGCCGAGCCCGCGCGCGCTCGTGACGCAGCTCGGTGACCGTGTGGGGCGTCCGCCGGTGCCGCCCGACTGGGCCTATTCGCCGTGGATCGGCATGCAGGGAGGACGCGAGGCGGTGCTCGCCGAGGTGCAGGAGCTCGAGGACGCCGAGGTGCCGTTCTCGGCCATCTGGGTCCAGGACTGGGTCGGCGGCCGCATCCTCACCGGCGACACCTACGACCTCTACTACCACTGGAACGCAGACGAGACGCAGTATCCCGATCTCGCGGGCATGGTGAGCGATCTCCACGCGCGCGCGAGCACGGGAGGTCGCGAGGGCATCCGCTTCCTCGCCTATGCGAATTCGTTCGTGATGGCGGATCTCGAGCACTTCGACGAGATGGCGGCCATGGGCATGCTGCCCACGCAAGACGGAATGCCGTATTCGTTTCCCATCGTGCTCGGTCGTGGCTCGGTGGCCGACTTCACCAATCCTGCGACCTACGAGTACGTGAATGGCTATCTCCGCGAGATGGTCAGTCACTACGGATTCGATGGCTGGATGGCCGATTTCGGCGAATGGCTCCCTCCCGACGCGACGATCCACGAGGGAGATCCGATGCTCGTCCACAACGAGTATCCGCGCCTCTGGCACCACGCGTCGCGCGAGGTCTTCGACGAGCTCCGGCCCGATGGCGATTGGGTGGTGTTCTCGCGCTCGGGCTGGACCGGAGAGCAGCGAGAGCAGCAGATCGTGTGGCTCGGCGATCAAGAGGCCGACTTCCTCCCGACCGATGGCCTCCCGACCGTGGTGCCCGCGATGCTGAACCTGGGCCTCTCGGCCACACCGCTCGTGACGCACGACATCGCCGGCTACAGCGGCGGGCCGAGCACGAAGGAGCTCTATCAGCGCTGGACGGAGCTCGGCGCGTTCACGACCTTCATGCGCACGCACGAGGGCCTGAACGCCGGCGCCAACTGGAACTGGAATTCCGACGCCGACACCATCGCGCACTTCCGTCGCTTCGCGCGCGTGCACGAGGCGCTCGTGCCCGAATTCATGGCGCTCGCCGAGGAGGCGCACGCGACCTCGATCCCGCCGCTCCGTCACCTCGGGCTGGTCTTCGAGGACGACGTGCCGAGCCGCGCCGTGAGCGACGAGTACCTGATCGGCGACACGCTGCTCGTGGCCCCGGTGCTGAACGAGGGACAGACCTCGCGCGAGGTGTACCTGCCACCCGGCACGTGGTTCCACGTGTGGACCGGCACGAGCTACGAGGGCGGTCGCTCGATCACGATCGAGGCCCCGATCGGCAGCCCGCCCGTGTTCTCCCTCGGCACCGATCGCGCGGATCTCCGGGCGATCGAGTGACGCCCACACCGGGTCAGACCCAAGAGAATCGATGCGAGAGCCGACTCGACGTCGGAGACTCTCCCTTTTTCTCAGGGCGTGTAGTGGCGTGAGAAGAGCAGCGACACGATCGCGCGCACATCGGCCGGAGGGGGCCAGAAGCGGTAGATCGTGTGTGACGTGAGGCCGTTGCGGCCGTCGAGGAAGTCGCGCACCTGGCCGCGGAGGGCGGACTTCATGATCACGCCCGCGAACACGGCGTGGATGTGCGGGGCCTCGCTCGCGGGCCAGCCATCGGCGCCGGGCTGTCGGTACCAGGCGGCGAAGCCGTTGTCGCCCAGGCGCTGGAGGAGCGCGCGGATCTCGCTGCTCGTGAGGTCGCGCGTGGAGAGATCGACCGCGGCCGTGTACGCGAGCCCGTCGGCGGTGCCATCGGCGGCGTGATAGCCGGCCGAAGCAGGCGCGCTGCCGATCGTCTGCGTGATGCGCGACGCGCTCACGCCCGCACAGCGGAGGCGATCCGAGGCCTCGGGGTGCAGGCCCGCGTGGAGCAGCGGACGCGAGGGGCACGCAGCCCACCCGGGATCCGCGGGCGTCGCGCGCGAGACGCACGCGTCGGGGGTGCCGGTCGCCATCTCGGCGCAGCCCTCGGCACAGTCCTCGAGGACGACCCAGCGACCGGCGTCGCAGCCGAGCAGGTCGTCGTCGTGCTCGGGCACGAGCGGCACGCGACAGGGCACGTCGAGCCCGAGCGCATGACGGGCCGCGCTCGCGCCGCACCACGACACGCGGACGAAGCAGTCGCAGACGGGGAGCTCGCACGCGGCGCTCGCGCCCGTCTCGCCAGACGCGCAGCCCGCGGTGCATCGCTCGCCCGCGGACCACACGTCGCCCGCGCAGGTGAAGAGTCGATCGCCCGTGGCCGCGACTCCGTCGACCACGCAGCCGGCAGCCTCGGCGAGCGCCGCGAGCTCGCTCTCGCAGTACGTGCCCTCGCCCGCGAGACAAGGACATGCCGGTGGGCGCCACACATCGTCCGACGGCGGGGCATCGGTTCGGCGCGACGCGTCGACGTGGTCGACCACGGCGTCCGCGCTGCGCCCCGCGTCGGTGATCGGCGCCTCGAGCCGCGCAGTGCAGCCTGCACAGCCGAGCACCGCGAGCACGAGACAGAGGAGCGCGCCGCGCGGACCCGAGGCGGCATGTCGGGGCGCCCGAGGCCCGAGGGACGTCCAGTCGCTGGGCAGATGGGAGGCCGAGATCCGTGGGCGATCCGAGCGATCACGCCGCGGCGGGCGAGACGAGGGGGACATCGTCCGCGCAACCAGCACGCCGCGTGCCGTCTTCGACGTGCCCCTTCGTCCGGGCCTGCGTGAGGCGTGGAGGCGACGCGCGTGCGGCGTGATGTGGTGGATCGCGGCCGACCTCGCGGCCGACGTCGCGCACGCGCCTACGACGGGATCCGCCCTCACGGCGACGCGCGGCCCTCGTTGCCGAAGCGGTCGCGCACGATCACCTCGATCACGCGCCCGCTGCCGCTCGGGGTGACGCGTACGATGCCTGGGCTGGCGAGGGGCGCGCTCTGCGTCTCGGAGCCGCCGCCTTCTTGCAGGAGCTCGATCTCGAGCGGCCCCGCCAGCACGGGGACGTCGTGATCCGCGGGCCCTTCGAGATCGAGCAGGCGCCAGCCCTCGCGCGGCTGATAGCGCGCGTCGATCGCAATCGAGGTGCCCTCGACGCTCGCGTGCACGTCGATCGCGCCCGGAACCACCTCGAACGGCGCGCTGTCGACGACGTAGTCGCGGCCCTCGACGTGAAAGCGATAGCGCCCGAGCGGAAGGCCCGCGCGATCCTCGAGCACGCCGTGCTCCCAGCTCACCGCCTGCCACTCGAGCGTCCAGTAGTGCGTGCGCGGCTCGCCTGCGGTGTAGAGCAGCGGGAGCGGCGTCCACACGAGGAGGAGATCGCGATCCTCGACCACACGGCCGCTCCGCCGCACCACCGGTTGGAAGACACCGTCGACCTCGCGCTCGAGGCGCACGTGCGGCGTCGCAGTCATCGGATCCTCACCGATCCACACGAAGCGCGCGACGCCCGTGACGCGCTCGACGCGCGCGCTCGGCTGCGCCGTGAGCGGATGGATGCCACGACGCATCCACACCTCGGTGGGGATGGTCTCGGGGATCTCGCCCGCGCGCGGCGCAGGGTCCGCGTCGGGCACCCCGGTGTCGGTGAAGCTCGGTGCTACGACACGGTCGGCACCACCCGCGGCCGCGTCCTCACGCACGTCGGTCGCGGCGAGCGCGAGCAGCTCGACGATGCGCTCCCCGAGGTACTCGCCCTCGAGTGGGCCCCAGCTGTTGATCGAGGGCTCGTAGCCTCCGCGCAGCCAGTCCTCGGGCGTGAGCAGATAGCCGTTGTGCCCGAGCGCGTAGCCGATGACGAAGGTCCGCCCGGGCGGAAACGGCGAGCGCGCCACGACCGCGTCGCGCCAGAGCGTGACGGGCTCTCCCGGCGCGAGGCCGAAGAGGAAGTCGCCCAGACGCCACGCGCCCACCGTGGTGCGCGTGCCCGAGCAGATGGGCATGCGACCGAACTCGAACGAGAGCGCGGGGCCGAGCACGCGCGTCACGCGCGGGATCGACGCGCAGCTGCCATAGGGGAAGAGGCCCTCCGTGTTGGGCAAGCGCGCGATGGGCAGCTGAGGATCGGCGTCGTCGCCGCAGAGCGAAGCGCCACCGGGCGCGTTGAACTCGTCGATCGGGCTCGCGACGGTGAGCCCGTCGGCCTCGAACACCACGCGATCGCACGCGCGCGTCCCGTCCCAGGGCGCATACGAGAGCGCACCACCACGCACGGTGAAGGTCTCCCAGCTCGGTCCCATTTCGACCGATCGCGTGACCATCTCCATCGCGAGCGTGTCCTGCATCGCAGACCCCGCGCGCTCCCACGCCTCCATGATCTCCGCCGTGGCGAAGCGCGCGCACTCCTCGTTGCGCGCGAAGTCCCACTGCGGCTCCTCGTCGGCGAAGCGCAGGTGCCCGTGGCTCGCGCCGAGCACGTCTCCCGCGGCGCCCTGCACGTGCATGACGAGCACCTCGCGATCGAATTGCTCCTCGATCGCGTGATCGAAGGCGCCGCTCGCGTCGGTGGAGAAGACCGCCACGTCGTCGTCGAGGATCGCGGAGTGCACGCCGAAGATCGGCACGATCGCGAGCGGCTCGCCGTCCACGCGATCGACGCGGATCACGGCGAGCCGCTCGTCGGCGCGCTCTTGGCCACCGAAGAGATCGTCGTTCTCGTCGCGGCGGTCGTAGCTGACGTGGTGCTCGGGATCGAAGTGCTCGTTCGTCGCGATGCCGATGCGTGCGGGCACGCGTGACGCGAGCGCTTCCTCGGCCGCGCCGACGAGCGCCTCGACGAGCGCAGCGCGGACGCTCGCGCGCACGGGCCCCGCGCCCACCTGGAATTTGAGGTCCGCGGAGAACGAGCCCGGGGCGGTGTGACTGTGCGTGCTCGTCCAGATCACCTTGCCGGCGAGCTCGGGCCCGAGGCGCTCGGTCACCTCGTGCGTGATCGTGTCGTCGGCGAAGATGAGGTCGGTGCGCAGGAGCACCACGGTCTCGTCGCCCGCGGTGATCGCGAGGGCCTTGGCGTGCGGGATGGTCTCGATGCCCACCGACGGCGTGAAGCTCCCCGAGAGGCGCACGTCGCGCGCGTCGATCGTGCCTTGTGAGCCGAAGAGGTTCGCTCGAGACGTGTTGCCGCCGAGCGCCACGCCGATGGGTGCCTCGATGGCGCGGATGGCCACGCCCGCCCGCACGGCCCCGGGTGTGACCGTGCCTCCTGCGCGAGCGGTCGCGGGCAGCGGCGCGTAGGTGCAGTGATCGGTGGGCAGCGGCGTGACGGGCCCCGCATCGATCACCGGGGCATCGTCGCGGAGGGGAGCGTCGGAGCTCGCATCGTCGGGCGTGGAGCCGGGCTCGCAGGCGGTGAGGCTCGCGGTGAGGATCAGCGCGAGCAGGGCGCGTCGTCGTCGCAGCATGGGAAGCACGCGAGCGTAGGGGAGCACGTTGCGTGCGGTCACCTGCGCCGATGGCGCGCACTTGTGCGAGATCACCGTCGAGCGCTGCGACAATCCCTCGTGAGGGACGTGCGAGCGCGGGCGTCGGGCGCATTTCGTGACAGAACCGGGCGCGTGGATCTCTGGCTCCTCCAGGCCGCGCGGGTGATGACGGGGCGTCGGCCACGCAAGTCGCGCACGAGCGCGGGCAGCTCCCTCGACGAGCTCGTGTCCGCAGGGCCCAACGACGCGCTCGCGGAGGTCGGCCTCGATCCCTCGCTGCGCTTCACGCTGCGGCTCGCGCGCGGCCTCATCTCGTATGGGATGCCTGCCTATCGCGTGGAGGACGCGCTCGAGCGCGTGGCCGACGCGCTCGAGCTCGAGATCGACGTCTTCTGCACGCCCACCGCGCTGATCGTCACGCTCGCGAGTGAGCAGGAGGCCAAGACGCGCGTGCTCCGCGTCTCGCCGGGCGCGACGGATCTGGAGAAGCTCTCGGCGCTCTACGAGCTCGTGGGCCGCGTGGAGCGTCGTGAGCTCTCGCCTGCCGACGCGGCCGCGCGCCTCGACACGATCCTCGCCAAGCCCGCGCGCTACGGCGACGTCTCCACCGCGCTCGCGTACGCGCTCGTGTCCGCGGTGTCGGCCACGCTCCTCGGCGGTGGGGGCTACGACATCCCCTTCGCGGGCCTCCTCGGCCTCGTGGTGGGCGTGCTCGAGGCGCTCGCGAAGAAGGTGCCTTCGCTCGCGCGTCTCCTTCCTGCGATCGCGTCGTTCACGGTCTCGTTCGGCGCGACCTTCATCGCCGTCGAGGGCCTCGCGGTGAGGCCCTCCGTGCTGCTCCTGGCCGCGACCCTCGTGCTCCTTCCGGGGCTCACGCTCACCACCGCGATGGTCGAGCTCGCCACGGCGCACCTCGTGTCCGGTACCTCGCGCCTGATGGCGGCGGTGGTGACCTTTCTCCAGCTCGGCTTCGGCGTGGCGCTCGGACGGCACGTCGCCGATCTGCTCCCGCACGTGCCGCGTGTGCGCGAGGCGCCCGATCTGCCGTGGTGGACGGAGCTCGCCGCGCCCTTCGCTGCGGCGCTCTCGTTCTCGGTGCTCCTGCGCGCCAAGCCCGAGGATCGTGGGTGGATCCTGCTCTCTGCAGGCATCTCGCTCGCAGGCTCGCGCCTGGGCGGCTGGCTCCTCGGCGCCGAGCTCGGGGCGTTCGTGGCGGCGATGCTCGTGGCCTCGGCCGCGCACCTCTTCGCGCGCCTCAAGGATCGGCCGATCGCGCTCATCCTCACGCCGGGCATCCTGTTCCTGGTGCCGGGCAGCGTGGGCTTCCTCAGCGTGCGCTCGCTCCTCGAGGGCGATGTGTCGACCGCGATCGAGACGGGCTTTCGGATGCTGCTCATCGCCTTCGCGATCGCCGCCGGCATGCTCGTGGCCACCGCCGCGGTCCCGCCGCGCAAGCCGATCTGACGAGCCTCGAGAACGCCCTGTTTCGTGGGCGATTCGTGTGACGCATGGCCCGTCGCGCGACGCCCTCACTTCAGCACGGCGGGATCGTCGCTGGCGTAGAGGCCGTCGTTGGCGGGCTCGAGCACGAGGCGCTTCTTGCGGGGCGCGTCGCGAAAGCCTGCCTGGCCCATGTCCACAGCACCGGCGTCGGGATCGTCCTCCCAGCGCGCGACGCCGAGCACCGCGACGGTCTCGCCCAGCGCGAGCACGCCCTCGCGGTAGCGCATGGACTTGTTGAGGCCGAGGAAGTTGGTGCTCTCCTTGCCGTGCTCGGCGAGATAGGCCTCGAGCTCCGGGGTCGCGTCGTTGAGGAAGCCCGAGCCCTGCTCCTCGTCGAGCTCCACGAGGAGCTTGCTCTGCGCCGCCTCGATGCGCGCACGCCCCGACTCATCCTCGAGCACGAAGCGCACGGACTCGCGTTGATCGATCGTGCTCACCCAGTGACTCGACTTGCCCGTGGACTGCTTCGTCTCGACGAGCACGCGAAAGGCCACGCAGCGCCGGTGCGAGAGCGGCGCGTCGAGCGCCGGATCGAGCTCCACCACACGACCCACGAGTCGCACGAGCTCCCCGTCGATGGCCGCGGAGACGTTGCTGCGAGGCACACGCAGCATGGCGCGGCGGGTCTGCGCCGCCTCGGAGAAGAACATCGCCGCGAGGCCCACCACCACGACGACCACGAGCGCGATCACGAGGAAGAGCTCCATGGCGCGAGGATGCCATCGACGCGCTCCTCGCGTCGCTCGGTCATCCGCCTCGCGCGCCGCGAGCCTCACGAAAACAGGGCGAACCGAACGCCGGTCTTTTTTTTTGTTACTCGCGGCGACGACCCGTGTCCTTCCAGAAGAGGCCCGCAGCGAAGGCCTCGCACCCAAGAAACGGAAGAAGAAGGAGAACGAGTCATGGCCATCATCGCAACGCTCATCGGGATCGCAGGCGGCCTGCTCGCGATGTCCTCGCTCGTCGCGAAGCGCGCTCCGAACGCAGCCGAGGCGCTCGCGAAGCTCGCGCCCTACCAGGGCACGATCGGCATCATCATGTTCGGCTGGGGCGTCTGGGAGCTGATCCACGCCGTCACGGGGATCGGGGCCCTCTCGAGCACGCCGCTGCTCTGGATCTTCGGCCTCGTGTCCGGCATCGCCGACTTCTCGGTGGGCCTGCTCCTCGGCTTCGGGATGGTCTCGACCTACGTCTTCCGCGGCAACGCGCAGGCCATCGAGAAGGGCACGATGCTCCGCGACAAGCTCGCGGCCTTCCAGGTGCCGCTCGGCGCGCTCGCGATCCTCGTGTCGGCCGCGTACGGCGCGCTCTGGTACGTCTGAGCTCTGCGCGCCGTTCGGCGCGCGCTCGGGGGCTCGAGCTCCCCGTCACTCGCGCCAGTCGAGGTGTGACCGGAGGCTCACGTCGAGCCGACTCTGGATGAGGCGCAGCACGCTCTGCACCTCGACATCGCGCAAGCCCAGCGCGCCCGCCATCCTCGCGCGAGTCTGCTCCGCGAGGGTGGCGCGGGCGCGATCGATCCAGCGATGGACGGTCACGCGGTGCACGCCGTGGAGCGTGCCGATGTGCTCCATCGTCAGGCCGTCGAGGTAGTGCTGGCGCAGGAGGTTGCGCTCGCTCGGCTCGAGCGTGGCGAGCGCGGCCTTGAACGCGACGCGGAACGCGGCGCTGTAGGCCTCCTTCATGCCGTGGAGCTCGCCGTCCACGGGAGCCTGCTCCTCGAGGAGGCGATCCTCGTCCTGCACCTCGCGGCGCACACCGCGCTTGGCGTTGAGCCACGTGCGCGTGGCAGCGACCTTCACGAAGCGCGCGAGATCCCCGCGCCCCGTGTAGCCGAGCAGGCGCGGCCCGCTCGCGCCATCGCCCACGAGGAGCGCCGTGCGCAGAGACTGCAGCGCGTCGCGCGCGTCCTCCACCTCGCGACCGAGACGGTGGACGAGCGGCGAGAGCATCGTGTCCTCGAGCGTGCGCAGCGCCTCGGTCTCGCCCGAGGTCGCACGAAACGCGAGCCAGAGATCGGCCAGGCGCGCGCCACTCCACGGCAGGTGCAGGATGCGGTCGGCGGGCGCCTCTGCATCGAGCTGCGGCGCGAGCGCGGCGAGGTGCGACACGAACGGCGCGAACAGCGCCTCGCGCCCCGTGAGCGTGGAGCCCAGCGCCGCCTCGAGCGCGCGAGCGAGAGGCTCCACCTCGTCGTCGGTGCGCGCGAGCCGACGCGCCAGCGCTTCTGCCGACATGAAAGGACGCTGACACGATGCAAGAGGTCGGGCAATGCTCGCATCCGATGGTCGACCTCGACGAGCGAGCTCCGCGGAGCAGCGCATGCCTCGACGACGATCGCGCGCTCGCGCTCGTCGATGGGCAGCTCTCGGTCGAGGCGCGCGAGGAGATCGAGGCCCACCTCGACGTGTGCGCGAGCTGTCGGCGCTTCGTCTCCGAGCTCGCGAAGGAGAGCTTGTTCGCGAGCCCGGTCGAGGCGCCGACCGACCTCGAGCGGACGGGCTATGCGCCCGGACGCTCGAACCTCCTCGAACCGAGCCCCCCGCCACACGAGGCCGCCATCACACGCATCGGCGTCCCCGACGCGATCGACACCGCGCCGATCGAGCGCACGAGGAGCGTCTGGCCACGACACGGGCCACGACACGAAGCGCCACGTCGAGCGCGAGCGAGCCCCGCACGCAAGAAGGCAGCGTCCTCGAAGACTGCGCCCGGTGGCCTGCGAGCGCTGGTGGTCCTCTCCTTCGGCGTGGTGCTCGCGCTCCTGCTCCTCGCGGCGGTCGCCGGGCTGATCAGCCTCGGCGTGCTCGCCTACGCGATGCTTCGCACGTAGAGCCGACGATCACGGCGCATGGTCGAGGCCGCTCGCGTCGACGCGAGCGCACGATCCGCGCTGCGAGGGCGGCTTTTCTTGCTACCGTCGCGCCCCGCATGCCCACGACGTTCAAGCCTCAGTACGAGACCCTCTGCGCCGTCTTCGACGCGTCCACCCAGAAGTACGCGGATCGGCCCCTCTTCGGCACCAAGCAGCGCGGCGAGTGGCAGTGGATGACCTACGGCCAGTTCGCGCGCGAGGTGGCGGAGGTACGCGCGGGCCTCGCGAGCCTGGGCGTGGGCAACGGCGATCGCGTCGGCATCATCGCCAACAACCGCCCGGAGTGGGCCGTCGGTGCGTACGCGACGTACGGTCTCGGTGCGGCCTACGTGCCCATGTACGAGTCGCAGATGCCCACCGAGTGGGCGTACATCCTCAAGGACTGCGGCGCGCGCGCGGTGATCGTGGCCAACGCGAAGATCCGCGACGCGATCCTCGCCGCCAAGGCCGCGCCCGACGAGGACGGCACGCACCTCACCGAGCTCGAGCACGTGATCGTCCTCGACGCTGGCGCGGGCGAGAAGGGGATGGGCTGGGCCGCGCTCCGTGACGCGGGCAAGAAGGCACCCGCCCCGGCGATCACGCCGGCGCCGAGCGACGTGGCGTGCTTCATCTACACCTCCGGCACCACGGGCAAGCCCAAGGGCGTGAAGCTCACGCACGCGAATTTCGCGTGCAACGTGAGCGCGATGCACGAGGTCTTCCCGATGTCGCCCGAGGACCGCTCGCTCTCGTTCCTTCCGTGGGCGCACAGCTTCGGGCAGACCGCCGAGCTCCACATGCTCTTCTCGATGGGCGCGTCCATGGGCATCGCGGAGGCGGTCGACAAGATCCTCGACAACCTCAAGGAGGTGCAGCCCACGCTGCTCTTCTCGGTGCCGCGCATCTTCAACCGCCTCTACGACAGGGTGAACAAGCAGGTCTCGACGAGCCCCGGCTGGCGACAGGCGATCTTCCGCTCCGCGATGAAGAACGTGGTGACGCGAAAGCGCCTCGCCGAGCAGCGACGCACGAGCGGCACGGCAGACCTCAAGCAGCGCGTCTTCGACAAGCTCGTGTTCCAGAAGATCCGCGACCTCTTCGGGGGGCGGCTCAAGTACGCGTTCTCCGGCGGCGCGGCGATCAGCCGCGAGGTGGCCGAGTTCATCGACAACCTCGGCATCGTCGTCTACGAGGGCTACGGCCTCACCGAGACCTCGCCGATCGCGACGGCCAACTGGCCGGGGGCGCGCAAGATCGGCAGCGTCGGCAAGGCGATCCCCGGCGTGACGATCAAGATCGACCTCACCGCCACGGGGGACCCGAAGAACGGTGAGATCGTCGTCTACGGGCACAACGTGATGCAGGGCTATCACGCGCTGCCCGAGGAGAACGACAAGGTCTTCACGTCCGACGGCGGCTTCCGCACCGGTGACATGGGCTACCTCGACGAGGAGGGCTTCCTCTACATCACGGGGCGCATCAAGGAGCAGTACAAGCTCGAGAACGGCAAGTACGTCGCGCCCGCGCCGCTCGAGGAGCTCATCAAGCTCTCGGGCTTCGTCGCCAACGCGATGGTCTACGGCGACAACAAGCCCTACAACGTCGCGCTCGTCGTCGCGAACATGGCCGAGGTGCAGAAGTGGGCCGACGCCCACGGCGTGTCGGGCTCGGGCGCCGCGCTCCTCGAGAACGACAAGGTGCAGGCCCTGCTCCGCGAGGAGGTCGACAAGCACTCGGCCGACTTCAAGCAGTTCGAGAAGATCAAGAAGATCAAGCTGATCTCCGAGGACTTCACCGTCGACAACGGCATGCTCACGCCGAAGATGAGCCTCAAGCGGCGCGTCGTGATGCAGAGGTACGGCGAGGCGCTGCAGACGCTCTATTGAGAGACCGAGAGACAATCCAAGACGACGCTCTGATGGGGAGCCGGCCGGCGGGGGAGCGAAGCTCCCCCTTGAGGCGCGAGCGCTGGAGGAGCGAAGCGACGACGAGCGATGGGGGCGCGGGAAATACGGAGATCGTCACAGGGTCTCGCTGCAACGTGACGCGCTGTTACACCGGGGTGTGACACCCTCGGTTGCGCACGATCTCCCATGAAACAGGGCGAATTCCGCGATCGTCGCGCGTAGAGGCGGCGCGCGATCCGCGCGATCGTGGGCGCGGGAACCTGGCACGCGGAGTGCTGTCTCTATGCCCAAGAGGACGCGACGCGGATGGGCCGCGAGAGCTCCTCGGAGACGACGCGTCGGAGCGCTCTCGATCACGAGAGGCCCGATCGCGAACGAGCGCGCACGCGCGAGGGAGAGACGCCATGGACGAGATGACGAAGACGGTGGTGACGGGTGAGGTTGGCTCGGTCGAGGTGCTCTTCGCGTGGCGCGATGCGACCGGTCAGCGCGCAGTCATCGACGCCGAGCTCGTCGACGCCGAGCGCTGCCCCGCCGTGTGGATCGGCGCGCACCAGGGTCTTCGCTTCGTCCTGCCGATGGAGCTCGCGAGCCGCCTCGGCGAGGGGGAGCGCTTCCGCCTCGTCGGCATCGACCACGGTCGCTTCGTGCTCCAGGTGCCGGAGGCGGCGGAGCTGGTCGCGACCAAGGGCGGCCAGCCGCTCGAGGTGCAGGGCGTGGAGCGCGTGCGCAGCCTGGAGCTCGCGCTCGATCACGTGGCTGAGATCCGCTTCGGCGAGTTCTCGTTCTTCGTGCGCCCCGGCGCGGCCCCCGAGAAGGCCGCCGATCGCGGGCCGCTCCTCGACTGGCGCGCGGCGCGCTGGGGCCTGGCGGCGTTCGCGGCGCACGCGGTCTTCGTGGGCTCGTTCTTCTTCGCGCCGCCCAACGCGGCCGCGCTCAACATGGACCTCGATCCGAGCGCGCAGCGCTACGTGCAGGTGAGCCTCGCGGCGATCGCGCACGAGCGCGAGCTGCTCCAGCTCCCGCAGGGCGGCGGGAGCTCGGGCAACGGCGCGACGGAGCCCGACGAGGCCGCGGGCGCGGGCAACGACACGCCCGAGGTGCACATCGCCGGTGGCCCCGGTCAGCGCTCGGGCTCGGCGCGTCGCAGCGAGCACGCGCTCCAGGTGACCGCGGAGAACATCGCGCAGATGGGCACGATCGCGTCGCTGAGCTCGGCGCTCGCGACCATCACGGGCGACAGCTCGGTCTATGGCAATCCCGACATGATCGACGGCCCCGGCGGCCCCGGCTTCGAGCACCTCGTGGGCGGCCCCGGCATCGGCGGGTGGGGCGGGCTCGACATGCGCGATGGTGGCCGTGGCACCTGCCTCGGCGAGCACTGTGGTCAGGGCACGCTCGCGGTCGGTCAGCTCCACACGACCGGCCCCATCGGCCCCGGCGGCGTCGGCATCGGCGATCCGAACGGAGGCCGGCCCCCCGGTCGCGTGCCGAACCCCATCCGCCCCGGCACCGCGGAGACCAACGGCGGCCTGAGCCGCGAGCAGGTGCAGCGCACGGTGCGCCAGCACATCAACGAGGTGCGCTTCTGCTACTCGCAGGAGCTGCAGAGCCGCCCCGACCTCGAGGGCCGCGTCGCGGTGCGCTTCATGGTGAACGCCGAGGGCCGCGTGATGAGCTCGCTCGTCGCGCAGGAGAGCGGACAGATCGGCGACGTGGGGCAGTGCGTCTCGGAGAGCGTGCGTCGCTGGACCTTCCCCGCGTCGTCGGGACCGACCAGCGTCACGTATCCCTTCGTGCTCCAGTCGGCGCAGTGATCGCGCGCGCCTGAGCGGCGATCGCCACGGACGACGGCGCGGGCCTCACGGCTCGCGCGTCTCCGTTCCGTCGGGATGCCCGCAATTCCAAGCGATCCGGCCCTACGAGCGGCTCGGCTTCGCGCGTGGCCGACGACGAGGAGCACGAGCTCGCGCTCGGCTGAGGTCGCTCGCCTGCGAGGTGCGGGTCACATGCAGGTCGCGCCCGAGCAACAGAGGCCGGTGTCGCAGTGCCAGTTGAACGGCGGATTGCACGTGACCGAGGGCGGCGCGTAGACGTCTGCGGGACATGCGTGGGAGACCCCGTCGCAGCGCTCGACACCATCGCACATGGGGTTACGGGCTGCGCGACAGACGTCGCCCGAGGGCCGCACGAGGTCGGGGCAGCCGGGCGCGCTGCCCGTGCAGTAGTCGTCGACATCGCAGGCCCCGCCGCTCGAGAGCGCGCAGCGCGTCGTCGAGTCCGCGTAGCCATTGGGGGGGCAGCTCACCGAGCTGCCCGTGCAGGCCTCGGGCACGTCGCACACGCCCATCTGCGGGCGACACACGGAGCTCGGGCCGAGCAGGATGTCGGCAGGGCAGTCGGCGCTGTAGCCGGAGCAGTGCTCGGGCGCATCGCACACGCCCATGGACACGCGGCAGAACGTCGTGTTCGGGAGGTACGCGTTGGGTGGGCACACGTCGGTCGTGCCGTCGCACGCCTCGACCGCGTCGCACGATCCCAAAGACGGACGACACACGGTGCCGACGGGCGCGCGCACGTCCACGGGACAGTCGACGCTCGCGCCCGTGCAGGCCTCGGCGCTGTCGCAGAGGCCGCGGCTCGCACGGCAGGTGGTGGTCGGACCGCGCAGAGCGTCGAGCGGACAGTCCGCGCTCGCGCCGCTGCAGGTCTCGGCCACGTCGCAGTCGCCAGCCGAGGCGCGACACACCGTGCCACCCGCAGCGAAGCCGTCTTCGGGGCAGGTCTTGAAGCCGTTGCAGGTCTCGGCCACGTCGCAGTCGCCGGCCGAGGCACGGCACACCGTGCCGATCAGCATCGCGAAGTCCGAAGGACACGCGACCGAGTCGCCGGTGCAGTACTCCGGGACGTCGCAGTCGCCGCCCGAGACCCGACACATCGTGCTCGACGACGCGAGCACGTCGGCCGGACACGCGGCGCTCGCGCCGGAGCAGTGCTCGGCGGGATCGCACTCGCCCGCGCTCGCGCGACACTCGACGCCCATCGACACGAGGGTGTCTGCGGGGCACGTGGTGGCGCTGCCGTCACACGACTCGGCCACGTCGCAGTCACCTGCGCTCGCGCGACACACCGTGCCCGACGCGAGCGCGACGCCCGTGGGCTCGCACGAAGGGATGCCGCCGGTGCAGCGGATCACGCCCTGCTCGCAGGTCCCCTCGCCGAGCGAGCACGGCTCACCCGCCGCCGCACACGAGGCATCGGGCACCACGTATGCGTCGGGCAGTGTCGGAGCGTCGTCGCGCGGTGCATCGAGCCCGGGGGCATCGAGCCCGGGCGCATCGAGCCCGGGGGCATCGAGCCCGGGCGCATCGCGGCCCTCGACGAACGCATCCTCACCGGGCGGCCCCACGTCGATGCCCTGGTCGCCCGAGCAACCTGCCAGCGCCGCGAGCGAGCCGACCCCGAGTGCCACGATGAACCGAGCGCGCATCGGAGCATCGTAGCGGATCCCGCCTGACGTCGGCTCTGTGTAGGCTCGCATTCGATGCACGACGCTCTCCACGTCCCTCGGCCCGAAGGCGCTCTCTCGTATCGGAGCGCTCCGTTCGACGGGCTCTCGGGCCGCGACGTGCACGACCTCCTCGCGCTGCGCTCGCAGATCTTCGTCGTGGAGCAGGCCTGTGTGTTCCTCGATCCCGATGGGCGCGATCCCGACGCGTGGCACGTGATCGGGCGCGACGCCGCGGGTGTGATCGGGGCCTCTGCGCGCCTCTTCCTCGCGGACGCGCCGCGCGTCGAGCACGTGATCGGCCGCGTGGTCGTGCACAGCGCGCTGCGTGGCACCGGAGAAGGTCGACGCCTCGTGCGCGAGGCCATCGCGTGCGCGGAGCGCCACGGCGCCTCGCCCATCGCGCTCTCTGCACAGGCGCACCTCGAGCGCTTCTATGCGTCGCTCGGCTTCCGCGCGGTCTCCGAGCGATACCTGCTCGACGGCATCGATCACCTCGACATGCGACGCGGCTGACGCGCCCTCGCTCCTCGTCGAGCCGCGAGCACTCCTCTCGTCGGCCGCCCTCACTCCTTCTCGAGCACCTCGGCCGACAGCTCGCCCCGCGCGACCCGCACCCGGAGCCGCGTACCGGCCGGGACCTCTGCCGCATCGCGCACCGCGCGGCCCGTCTCGGCCACGGTCGCGATCGCATAGCCGCGCTCGAGCACCGCGAGCGGCGAGAGCGCGTCGAGGGCGCGCAGTTGCTCGGAGAAGCGGCGACGAGCGTGGGCGAGGCGAGGGGCCATCGCGCGCGAGAGACGCGCCACGAGCGCATCGAGCCGACGGCGGTCGCGCTCGGCCGCACGCTCGAGCAGCGGTGCACCACGACCTGCGCGCACCTCGAGCGCACGCCGCGCGTGCTCGAGGCGGCGCGTGATCAGCGGGCCGAGGCGGCCCACGAGCGCCTGCAGGGCGAGACGATCGCGCGAGACGCGCGCGCGGGGCTCCTCGAGCGCGAGCCTCTCCGCGAGCGCGCCGAGGCCTTGCCGCGACGCCGACACTCGCCCGCGGATCGCGCGCTC
>JAIBCE010000013.1 GCA_019694315.1 Sandaracinaceae bacterium
CGCGGTCACGCGATCGAGGGCGGCGCGATCGTGCGCGTCTGCCACGAGGATCGGCAGCGCCTTCGCCGCGGGGACCTCGGCGGCGAGCTGGCTCCGCACGCGCGCGAGCTTCGCCGCGTCACGCCCCGCGAGCGCCAGGCGCAGGCCCGCGGCGAGGTGCGTGCGCGCGAGGTGCGCGGCCGTCAGCTGACCGGTGAAGCCCGTGGCTCCGAAGAGGACGATGTCGTGCTCGCGTGCGCTCATGGCCGAAGGGATAGAGCCTGCGCGCGGTGGCGTCGATCGTCTTCACGCAACGTCACGTCGGAGGCAGGAACGGACGCCTCATCGACACTCCATCGCGGCCATGAACACCTGCGTCCGCCCGTCGTCGGTGCCGCTCGCGGTCGTGCCCACGACCACCTCGTCCCCGCGCACACGGATCACGGGGCTCCGCTGGAACGCCCGCACGTCGAGGCGCGTCTCCTCGACGCGCTCACCGAGCGCGGTGGTGTGCGCCACCACGAGGCTCGTACGCTCGCCGAAGCGATCGCCCGCGCTGATCTCGATGAACGCGTAGAGCACGCGATCGCCCGCCGTCACCGACGAGAGCCCACCGTCGCGGTACGCGATGCCGCTCGAGGGGCGCTGCACCGGGCCGAGGAGCTGACCGTTCACGTCGATCGGGACGACGCGCAGCGACCTCTCCTGAGAGGTCGGGTCCCCGTCGGGCTGCTCGAGCCACGCGGCGAGCAGACCGCGCGAGGTCGTCGTGAGCCGGACACGGCTCGCCGCGCCGAACATGGGGAGATCTCGGGGCGGTGCGAGGGGCGCGCCGCTCGCGTCGAGGTGCTGCACGCTGGCGCGCGTGGGCTCGACACCGTCGTGCATCGCCGCCACCACGAAGGTGCCATCGTCGAGGCGGACCCTCGACCACCAGAACGCGTCGCGCAGCTCCTCGATCGGCGCGCTCGAGGACACGATCGTGCTCGCGGCTTCATCGAGCTGATGGAGCGCGGGAGCCTCCGGGCCGGGCCGGTCGAAGGTCGCGAACGACGCGCCCGTGCCCACGGTCCCGGCGCAGCGCGCGATCGCGAGCGTGCGCGCGGGCCCGAGCGGGTGCCCCTCGAGATCGAGCGACTGCGCCCGACAGCCCCCGTCGTCGTACGTGGTCGCGAGGAGCACGCGGTCGTTTCTCGCGAGGCCCACGTTCGAGAAGTACGCGCCCACCGGCGCGCCGAAGACCAGCTCTCGCTCGCCGAGCTCGGCAGCCGTGGAGATCCGATGCGCGAAGCGCCCGGCCTCGGGCGGCGGATCGTTCATCGATCCCGTCACCACGAGGAAGCTCGACTCGAGCGCGAGGATGTCGTGCAGGCCCTGATCTCCCGGGCCGTGCGTGAGCTGCCACGGCGCGAGCACCTCGTAGCGACACGGTCGCGCCGCGTCGGGCAGGCGCGGCGCATCGAGCGACGGTGCGTGCGCGTCGTGCGAGCCGGCATCGGTCGTCGCCCCGTCCTCGCGCTCGTGGCTGAGGTAGCAGCCCGAGACCGCGAGGCCGAGAGCGAGCACGAGGCGGAGGGGGCGCATGCGCTCACGTTAGGGCCCGCAGGAAGACGAGTCGATCGGTCGTGGTCGCGTGGCCGCCACCCGTTCGCGCCGACCTCGGGGTGTCGTACTACGCTCGTCGAGTCATGCGCCCCGATCTCGTGAACCGCGCGCGCCTCGCCTCGGCGCTGCTCACGTCGTGCCTCCTCGTGAGCAGCGCCTCGCTCGAGGCGTGCCGCGAGTCGCCCCCGCTCCGCGGGCGCGCACCGGGCACCACCCGCGCCGCGAGCGAGCCTGCGCCTGCGCCCGCGGGCCCCCACCTCCGCTTCGAGCCCGCGCCCGCCGAGGGGGATCTCGTCACGCTCGTGCGCGCACACATGGCGCGCGCTCGCGAGGAGGGCCGCGTGCCGCTGGTCTACGTGGGCGCGAGCTGGTGCGAGCCCTGCCAGTACTTCCACCGCGCCGCCGAGGAGGGCGCGCTCGACGGCGAGCTGCCGCGCTTGGCCCTGCTCGAATTCGATCGGGATCGCGACGGCGATCGCCTCGACGCTGCGGGCTACGGGTCGCGCATGATCCCGCTCTTCGTCTCTCCGGAGGACGACGGACGCGCGAGCGAGCGGCGCATCGAGGGGTCCATCCACGGGCCAGGCAGTCCGCAGCAGATCGTGCCGCGCCTCCGCGCCATCCTCCCGACCGGCGCGGCGCTTCCGTCTCGCTGAGCGCACGACAGGCCATGGCCCATTCGTCCCCCATGCGCCGTGTGAGCGGGACCCACGCGACGGGCCCACGACGGCGCTATCCTCGGCCGTGATGAACCGCGATTCAGGAAACGCGCTCCCCTCGCACTGGGACTTCGTGGTGATCGGCTCGGGCTTCGGCGGGTCGGTGTCGGCGCTCCGCCTCAGCGAGAAGGGCTACCGGGTGCTCGTGCTCGAGAAGGGGCGTCGCTTCGACAAGAAGGACTTCCCCACGAGCAACTGGGACGTACGCCGCTGGCTCTGGCAGCCCGAGGTCGGCCTGCGCGGCATCTTCCAGATGTCGTTCTTCCCGCACGTCACGATCCTCCACGGCGTCGGCGTGGGCGGCGGCTCGCTCGTGTATGCGAACACGCTCCCGATGCCGAAGGACGACTTCTTCGAGAAGGGCAGCTGGGCAGGGCTCGCCGAGTGGAAGAAGGAGCTCGCGCGCCACTACGCCACGGCGCGCACGATGCTCGGCGCCGCGCCCAACCCCACGCTCACCCGCGGCGACAAGGTGATGAAGGAGATCGCCGACGAGATCGGTCGTGGCGATCACTGGTCACCCACCGAGGTGGCCGTCTTCTTCGGTCGCTCCGAGGTGGAGGTCCCCGATCCCTACTTCGGCGGTGAGGGGCCCTCGCGCACCGGCTGCAACTTCTGTGGCGCGTGCATGACCGGCTGTCGCGTGGGCGCCAAGAACACGCTTGATCGCAACTACCTCTACCTCGCCGAGAAGCGCGGCGCGCGCGTGTTGCCCGAGACCGAGGTGCGCTACGTGCGCCCCGTCGGCGGCGCCAAGGACGGAAGCCACGGCTACGAGATCGAGGTGGAGAGCGAGCTCGAGGGTCAGCCCCGCTCGCGCACGTTCACCGCCGATCGCGTGGTGTTCTCGGGCGGCGTGATGGGCACGATCCCGCTCCTTCTCCGCATGAAGGAGGACGCGAGCTGCCTCCCCGCGCTCTCGCCGCGCGTCGGGGACATGGTGCGCACGAACAACGAGGCGCTCATCGGCGTGGTCTCGCCCGATCGAGGCGAGGACTTCTCCAAGGGCGTGGCGATCACGTCGATCCTCCACACCGACGACGTGAGCCACATCGAGCCCGTGCGCTATGGCGAGGGCTCGGGCTTCTTCCGCCTGCTCTCGCTGCCGCACGCGCCGGGTCACAACGTGCTCGTGCGGATCGGCGGCACGGTGCGGGGCTTTCTCCGCCAGCCGCTCACGTGGCTGCGCGTGGCGGCGATCCCCGACTTCGCCAAGCAGAGCCAGATCCTCCTCTACATGCGCACGCTCGAGGGCTCGCTGCGCCTGCGCCTCGGAAGGAGCGCGTTCACGGGCTTTCGTCGTGGGCTCGTGACCGAGCTCGAGCCCGGCACACCCGCGCCCACCGCGTTCATGAAGGAGGCGACCGATCTCGCGGAGCGCTTCGCGAAGAAGGTGAACGGCGTCGCGATGACGATGCTCACCGAGACGCTCGCCGGCACGCCCACCACCGCGCACATCCTGGGCGGCGCCTGCATCGGCAAGGACGCCGATCACGGCGTCATCGACGCGCAGCATCGCGTGTTCGGCTACCAGGGGCTCTACGTGATCGACGGAAGCGCGGTGAGCGCGAACCCCGGTGTGAATCCGTCGCTCACGATCACGGCCATGGCCGAGCGCGCGATGAGCTTCGTCTCTCCCAAGGCCCAGGCCTGACGTTCGTGCTCGATCACCTCTCCCTCGGCGTCGCGGATCTCGAGCGGGCTGCGGCCCTCTACGACGCGGCCCTCGCGGCCCTCGGGCACGTCCGCCTCGCCACGAGCCCGCGCGCGGTCTGCTACGGGCCGCCGGGCTTCACGGGCGAGGCGCCGTTCGCGATCCTGCTGAGGACGCGCGACACGCCGCCCGGCGGCGCCGATCGCAGCGCGCCTGGCGAGGGCTTCCACCTCGCGTTTCGCGCCTCGAGCCGTGCGGGCGTCGATGCGTTCCACGCGGCCGCGCTCGCGCACGGGGGCTCCGATGAGGGACCGCCAGGGATCCGCGCGCACTACGGTCCCCACTACTACGCTGCGTTCGTGCGCGACGTCGACGGGCATCGCCTCGAGGCCGTCTGCCACGAGAGCGTCACTCCGTGAAGGAGATCGTCGTCGGTGCTGTCGCGCCGCTCGGGTCGAAGCACACGACGCGCTCGTCCTCGAGGCGCGCGCACCCGTGGTCGGGGCCGAGCGAGAGCTCCACCACGTGCTCGAGGCCGGGCACGAGGTGCGGTCCCGACACGAACGGCGCCTGATCTTCCGCCGATCCGAAGCACGCGACGCGACCATCGAGCGAGGCCATGCAGACGGTGCAGCCGTTCACCGCGACGGCGCGCACCTCGGGGATGCGCACGGAGCCCGCAGTGGTCGTGGTGGCGAAGCAGAGGAGCTCGTCGTCGCGCGAGAGGCCGCAGACGATCTCGCCGCAGCTCGCGCCCATCGACACGGTGCGCAGCGGAGGCAGGCCCCTCACGGGTCGCGGCGCGTGGCCGGGGCGGAAGCACGATAGCCCACCGTCGGAGGCGACGACGCACACCTGCCTCGAGGTGGCCGCGAGCTCGCGCGCCTCGCCGTCGAGGCTCACGCGCGCGGGTGGACGATCTCCCCGCGTGAGACCGAGCGCGCCTACGAAGAACGCGGGCGCGGTGGGCTCGGGGAGCAGACACTCGAGTGTGTGAGCCTCGGCGCGGATCACGCACGGGCTCGCCACCTCCTCGACGGCTCCGACGTCGGTCCACGCGAAGCGCGCCCGATCGACGAACACCACGGCCGGTCCTCCGAGGGCCTCCACGAGCTCGAAGCACGCGAGCGTCCCGTCCTCGAGCACCGCGCAGCCGGGGCTCGCGTGGCCCGAGAGCGTGCGCGTGTGCTCGAAGCGCACGAGCGGCCGAGGTGCCCCGCCCATCCTCCAGCACCAGAGCTGCCCCGACGCCGCGATGGCGCAGTCGAAGCCAAGAGCGCTCGAGAGTCGACGCGCGTGCTCCGGCGCGGCCTCCATGCTCGCGGGCTCCGGGTGCTCCACCGCGCGTGCCGGCGTGGTCACGTCCGCCGATCGTCGTTCGGCCTCGGAGCCTCCACAGCCGACGAGGACGATCGCGGAGCCCACGAGGGCCAGGGGCGTGGGAGAGCGTCGCGTCACGCGACTCGGACAACCTCAGAGGCGCGTAGGTTCCTGGACGTCGAGCCCTGCGTGCGCGAAGCCAGGCACGAGCACCGCGACGCACGAGCCATGGCACGCTCAGGCGCGCGCCCGAGCCCGCGTCGCTCACTGGCTCGTGAGCATCAGGTACGCGAAGCCGCTGATCGCGCTCCACTGGAGCACGCGGAAGCGCCAGGTGCCCTTCTTCCACTCGTGCCAGGTCCACGCGAGCGCGACCATCGCGAAGAAGAGCGTGGCGGCCACGAAGCTCGCCTGACCGAACGTGAGCGAGCGACCGGTCGCGTGCTCGAGACCGCTCGAGAGCACCGAGCCGTGCAGGAACACGAGGTGCACGACGTAGATGAGCAGCGACTCGGCGCCCACGATGCGCACGAGGCTGAGGAGCTCGCCCATCCTCGTCTTGGCGTCCTTGGTCCCCTCGTCGAGCCAGCTGCGCGCGTCGGCGAGCTTCTCCACGAAGCACCAGGCCGTGAGCACCGCGAGCACGTTCGCGAGGCGGAAGAAGAAGTAGTACGGGTCGGTCTTCCAGAAGTCGTGCGCGCCGTACGGCTGCAAGCCCGTGCGGTTGAGGGCGATGGGCACGACGAAGAGCGTCACCGTCAGCGCGAGCAGCGGCCACGCGAGGTCGTGCGAGGGGCGCTTGGCGCTGCGCGCGGCGTAGGCCACGAGGATGCCCGCGTAGGTGAAGCCGGCCCACGGGAAGAGCGGGAAGAGCGAGCCCGTGTCGGCGTTGAGGTACGAGGCGATCGGCGAGGGCAGGAACGACACGTCGGCGGCCCAGACGAGCGGCGCACCGAGCACCACGGCCGTGAAGAGCGCGCCCACGATGCCGACGAAGACCTTCTCGCGACGCACCGCCAGCGCCAGGAGCTGCAGGAGCGCCAGGCTCACGCCGATGTGCTGGAGCACGTCGACCTGGAGCCACGTCCGCACCGTGCCCGCGTCGAGGTGCACGAGCCGCGTGAGCGCCAGCGCCGGCATGTGGAGCACGTAGCCGATCACGAGCAGCCAGCCGTAGCGGCGGAAGCGCTTGGCGAGGCCGTCTCCCCACGTCGTGTTCGCCTTCCACGCGCGGAAGGTCGTGTACCCGAACGCAAGGCCCGACGCGAAGAGGAACATCGGCGCGGTGTAGCCGTGCACGAAGTTGTGGTGGCGCAGCCAGCGCTGGGACTCGTACGACGGATCGAGCAGCGACGTGAAGACGTGCCCCTGGACCATGAGGAGCACCGCCACGAAGCGCAGCAGATCCAGCGCGAGCCACCGCGCACCCTTGCCCCCGACGCGCGCGGGCGGACCCTGTTCGATCGATCGCGACGCGCCAGTCATGTGCGGGGCTCGGATGTCCCATACGGTCGATCGACGTGCAAACCCGAGGGTGAGCGAGTGAGCGCTCCCACCGTCCAAGCGGGCTACAGCCGGGGTGGAGGCGTCGTGCGACTCTCCGCCGGTGACCGCGACAATTCGCCAGAATTACGACCGTCTCGCGCGTGCGTACGCGGGCGCTCTGGGTGACGAGCTCGAGCGCAAGCCGCTCGATCGCTGGCTCCTCGGCCTCGTCGCCGAGCGGGCCCGCGGGCGCGTGCTCGACGTGGGCTGCGGCCCGGGTCATGTCGCCCTTCACCTCGCCTCGCTCGGGGCGGACGTCGTGGGTCTGGACCTGTCCTCCGAGATGATCCGCGTGGCGCGCGAGCGCGCTCCTCGGCTGACGTTCGTCGAGGGCGATCTCACGAGCCCTCCGTTCGAGGAGGGATCGTTCGGCGCGGTGGTGGCGATGTACGCGCTCGTGCACGTGCCGCGGGGCGGCCTCGCGGCGCCTCTCGTGGCGCTGCGCCGTGTGCTCGCGCCCGGCGGGCTCCTTCTCCTTTCGCTCCACGTCGGCGACGAGGTGCTCGAGCCCTCGGAGCTCTGGGGCATCCCCACCGACCTCGCGTGGCACCTCCAGCCCTTCGACGAGATCCTCGCGGCCGTGGGCGCCGCTGGCCTCGAGCCGCTCGAGCGGCTGGTGCGCTGGCCGTACGACGGCGCAGAGCACGGAAGCCGCCGGGGCTACGTGCTGGCTCGTCGCCCCGAGTGAGACAGACGTACGGAGGCCACTGACCGACGGAAAGCGAGGAGGCCGCCGACTCGCGTCGACGGCCTCCTTCGTGGGTCTCGCCTCGCGGCGAGCGCCTCAGCGCGAGCGGCTCAGTGCGCGCCGCCCGGGCGGGCCGGGCCGTCGGCGAGCGCACGATCGATCGCCGCGGTGAACGCGTCGATGGGCTGCGCGCCCTGGAGGAGGCGGCCGTTGATGAAGAACGACGGCGTGCCGATCTGCGCGCCCGCGGTGCGGACGGCGTCCATGTCCGCCTGGATCTCCGCCTGGTGCTCGTTCGAGTCGAGCGCCGCGTTGAACTGCTGCATGTTCACGCCGGGGATCTCCTGGGCGAGGCGCACGAGGGTCTCGCGGGTGAGGTCGCGCTGGTTCTCGAAGAGCGCGTGGTGGTACTGCCAGAACGCCTGCGGGCCGCGCTGCTGGAGGATCTCACGCGCCGCGTTCGCCGCCGGCATCGCGTTGGGGTGGAAGGGCAGCGGGAAGTCGCGCCAGACGAGGCGCACGCGACCCTGGTAGCGCTCCATGAACTGGTCGATCGTGGGGTTCACGCGCGAGCAGAAGGGGCACTGGAAGTCCGAGAAGATCTGGATGGTGACGGGGGCGTTCGCCGGGCCCTGGACGGGCGCGCCCGCGGGGACCGGGATGTTGTAGACGCGGTTCGGATCCTCGGCGGGCTGCGCCGGGGGAGCCGCCGCGCCCGCGGGCGCCGGGAGCATCACGGGCTGCGTCGCGCCATCGGCGATCGTCGCCTCGTACACACGCGCGCGGGGCGTGCCGCTCGACACGCGCTGACGCGCCTGACCGAGCACCTCGTCGACGAGCGTGCGGAACGCCTCGACGGGCTGCGCGCCGCGGAGGTTCCTGCCGTTGATGAAGAACGAAGGCGTGCCCGAGGCGCCGAGCTGACGCGCGAGCGTCTGGTCGGCCTCGATCGCAGCCTGGTGCGTGTGGTTGTCGAGGGCGGCGCGGAAGCGCGCCATGTCGATGCCCTGGATCTGGCCGGCGTAGCGCTCGAGGTCCTCACGCGCGAGCGCCTGCTGATTCTGGAAGAGGATGTCGTGGTACTGCCAGAACGCCGCGGCGCCGCGCTGGGCGTAGACCTCGGCCGAGGCCTCGGCCGCCGGCATCGCGTTCGAGTGGAAGGGCAGCGGGTTGTTCTTCCACACGAGGCGGAGGTCGTTGCCGTAGCTCTCGCGGAGCGACGCGAGCGTCGGCTCCACGCGCGAGCAGAAGGGGCACTGGTAGTCGGAGAAGATCACGACCGTGACGAGCGCGTCCGCGGGGCCCTGCTGGGGCGAGTCACCCACCGGCACGCGGTAGACGGCGCGCGGATCGGGCTGCGGACGGGCCGGCGGCGCGGCCTTCTGCGCGGCGCCCTGACCCTCGGGGGGCGCGGCCGCGGTGCGGCCGTTGCGGACGATCGTCTGGAAGAGCTGCGCGCGCGGCGTGCCGTTGCGGAGCACCTCGTTCGCGTGCGCGATCTCCTCGTTGATCACGCGCTGGAACTCTTCGAAGGGCTGCGCGCCCATGAGCTCGCGGCCGTTGATGAAGAACGCGGGCGTGCCGTTGGCGCCGATGCGGTTGCCCGCCTCGGAGTCGGCGCGGATCGCAGCCTGGTGCGTGTGGTTGTCCATGGCCGCGCGGTAGCGGGTCATGTCGAGGCCGACCTGCTGCGCGAGGCGATCGATCGTCTCGCGGCTGAGGTTCTGTTGGTTCTCGAACAGGAGGTCGTGCATCTGCCAGAACTTCTGGTCGCCGCCCTGGGCGTACGCCTCGTGCGCGGCCTCGGCGGCCGGCATCGCGTTCTGGTGGAACGGGAGGGGCTGATCACGCCAGATGATGCGGACCTGGTCGCGGAACTGCTCGGTGATGCGCGCGAGCGTGGGCTCCACGCGGCTGCAGAACGGGCACTGGTAGTCCGACCACATCACGATCGTGACGAGGGCGTTGTCCGGGCCGCGCTGCGGCATCTGGTCGTTGATGTCGATGCGGTAGCGGGTCTGGTCGGAGCCGTCGCCCGCGGGCGCCGCGCCGGCACCTTCGCCGTGCGCGCGATCGCCCTCGGCCATCGCGATCTCCTCACCGTCGGCCGTGCTGTTGCGGCCGACGACGTTGCCGACGAGCGCGCCGAGCGCGAACGCGACGAGGATGGCGACGATGGCGGACGGCATGCTCATGACCGACCCGCTGCTCGACGGAGCGAGCTGCACTTCTTCTCTCTTCTTCTTCTCTGCCATGACGAATGACCTCATGCGGTCCGGTCTTTCTGTCCGGATCCGCGGAAAACAGGGACGAATCAGGGCTGTCCACGCGCCCCCCATGGGCACGGGACGCAGTGCCGAGCGAGATCTCGCCGCATGCCGCGCGAGCCGTCGTGGCCCGATGCGGATGTGCTTCGCGAGCTCGCGCGAGCGTCGCTCAGCCTCGCGGTGGCCGCTCCAGGCGCTGCACGTGCGGATCGCTCGGGTCCTGGGCCTCGACGAGGGGAGGCGTCCTGGGATCGAGCACGAATCGTGTGAGGACGCGGCCCGTGAGCTGCGGGGTCGCGGGCAGGAGCATCGGCGCGATCTGCGGGAGGCTGCGCGGCGTGGGATCGTCCTCGGGCGCGAGCGGGCTACAGCGCGGGTCGTTGGCGTGCGAGCACCAGAGCACCACGGGCGTGCGCTCGCTCCGGGGCGCGACGCCGCGCACGGCGTGCGGATCGGGGGTCTCGAGCTCGCTCGGGTCGATCGCCCGGTCCATGAGGAGCGCAGGGTCGAGCGACTCGCTGGCCTCGACGTAGCCCCAGCCGCCGTAGGGGTTCGCATCGGACACGCCGCAGATGCACTCGTCCGCAGCGAGCGCGCTCGTGGGGAACACGAGCACGACCGCGAGGGCGGCCAAGGCGATGGGCATGCGGCGCATGCGGAGCCGGGAGCATACAGCCCTCGTCCTCGCTGACAAGGTCCGTGCCCAAAACCGGGCGGGACGGATAGGTGTCGCAAGCGGGCGTTGGGTCCCCGCTCGCGTCTGCTCTGCCCCTCGATCCGCAGAGCGCGACAACCCCGTGCCTCACGGACGCACCGTCGAAGGCGCGAGCCAGTCCCTTTCAGCTCCCAATCCAACAAGAACATGGAGGTACGCGCCGCGACGGGGCCTCGCGTGAGCCTCGGCATCCTCGCGTCTGCTCTGCCCCTCGATCCGCAGAGCGCGACAACCCCGCGCGCAGCGGCCCCAAAAACGCCAAACGCCCACCCCGGAGGGGGCGGGCGAGCCAGGCGAGCCCGGGCTGGGGCCCCGCGCGCAGCCCCGGAGGGGCGGGCGAGCCAGGCGAGCCCACGCAAGCGGGGGGCCCCAAAAACGCCAAACGCCCACCCCAGGAGGGGGCGGGCGAGCCAGGCGAGCCCGCGCAAGCGGGGCTGGGGCCCCGCGCGCAGCGGCCGCATTGGCGGCCGGAGCGGGAGGGGGGCCCCGCTTCGCGGGGGAGGGGCCGCATGGCCCCTCAGACAATCAACAGTGGCAGCCCCAGCCCGCCGGGTCGCTCGGGTCGCTGTCGGAGCACGAGCGACGGCCGCAGCCGCCCGGGTCGTTCGGATCGCTGTCCGAGATGCCGCGGCAGCGCGCGTAGTTCGGGCGATCGCTCGGATCGCGGTCCGAGCACATCTCCTCGGCCTGCTGCGCCTTCGCGCTCGTCGCGCCCATCACGGTCACCGCCGCGCCCAGCGCCGCGCCCGTTCCGAGCACGCCCATCGTCGAACGGCGGCCCATCTTCTGCTCGGTCACGATCTCGTCCATCGACAGCGTCTTCTTCTCGGTCATCTGTTCCTCCCTCGTGGTCTCCAGCCGGGTCGGTCGCTCCTGCTCGCTCGCGACGTGGGCCCTCCTACGTCCGGAGACGTCCGGGGCTTCCCGATGCACGCCACATGGCGTGGCGGCAGTCGACGATGACGCCACGCAATCGATTCACCCGACAACGATCTTTTTCCGGGGACGTGACGGAGGTCTCTCGCGACCGCCGCAGTGAGGGTCCGCACCGTCGCGCGATCGAGAGTCGTTCTCGATTGAGCCCACGCACCCGACCAGAGAATCTCGTCGATTCGTGAGTCGTCTCCGAGCGAATCGCGGGGTGGCTCACGTAGAAGAGCCCATCAGCTCGAGCACGCGGCCGGCGCGTGCCCCGCTCCACCATCACACCGAGGGATCATGGCCAGCACGTACTCCATTTCCAAGCTCATCGCGCCCGTGACCAAGGAGCAGTTCCTCGCCGAGTACTGGGAGAAGAAGCCGCTCCTCATCCGTCGCGAGGACCGGGGGTACTACGGCGATCTCCTCTCCGTGAAGAAGCTCGAGCACGCGATCACCGCGCAGGCCTTGCATCGCGACATGTGCTTCATCGCGAACGCCTCGCGTCAGATCGACGCCTCCGAGTACACCTACCCCGACGGCATCGTCGACGCGTCGCGTCTGTTCCAGCAGTTCGCCGAGGGCGGCACGATCGTCTTCAACCAGCTGCACACCGTGCTCCCGGAGCTCGCGGAGTTCTGTCGCTCGCTCGAGCGCGAGATCAGCTGTCGCTTCCAGACGAACATCTACCTCACGCCCAACAAGGCCCAGGGCTTCCCCGCGCACTACGACAGCCACGACGTGTTCGTGCTGCAGTTCCACGGCGTCAAGCACTGGCTCATCTACAACACGCCCATCGAGCTCCCGTTCAAGGGTCAGCCCTTCCGTCGCGACGAGACGACGAAGGGCGAGGTCACGATGGAGTTCGATCTCCGCCCCGGCGACATGCTCTATCTCCCGCGCGGGATCATGCACGACGCGCAGACGCGTGAGGGCGAGACGGCCCACATCACGCTCGGCGCGCTCACCACGAGCTGGACGGAGCTCCTGCTCGAGGTGGTGGCCAAGGTCGCGCTCACCGACGTCGACTTCCGCCGCGCGCTGCCCCCCGGCTTCGCGACGACGGAGTTCGATCGCACCGCCTCGCGCGCCTACCTCAAGAAGCTCCTCGGCGCGCTCGTGGAGCGCGGCGATCTCGATCAGGCGATGGATCACTTCGCCGACGAGCTCGTCTCCACGCGCCGCGCGCTCCTCGACGGTCAGCTCGAGCAGATCCTCGCGCTCAACGACATCACGCCCGATCACCGTGCCGGCGCGCGCTCGAACCTGGTCTATCGCTACGCCAAGCGCGACGGTCAGATCGTGGTGTCGTGCTACGGCGCCGAGATGCGCCTGCCCGAGCACGCCGCCGAGCCGCTGCTCTACGCCCTCGAGTCGCCCGACTTCCGCATCAAGGATCTCCCCGGCGATCTCGACGACGCCGGCAAGGTCGTCCTCGTCAAGCGCCTCGTCCGCGAAGGCATGGTGGCGATCAAGCGCTGAGCGTCACCCGTCCCATCCGATCGTGATCACGGCCCCGGTCCATTCGGATCGCGGGCCGTGCGCGTTTCTCGCGAGGGTGTGGACGAGTGGCTGATGCGCGCATTCGACCACGTCCACGAGGCGCGCAGAAGATCGTCCTGCCGACTCGCGCGATGGTTCTCGCGAGCGCGAGTCGCGATGCGCGAGCTGGTGGCGTGCGTCGAAGGCGGAGGGGTCAGCGCTCGAAGCCGCGCACGCGGACCTCGGCGATGGGGTGGCGTGCGTGGATCGCGCGGAGCGCGGGCACAGCACCGTGCATCCATGCACGCACGTGGGCGTTCGTGAGCTCGCTCGACTCGCCGAAGTCGAACGTCGTCGTGAGGCGTCGCTCGAGCACGCCCCTGCCTGGCTCGACGTGCGCCGCGACGGTGCGCAGCGCGTCCGCGAGGAGCGCATCGTCGATCTCGGCGCCGGCGCGCGCGGCGGTGCGGAAGCTCGCCACCGTCGACTCCTCGGCGTCGGGCCCGCGAAACGTGAGCTCGAGGCGGAAGCTGCCCTCCGTCGCGCTGCTGCCGAGCGCCGCGGGGTAGCCGACGAGGGGGAACGGGAGCGACGCGGCCCACGCCTGCTCACGCGCGACGGCGCGATCGGCCACGGGAACGCGCACGAGGAAGCACGCGCCGAGCGAGAGCCCGCACGCGATCGCGGCGACGACGTCGGTCACCTCGTCGTTCTCGGTCCAGGCGCCGGGGCCGAAGAACACGATGGCCGTGAGCGCCCCCGCGCCCAGGGCAGCTCCGAGCACCCACCAGCCCCAGCGCGCATACGCGGACACTGCGACGCGGACGCGTCGGTGGGCCTCGCGCGCCTCGTCGGGCGGAGTCACCTTCGTGGCCTCCTCGCGCTCGCTCAGCTCGCGCCCGCGCGCCGCGAGTCGGTCGAGCTCGTCCGGGTCAGCCATGCACCATCATGGTCGCACGCTCGAGGTCTCTTCGCGCAGTCGCGCGAACGCGTCTTCTACCGAGCTGCGCTCGAGGGGGCCGAAGTGGCCCGGGAAGAACGTCACGGCCGCGGGCGCGAGCTCGCCGAGCAGGTGCGCCACGTCGCGCCGGTTGTCCTCGAGGTCGCACATGTAGAAGTGCACGCTCGTGCCGGCGTCGAAGACGTTGCCGCGGAAGAGGTCGCCCACGAGCGCCGCGTTCGACACGACCACGACGAGCGAGCCCTCCGTGTGGCCGGGCAAACGCACGACCTCGGCGTCGATGCCGGTGAGCGCGGCGAGCGAGAGCGCGTCCTCCACGATGGTGGTGGGCGCGAGCGGCGCGTAGGTCGCACCCTGGTCGGAGGCGAGCCGGTCGCGCGCCGTGTCGTCGGTCGGGCAGAGAGGCTCGTTGCGTCCGCTCGCCGTCATGCCCTCGTCCCCGCGCCCGACGATCACTGGCGTGCCGTAGCGACGCTGGAACCAGCCCGCGCCCCCGGCGTGATCGGCGTGGCCGTGCGTGAGCACGATCGCGCGGATCCGCGCGGGATCGAGCCCCTCGGCCGCGATGGCCTCGGCGAGGCCCGGCGCCTCGCGCTCGAAGCCCGCATCGACGAGGAAGGCGCTGTCGCCGTGCACGACGAGGTGTGC
Organism: Sandaracinaceae bacterium; assembly: GCA_019694315.1. Classification (GTDB taxonomy): domain Bacteria; phylum Myxococcota_A; class Polyangia; order Polyangiales; family Sandaracinaceae; genus JAFLCL01. The sequence goes on from JAIBCE010000013.1 coordinate 14,502, forward strand.
GTTGGTCCACTCGCGGCGGAATGTGTGGACCTCCGTCCCGTCCGCGAGCCGACGCACGCCGTGCGTCGTGGCGCATGCGCTCGTGAGCGCGCCCGCGGTGAGCACCGACAGGAGCGTGGCGAGCGGCCCGAGGCGGCACGTGGGGCTGCGCGTGAGCCGCGGGAGGGAGCGAGGCGCAGCGTGTCGTCCGGGGATGTTCACAGTGTGTACTTTGACCCGGATGTGTACGCTGTCAACATCTTGGCGATGGAGAGGAGCCCTCGCGTGTCGAGAGGAACTTCGGGCTACCGACCTGCGCTTGACCCACGGCGCGACCGTCCCAGAGCATCGAGCGCATGCTGGCAGGAGAGGCGCCACGCTGGGCTCACACCCTGCTCATCCCTCGCTGCGGGCGACGGTCCGTGACGAGTGGTGCCGCGCTGCTCGCGCTGCTCGTGGCGTGCGGGTCACGCGAGTCTGCGCCGAGCCGGCCCGCGGTGACGACCGCGCCTCCGACGAGCGCTCCCCGCGAGCCCGATCCCGCGACGACACCGCTCGCGCCGCCGGCCGTGGTGCCGACGAACGGCGTCGCGGGGCCCCGAAGCCCTGCGCCGCGAATGCCGACGACACCCGGGCGGCGAGCGGCGCGTCGTGACGCGCTGGCCGCCGCGCGCGCCGCCGTGGCTGCCGATCGCTGGGCCGCCGTTCGTCGCGCGCACGGTCTGGTTCGGCCGGAGCTCGGCCAGCGAAGGCAACCAGGGTGTGCTCACTCACCACGGATGGCTCGTCGTCCACGACGAGACGCACGCGCTCGCTGCGCGCGTCGCCGCCGAGGACGCGACCCAGACGTGGGATTGCGACAGGGGCGCGCGCATCGAGCGCTTCGCTTGGAGCGACGTGCATCCCATCGCCGAGCTCTTCGAGCGTGGGGATCTCCTGTGGGCATCGCGCTGAGCGCGAGAGACCTTCGACGAGGGTGCGAGCGTCGTTCGAGCGCGATCAGTCGATCCCCAGCTCGGTCTCTCGATGGCGGTCCTCGAAGTACCAGGGGTCGAGCTCGAGGCCGACGACGAGCATGCCGTTCAGCTCGCCCACGAAGGTCGCGCGCAGGATGACGAAGAAGCGCGCGATGGGCGTGTAGGCGTGCTCGCGAGCTGGGCGAGGGGCGCAGCTGCCCTCGAGGTTCACGCAGCAGCCGAAGCGGTGGATCCGCTCGGCGACGCTCTCGAGGCCGATCGCGTAGGTGAGGGACAGGAAGCCGATCTCGCCGCGCGCGCTCGCGCCGCCCCCTCCTCCCAGGCGCAGCCAGGTCGCACCATGGCTGCCATGTCGCGCCGGGCCGAGATCGAGCTCCACGCCTGCCTCTGCGACGAGCGCGTCGAACGTGGTCTCGACGAGGACGTAAGGGCCGAGGCGCAGGCTCGTCGCCCGGATGGAGCCCAGTGGGAAGTCCACCTCCGCGCCCAGCCGAAGCGCGCCACGCTCCGCGCCCGGTGGACCGATGCCGAGCAGGCTGAAGCCGCCACCGATCCATGCGCCCCACTCGATGCGCGGCGGCGCCGGGTGGCTCGTGACCACGTCGGCGCAGTGCGTCGGCTCGTGCGAGACGTCCTCTGCAGCGAGCGGGGGCGCCACGAGCGAGCCGAGGAGCGAGAGGAACACGGAGCCGAGGAGGAGGGGGCGCATTCGCGTCGAGGAGACGTTCCGCGCGACGCGCCGATCTCTGATCGAGGATTCGAGTCGCTCCGTCACGGCAGCCCGGAGACGAGAGCCGGGACCGGGGTCGCGGCCGTCCATGGGCGAGACCGCATCACGGCAGATCGAAGACGAGGATCTCTGCGCTGGCGAGGCCCACGATCTCCACGTTCGGCTCGTCGCTGAGGGCCAGGGCGTCGCCGGCCGAGAGCTCGGTGCCGTTCACGCGGGCGCGTCCCTCGGCCACGTGGATCCACGCGTGACGCCCTGGGGCGAGCGCGTGCGTGGCGCTCTCGCCCTCGGTGAAGAGGCCTGCGTAGAGGAGCGCGTCGGTGTGCACCGTGACGCTGCCGTCGCGACCGTCGGGCGAGGCCACGAGGCGCAGGCGTCCGCGCTTGTCGGCGTCGGAGAAGTGCTTCTGCTCGTAGCCGGGGTCGATGCCGGCCTTCGCGGGCAGGATCCAGATCTGGAGGAAGTGCACGGGCTCGGTGCGCGAGCCGTTCATCTCGCTGTGCATCACCCCGCGGCCCGCGCTCATGCGCTGCACGTCGCCCCGGCGGATCACCGAGCCGTTCTTCATCGAGTCGCGGTGCTCGAGCGCGCCCTCGAGCACGTACGAGACGATCTCCATGTCTCGGTGCCCGTGCGTGCCGAAGCCGCGGCCGGGGGCCACGCGGTCGTCGTTGATCACACGCAGGTTGCGAAAGCCCATGTGCGCAGGGTCGTGATAGCCGGCGAACGAGAACGTGTGGTGCGAGTCGAGCCAGCCGTGGTCGGCGTGGCCACGCTCGGCGGCGCGTCGGATCTTGATCATGGGGTGGATCCTGGGTCGGGTGAGCCATCATGGGAATCGGCATTCGCATGACAGTGTCCATCACGCTCCGGGATAGTCAGGGACATGCCCGCCACGCCCGAGCCCATCGCCCTCGATGCCTACTCGCTCGATCAGCTCCGATCCGCATGATGCCCGTGGTGGCGCCGAGCCACCCGCTCGCGAAGGTCCGCGGTGTCGTGTCGCGTGGGCGCCTCGAGGAGGCCGTGCAGATGGGCTCGCCGACGCGCCCGACGCGGCGCGTGCACCTCGTGCGGTCAGACGTACTCGAGCAGCTCGATGAAGCTGGAGAACGCGAGGAGCCCGAAGACGAGCTGAGCACCGAGCACGGCGAGCGCGAGGAGCGCGGCGCCCCGTCGGCCCTTCACACGGAGTGTCGCTGCGAGGAGCGCGTGGAGCGCGAGCGCGATCGGGAAGGAGAAGAGCTCGAGGGGGAGGGCGATGGTCCCGAGGAACATCATGACGGCGAAGCCGATCTCGTCCTCGGGCCAGATCATCGCGGAGGGACCCGACGTCGCCTGCCACTCACGGGCTTGCTCCCGCGTCCGTGGGCGGGCGCGTGTGTAGCGCTCGGCGAACGAGAGCGGATCCGCTCGCGAGAGGTCGTCGTTCAAGCGGTAGTAGATCCGGCCGTCTTCGCTGGTGTTGGAGAGGTCGAGCACCCAGAAGCCGCCCGCCTCTGCCTCGACGATCACCGGGTCTGCGGGGGAGAAGTGGCCGTGAATGGACGTGGTGCGGGTGTGGCCTTCGTCGTCGAAGAGCCGAGTCTCGTGCTCGAACGCGGCGTGGCTCACGCACACCCAGTGCGCACCGCGCGGAAGGCACCAGTCCCAGAAGCCCCCGGAGGCGCTCGCGTTCTCCCAGCGATCGTCGCCGAGCCAGCGCAGCGCGTGCCCTGGCTCGTCTCGCACACGGACCTCGGCGTTCGGTGGTGCACCGAGCTCGGGCGCGCCGACGTGAATGGGCGTCTCGAAGGGCTCGTGTCGCAGGGAGAGCCCGCCGTACGTCGCGGCCCACTCGGGGCGGGCGTTCGTGTCGCCGCGTGTCCAGCGCCAGCGATCGGGCGGTTCCCACACGAGCACGTCCCAGCCGGCGTCGGACCAGCGTGCGGCCTCGAGCCACGTGTCGCGCGTGCGCCAGTCGAGCTGCGGGCAGCCTGCGATGGGCTGCACGTCGACCACACCGTCGCGCCAGGAGACGTGCCGTCCATCTCCGAGCGCTGCGTGGAGCGTGGTGCCGACCCAGCGCACACCGATCACACCGACCAGCGAGTCGATGCGCGCCGCGCCGTGACTCAGCACGTCGCGATCGCGCGTGAGCGTGATCGCGCTCAGACCGCGGTGCTCGATCACGAGCGTGAGCGCCCCGTCGTTTCGGCGCGCGACACCTTCGACGCGAAGCGAACGTGGGCCGAATTCCGCGAGCTCCCAGCCCGTCTCGGCGCGGCCGCGCGCGAGATCGAGGTGCACCACGACGGGGCGATCGGGCGCATCGCGGAGCAGCCACGCCTCGTCTTCGAAGACAAACGCGCGGAGGGGGAGGTTGTCGTCCTCGGCCGCTCCATCCCACGCTGCGATGCGAGGTGGCGAGCCCACGGTCACGACCTGGCGCACGAGGAGGCCGATCGCGAGCAGCCAGAGCGCACACGCGAGGCACGCCACGACCGCCGCCCCGATCACCAGCGCCCTGTTGCGAGTCGCCTCCATCAGGCTCGCGCCAGAGGATCGCGTGTCTCGATGGTTCTGTTCGATGCGACCATTCGAGGTGTGCTCGTCGACGTCACTCGGGCGATCGAAGCAGTGGCGCGTAGCCCTCGCGATAGGTGGGGAAGCGGAACGTGTAGCCGCTCGCGAGGAGCTTCGTGTGGACGCAGCGCTTGCGCGCGGTGCCGCCGCGGATCGCGGCGTCGCGCGCGCGCGCGTCGGGCTCGTCGCTCGTGGCGGGCGGCGGAAGGCCCAGGGCCTCGGCGAGGAATCGGTAGACCTCGGCGAGCTCGACGGGCGCGTGATCGACACCGACGTAGATCGGCTCGGGCGAGGGATGCGCGAGGAGGTGCGCGATCGCGCCCGCGCAGTCGTCGCGATGGATGCGGTTGCCGATCGGGCGATCGGGCGAGATGCGCGCGGTGCCGTCCTTCACCATGCGGATCATGCGCGTGCGCGTGGGGCCGTAGATGCCCGCGAGGCGCAGGACCACCCCGCCGCGCGAGAGCACGCGCGACTCGCCGGCCACGATGTGCGCCGCGGTGCCGTCGGTGCGCACGGGGCTCGTCTCGTCGACAGTGATCACGTCGTCGTCCGACGGCGAGACCGGCGAGGCCGACGTAGGCGTGGGCGGAGGCGATGCGAACACCGACGTGCTCGAGACGAGCAGGACGCGCTCGAGCGTCGTGCCGCCCTTCGCCGAGGCGCGATCGAAGGCCGCGAGCGTGCGCTCGAGCGCCGTCACGTAGGTGCGCTCGTAGCTCGCGGGGTCGGACGAGTCGGGCGAGGCCGTGAACGCGAGGTGCGTGACGCCCTCGGGCACCACGAGCTCGGGATCGGTGAGATCACAAGGCCACGGCGTGACGCCCTCGGGCAGGGCCGGTGGATGACGACGCGCGGCCCACGCGCGGTGGCCCGCCTGGGCGAGCTGACGACAGAGCTCGAGGCCGACGTAGCCGGCCCCTGCGACGAAGACGTTCATGCGCTCCTCACGTGTCCGATCCTGGACGCGATCGCGGGGCCGTTCATGGGCGCGAGCCGAGCACGCCGCCGCGCTCGAGCAGCTCGGCGAGCATGCCGGACATGGACTCGACCAGCTCGGGCGTGGGCGCGCGTCCGAGGCGCGACATCGCCGTGCGCACGCCCTCGATCGCAGGCTCGCTGCCCTCGCGCCAGGCGTCGAGGATCGCGGCGAGCTCCTCGTTCATCCACCGCGTCTCGACCACGTGGTCGCGCCGTCGGTAGACCGCGATGTGAAAATTCCCTTGCGAAACAGGGCGATCCGCGAGGTGCACGGAGAACGCGAGCTCGAGGCGCGTCATCGTGGCGGTGAGCACGGGGCGCTTGGCGAAGTCGAAGTCGACGGCGGCGGGCTCGGCCACCTCGAGCCAGATCGCGCGCCACTGCGCGAGCTCGAGGCGCGCCAGGTCTCCGAGCTCGGGGTGCTCGGGGTGGCTCAGGCGAGGCTCGCGCGGGTCGAAGAGCTGCTCGACCACCTCGCGAAAGAAGCGCGTGGTGGGCGGGGCCGACGACAGGCGCGCATCCACCTCGCGATCGATCGCGGCGCGACCGAGGAGCGCGGTCGTGCGCGGCAGCGCGGTGGCCACGAGATCCTTCAGGCGCGAGCGCACGAGGTCGCGGTAGAGGAGGAAGCGCTCGCCCTGCGCGTGCTCGGAGGCGCGATCGAGCGAGGCGAGATCGGCCTCGCTCGGGCTCGCCTCGAAGAGCACGCGGTCGAACGCGGCGAGCGTACGATCGAGCTCGGGCTCGGGCGTGCGGCTCATGCGCGCACCTCGAGCGCGGGGGTGAGGCGGCGCTGCTCGAGCACACGCGCGCGCACGGCCTCGAGGCGTCGGAGCTCGTCGAGCACCACCGCGAGCGCCGGATAGTTTCCGTCACGCTCGAGGAGGATCGGCACGTCGCCCACGTGGTGGAGCGTGTGATCGAGCATGTCGTAGACGCCGTCGCACACGGGCTCGGCGTGCGTGTCGATGATGAGGCCATCGGGGCGGATGAAGTGACCCGCCACGTGGAGTTGCACCACGCGCTCGGCAGGCACGCGGGAGAGGAACGCCGCGGGATCGAAGCGGTGGTTCTGCGCGTTCACCCAGACGTTGTTCACGTCGAGGAGGATCTTGCAGTCGGCCGCATCGAGGACCTCCTCGAGGAACTCGATCTCGCTCATCTCGGGCTCGCCCGGGTGGCCGTAGTAGCTCGCGTTCTCGATGGCGATCTCGATCTCGAGTCGGTCGCGGAGCTCGCGGATCGTCTCGGCGGCGCGGCGCACCGAGGCGCGCGTGAAGGGCATGGGCAGGAGGTCGTGGCTGAAGCGGCCCCCGAGGTTGCACCACGCGAGGTGCTCGCTGTGCCAGGTGGCGCGGTTGTCGCGGAGGAGCGTCTTGAGCCGCGCGACGTAGGCGAGATCGAGCGGATCGGGCGAGCCCACGCACTGCGTGAGCCCGTGCGTCACCACGTCGTAGCGGTCCCGCGCCTCCTCGAGCATCGCGGCGAACGTGCCGCCTCGGCCCACGTAGTTCTCGGGGTGGATCTCCACCCACGCGACCTCGCGCGGACGCGTCTCGAAGAGCTCCTTGGCGAGCTCGTGCCGAAGACCCAGCCCGACGCCCTTGGGCCGACCTGGCGAGCGCTGCGGTCGAGACGGACTCTCTGTCATCGTGACCTCGAAGGCGTGGAGCCTACACGAGCCCTCCAAAGACGAACGGAGCCAGCTGTGCGCTGACTCCGTCGTCCGACCGTCGCGAGAGGCGCGTGCGCCTCAGGCCGTCTCAGGTGCCCGAGCCACCCGTGGTCGAGCCACCCGTGGTCGTGCCCGAGCCCTGGGCCGCGCCGCCGCAGCTGCCCGCGCCGCACGAGGCCTGGCCGCCCGAGCTTCCTTCGGTCGTGCCCGTGCCCTCGGTCGTGCCGGTGGCGCCGCCGCCCGCGCTGCACGACGCCTGGCCGCCCGACGTCGACGTCGTGGACGAGCCGCTCGAGGACTCCTGCGAGGCCGAGGAGCTTCCGCCGCCGCAGCCAGCGAGGCCGAGCATGGCGGTGGCAGCGATCGCGAGCGAGGTCTTCAGGGTGCTGTTCATGTCTTGTTCTCTCCGTCGGTGGTTCGGAACGAGTCGTCGGAGCCGGATGCCGACGGTCTCTCTTGGGGTGCGCATCATCACAGAAATCGAGGCGGAGACACAAGCTCGTCGCGGCCGAGCTTGATTGCGTGATCAAGGATCACGGGGACTGCGAGAGCGGGTCGTCGTCGGCGGCGTGGGGGTGGCACGCGAAGCAGGTGAAGCCTTCGCGGGTGTGCTCGTCGTAGGCCGCGGCCCCGAGGAGCTGCTGCATCGCGGGGGTCACCTCGCTGAACATGAAGCGCACCGCCTCGGGGTGCTCGGCGACCGCGCGGTGCTGCCCGATGCTGCCCGTGGGGTAGAGCGCGGGCAGCGAGGGGCTCGGCATGGCGTAGTGGCGCTCCCGTGCATCGGGCCCGTGACACGTGGGGCAGCCGAAGTCGCCGTAGCGATCGGGCGCGTACGCGAGGAAGAGCTCGCTCATCGCGGGCACCACCTGCCGGCTCATGTGGTGCGCGCGGGCCGCGTGGTCGAGCTCGCCCCAGGGCCTCTCGGGCGCGGCGAAGCGCGAGCCTCCGCTGCTCGACGACGCCGTGGTCGCGGTCGAGGACGAGGACGAGGACGAGGAGGCGGCGCCGCAGCCCGCGAGGGCGAGCGCGAGGACCGCGGCGGAACAGACCAGTCGGCTCATCTCGGGGGACCATACGTCGCGGCCACCGGCTCGTTACGAACATTCGTGCCTGGCGGATCGAGAGGGCCTGCCAGAAGGGCCTGCGCGCGCCACGCAACGGGGACGTTCTGTGATAAGCCTCGGCCCTTCGATGTCCCAGGTCGCATCTGGCTCGCAGGCCGACACGTCTGGCGAGGCCCACACGCCGCTCGGCCCGCTCGTCCTCGTCACCGGTAAGGGCGGCGTCGGCAAGACGAGCATCGCGGCCGGGCTGGCCGAGGCGGCCGCCCGTCGCGACGGCGCCGCCATGCTCATCGAGTTCGGCGACGGCGAGTCCGGAAAGCGCATCCTCGGCCGCAATTCCAAGGTGATCCACCGCGTCGTCGATCCGCGCGTCGCGATGGAGATGGCGATCGCAAACCTCCTCGGCTCGACGATCCTCGCCAAGCTCTTCCTCGGGAATTTCGCGGTCCGGCCCATGCTCCGGGCCGCGCCCGCCATGCGCGAGCTCGCCATGCTCGAGTGCGTGCGGCTCTACGCCGACGAGGTGCCGGGCAAGCTGGTGGTGGTGGACATGCCGGCCACGGGCCACGGCCTCACCTGGCTGCGCCTGCCGGTGCAGATGCGCGACATGTTCGCGAGCGGTCCGATCCACGATCTCGCGGCGCGCATCGTCGATCGCCTCGTGGCGCCCTCGCGCTGCTCGGTGGTCGTGGTGACGCTGCCCGAGCGCCTCGTGCTGAGCGAGACGGTCGAGCTCTGCCGCGCGCTCGATCGCGAGGTGAAGCTCCCGCCCGCGCGCCTGGTCGTGAACCGCTTCCCGTCCGAGCTCGCGCCCGAGGCGTGGGATCAGACGCGTGCGCTCATCGCGCGCGGAGGGCCCGAGGGCGAGGCGGCCAAGGAGCTCCTGCGCGTGATGGACGCCCGCCGCACGGCACGCGAGGAGACGCTCACGATCCTCCGGGAGCTCGATCCCAAGAAGGGCTCGCACGTGACCTCGAAGCTCCTCTTTCCCGAGTCGCTCGAGGATCTGGGGGCCATCGACGTGGCGTCGTGGCTCGAGGCGCGAGGCGCGGCATGAGCGCGCACATCCCGACGACGATCATCTGCGCCGGTGGTGGCGGCGTGGGCAAGACCACGACCAGCGCGGCGCTGGCGCTCGCGCTCGCGCGCAAGGGAAAGACGGTGCTCGTCGTCACGGTCGATCCGGCGCGACGTCTCGCGCACGCGATGGGCGTGGAGATCGACGAGCGCGTGCAGCCCGCGCACGTGGAGCCCGAGGTGGAGGGCAAGCTCTTCGCGCTCATGCCCGAGCCGCGCCGCTCGACGCCGACGTTCGCCGAGATCCTCTTCGAGGGGCGTCCCGACGACCTCGCGCGCGTGATGAAGAACCCCGTCTACCTGACGATGGCAGACGCCGCGGCGAGCATGCACGAGATCGTGTCGCTCGTGCTCATCGCGCGCGCGGTCGAGAAGCAGAAGTTCGACTACCTCGTCATCGACACCGCGCCCTCGCGCAACGCGCTCGACTTCGTGAGCTACCCGGGCCGTCTCGCGGTGCTCTTCGAGGGTCGTGCGGTGGGCTGGCTCGGAGGCCTCGCGCGTCGCGTGAACGAAGAGGGCGAGAGCGTGAAGGATCCGGGCATGTTCGCGGGCGCGCAGGCCCGCATCGAGGCCCTCTTCGCGCGCATCCTCAACCCGCGCCTGCTCCGCGAGCTCGCGCAGCTCTTCGCAGATCTCGCGCTCGTCAAGGATCGCTTCGCCGAGCTCGCGCGCACGAGCGAGACGCTCCTGCTCGGCTCGCGCTCGCGCTACGTGCTCGTGGCGGCGCCGAGCGGCTCGGCGCAGGCCGACGCGATCTTCCTCCACAAGAAGCTCACCAAGCTCGAGCAGCGTCCGGTGGGCGTGATCCTCAACCGCAGCGACGAGTCTCCGCCGCCGTGGCTCGAGGTGCTGCGCAAGAGCGCTGGCGGCTGGCCTGCGCTCGGCGCCGCGATCGCACAGGTGGACCTGGAGCTCAAGACGCGTCGTCGCGCGGGTGATCGGCTCTCGGACGGCCTCAAGAAGGCGATCGGCCAGGTGCCGCAGCTCCGCACGCCCACCATCGAGGCCGCCGATCCCGCGGTGATCGTGCGCGGCCTCGCGACCGCGCTCACGCCAAGCCTCGAGCAGCTCGCAGGGCGCTGACGGTCGCCGCGCCGGACGAGCGGTACGCGCGCTCAGGCGTCGGGATCGGAGGGCATCGGCTTCTTCGGCGCGGCGGCGCTGTCGGGATCGCTGCCGGCCTTGCCCACGCCCACCACGTCGGGGCTCTGGCCCACGTTGCCGAGCGTGGGGTTGGGCTTGGGCCGCGAGGTGACGATGTCCTCGTCGCTGAGCGTGAGGGGCTTCTTGGGGGTCTCCGACATGGGCGCGAGCATACGCCCGGTGCGCGGATCACTCGCGTGGATTCGCGTCGACACCGCCGCTCACGGAGGCGTCCGTGAGAGAGGCCGGAGGCACTCCCGCGTCCGGCTCGAGCGTGCGCGCGGTCGAGCCTTCACGCGTGCCCTCGTCCCCTGCCTCGCTCGGCGCCTCGTCCACGTCGAGCGTGGTGCCCGAGAGCTCGGGGGAAGCGTTCTCCTCTTGCGCGCTCTCCTCGTCGGTGAGCTCCTCGAGATCGGGCACCGGCTCGGCGCCGAGGTTGCGTGCGATGCGATCGAAGCGCGGACCGAGCGTGGCGAGGATGCGTCGCTCGCGGTTGGGCTGATCGGGTCCGGACGCGTCGGACCAGAAGTAGCTCCGCGCGCGCACGTCGAGGTGCACGAAGCCGCTCGTCGGATAGATGCCCACACCCACATAGCCCTGCGGGCGCAGGTAGCCCGCGAGCCGACGATCGGGCACGCCGGGAAGCACGAGATCGATCGCGCGCCCCTGCGCGTGGCGGCTCCGCGGGTTGCCGCTGCGGTAGCCGCTGATCACGTACACGTACGGTGCATGGAAGTGGCGCACTGCGCGGTGCACGAGCTGGAGCAGGCGAGGGTGGATGGGCCGATGTGTTCCGTCGACGCGGTACGTGAACGCGAGCTCGGCGCGCTCGAGCGCCTCGCCCGAGAAGGTGCCGTCGTCGTCGGGGACGAGCTCGAAGCGCTCTCGGCCCGCGATCGGCCGAAACACGATGGGCGCCGGCGTGGCGCGCGACCACGCCTCGATCTCGCCGCGCGAGGCGCGCTGGTGCCAGCGACGGATCTGTCGCCGCTGCGCCGCGGTGAGGCGCGGCACGAAGCGTCGTCGTCGTGTGCTCGTCCGCGTGCGCGTCGCGCGTCGCGATCGGGAGCGTTGCGCGCTCGGGGCGCGTGGGCGGCCTGCCTGCGCGGTGGCCGTGGAGGGCTCGCCGCCGAGGGGGCCGATCGGCGCGAGCAGCGCGAGCACGAGCGCGCCCAGCGCCAGGAGCAAGAACGTGGACGCGCGCGTCGACACGGTGCTCAGGTGGGTCCGCCGCCGCTCGCGGGCTCGGGCTCGCGGAGGAGGCCGAACGCCTCGCGCGCGGCGGCTTGCTCGGCCTCGAGCTTGGAGCGCCCCTGTCCCCGCGCGAGCTCGCGGCCCTCGACCTGGATCGCGACGAAGAAGGTGCGCGCATGCTCGGGGCCCTCGTGCCCCACGAGCTCGTAGCGCGGTGTGCCGCGCCCCTCGGCCTGGAGGTGCTCCTGGACGCGCGACTTGAAGTCGCCCTCGCCGGGCGCCATCGCGTCGAGGTGAGGCTCGAGCAGGCGCTTGGCCACGGCGAGCGCAGCCTCGGTGCTCGCGTCGAGCAGCACCGCTGCGATCACGGCCTCGAGCGCGCTCGCGAGCAGACGCGCCTTGGTGCGACCGCCGCTGCGCTCCTCGCCCCGACCGAGACGCAAGAGCGGTCCGAGGTCGAGCGAGGTGGCGATCTTCGCGAGCGTCCGCTCGCACACGAGGTCGGCGCGTCGGCGCGTGAGCTCACCCTCGCGCGCGCCCGGGAAGCTCGCGCGGAGCAGCATCGCCGCGGCGAGGCCGACGACGGAATCGCCCAGAAATTCCAGCGTTTCGTTGTGATCGGGCGCGAGGTCGGGACGCTCGTTCGTGAACGAGCGGTGCGTGAGGGCCTGGAGCCAGATCGACGCGTCGCTCACCTCGTGGCCGAGCGCGCTCGCGAGCGTCGTGAGGCCCTCGAGGGCGGCGGTGGGAGGTGACGAAGGGCGAACGGCGACCGGCGGCACGCGCGCGAGCCTACGACGAAGCGCGCGAGGCGGCACGACGCACGCCGTGGACGCGGCGTTCTCGCGTGGCGAGCCTCGGCGAGCCCCGGCTCGTGCTCGATCGAGCTCGTCTCACCGCCGTCGCTCGCGGCGGAGCTTGCGGAGCACGGTCTCGAGGCGCTCGAGCTCGCTCGCGTCGGGGCTTCGCTCGCGCTCGCGCTCGAGCAGGGAGTCCGACGCGCGCGGGTCGTGCGTGAGCTTGTCGAGCTCTCTGCGCAGCGTCGTGACCGTGCGAGGCGCCTTCTTCTTGGGCATGCGCGAGAGCGCGTAGAGCGCCGCGCACGCGACGATCACGAGGCCGAGGACGAGCGCCCGCTCCATCGATCACCGCCGCGACGCGAAGAAGGCGCGGGCACGATCGGCGTCGGCGCTCGAGACCTCGACGGGCTCGCTGCGCTCGCCGAGGCGCAGGGTGATCGTGGTGCCGTCCACGCTCGGGCGTGCGTCCTCGCGTGCGGCATCGACGAAGTGACCGAAGCTACCTCCGCGCGCGGTGGACACGACGAGCTCCTCGGACTCCGCCGCGTCGCCCTCGCGCGCGAGCAGCGTGTAGAGCCGCGCGAGCTGGTGCGCCTCGGGCACCTCGGTGAAGCGGATCACGCGCGTGGGCCCGACGAAGAGAGGCCCATAGTTCATGGCCGTCGTGCGTGTGCGTGCGACGAAGAGCACGTCGGACCGAGCCTCACCGGGCGCGAGCTCGCCGCCGATCTCGGGCAGCGATGCGAGCTCGATCCAACGGGTGGCGACAGCGTGCTCGTAGAGATCGAGCAGGCCCTGCATCTCCGCGATCGGGCCGACCTTCACCCATGCGCCCGAGTCGAGCTGGAGCTCCACGCGGTGCGTGGGCACCTCTTGTCGCTGTCCGTAGCGACCGTGGTAGACGGCCACGTACTGGCGCATCTCGCGGATGCGATCGAGCGGCCAGCGCTCGTAGCCGCCGAGGAGCTTCGTGGTCACGAGCGCTCGAGGCGTGAGGAAGTAGCTCGGCCGGAGGCGCGGCTTGATCGCGACATAGCCCGCGGCCCCGACGAAGCCGAACGAGATCAGCGTGCACAAGAGCGAGGGCAGGCTCGCGGCGAGGTAGTCGCTCGTGCTCATCTCGGGTCGGTCGTCGTACGGCTCGCCGTAGGAGTCGTAGCTGGAGCTCGTGCTCGCGCCGAGGATGAGGATGGGGACGAACGCCAGCGTGCCGCAGAGGTGGAGGCCCACCAGCGCCGCGACCACGTAGACCCACGCGCCCCAGCCCGCGGGGCCACCGCCACGGCTCTGCCAGACGACCTTCTCACCCTGCTCGAGGGGCAGACCCGTGTTCGTGCGCGCCACGCGTGCCTTGTACGCGATCCGCCCATGGCTTGCTTCCCCCGGCGATTGGTCCGTACGTCTGCTTGCGTCCAAGCCCTCGGAGCGATCAGTCCTCCGGCTTCTGTTATCGTCGCGCGTCCCTGGGCTCGGGACGGAGAGAGGACAGCATGCGTACTTATGTGACCACCCTGCTCGCGGCGACGGCGGCCGCGGGCGCGCTCGCCGGCTGCGCGAGCACCAACACCGTGGGCGACGACGACGCCGGGATCGTGCTCGATCTCGACGCGCCGGCGCGACCCGACTCGAACGTGCCGCCAGGCACCGACGGTGGACCGCCACCTCCCCCCGACGCGTACGTCGCGCCGCCCGAGTGCGGCAACGGCCGCCTCGAGGCCGGTGAGCAGTGCGACGACGGCAACCTCACGCCGGGCGATGGCTGCGGCGCGGACTGCACGCGCGACCCGTACTGCGGCGACGGAACGCGCGACAGCGGCGAGGTCTGCGACGACGGCAACAACCTCTCGGGCGACGGCTGTCGCGGCGACTGTCAGTCGAACGAGACGTGCGGCAACGGTGTGGTCGACTTCCACCGTGGCGAGGTCTGCGACGGCACACCCGGCTGCGACCCGGAGTGCCACACGATCGTGGGCTGCGGCGACGGAATGCTCGGCGCTGGCGAGCAGTGTGACGACGGCAACGTCACGCGCTGGGACGGCTGTGGTCCCGACTGTCGCAGCGAGGTGAGCGTTCTCCTCGAGAACACGCAATTCGGCGACGAGGGCACGGGCTGCGACTACTCCGGCGACGGCATGCCCGACAACCGTTTCGCCACCGCGCTCGGTGGTGCGCTGCCGCTCATCAACATGTTCTTCGGCGGCGGCGGCGGCCCCGGCGGCGGCCGCGGTCCCACGTTCCTCCTCTCGTTCATGGGTCTCGACGACCCGGCAGGCATCGACGACCCCGCGCTTCGCACCGCGTGGCTCCTCGGAACGGCTGCGGGCGCCGGCTACACGGTGAACATGAGCTCGCTCAACGCGGACTTCACACCGACGACGTCGCTCGAGAGCCGCATCGCGGCGCGCGCGCTCACGGGTGGCCCCGAGGATCTCGATCTCCCGATCGCGTTCCTCCCGATCACGCTCGAGCAGGGCCGTCTGTCGGCCACCACCACGCAGGCGGGCGGTGAGCTCACCGGCCTGAACGACGGCCTCATCTGCGGTGGCGTGCCGACCTCGCTCCTCTCGTTCCTCACGGCGAGCATGATCGAGATGCTCGCGGGCGCGGGCGGCGGCGGCTTCATGATCGACATCGGCCCGCCCTGCGACGGCTCGACCGACGATCCCACGCTCGCCGACATGATGATCGGCGGCGCCACCATCGCGATCATCCGCCTGCGTCCGACCTCGCCCGACGTCGACCTCGACGGCGACGGCCTCGAGTCCTTCGAGGTGGCGCGCACTGGCCCGCGCGGCTGCCAGCCCGTGGTCACCGCGTGCATCGACGGCGACGGCACGCGCATCGAGGGACGCGGCTGCTACAACGACCCGCGCATCGCCGACGGCTACTCGTCGGCGCTCACGTTCACCGCGACGCGCGCGGAGATCACCGGCGTCGGCATGTGAGCCGAGCACCGCTCGACGAGCGGTGACCTGACCGCGAAGAGGCCTCTTCCCGAAAGGGAGGAGGCCTCTTCGGTTTGTGGGGATTCTGGGGTTCTTCACCCCCGTGCGACGCCCTGCTCAGTCTTGCCGGAGACGCCTCGAGTCGCCGTGAGAAGGCACGCCAGCAGCAGCCGCGCGAGGACGCCCTGATTCATGCGGGCGAGCACTGCGACCGGCAGGTGCGCGCCGACGATCCATCGCAAGCACGGCGTTGCTTGGTTCGTAGTTGGATGAAGCCCAGCGTTGTTCGGTTCGTGGTTGGCTGACCCAAGAGGGGAGTCCTCACGCGTCTTCGGCTCGCGTGCTCTCTCACGGCGAGCCCCGTGACGTCCCCGCCAAGACCTCTTCCTTCCTCGGCGCGCCGAGCGCGATTGCCCCTGTTCAGACGGGAATCCCAGGGTTTCTCAGCGAACTCGCGACGCCCTGCTCAGTCTTGCCGGAGACGCCTCGGAGTCGTCGTGAGGAGGCACGCGAGCAGCAGTCGCGCGAGGAGCCCCTCGTTCATGCGGGCGAGCACTGCGACCGGCAGGTGCGCGCCGACGATCCATCGCAAGCACGGCGTTGTTCGGTTCGTGGTTGGCTGACCCAGGAGGGGAGTCCTCACGCGTCTTCGGCTCGCGTGCGCTCTCACGGCGAGCCCCGTGACGTCCCCGCCAAGACTTCTTCCTTCCTCGGCGCGCCGAGCGCGATTGCCCCTGTTCAGACGGGAATCCCAGGGTTTCTCAGCGAACTCGCGACGCCCTGCTCGGTCTTGCCGGAGACGCCTCGGAGTCGCGTGAGGAGGCACGCGAGCAGCAGTCGCGCGAGGAGCCCCTCGTTCATGCGGGCGAGCACTGCGACCGGCAGGTGCGCGCCGACGATCCATCGCAAGCACGGCGTTGCTTGGTTCGTAGTTGGATGAAGCCCAGCGTTGTTCGGTTCGTGGTTGGCTGACCCAAGAGGGGAGTCCTCACGCGTCTTCGGCTCGCGTGCTCTCTCACGGCGAAGCCCCGTGACGTCCCCGCCAAGACTTCTTCCTTCCTCGGCGCGCGGAGCGCGATTGCCCCTGTTCAGAGGGGAGTCCCCGGGTTTCTCAGCGATCTCGCGACGCCCTGCTCGGTCTTGCCGGAGACGCCTCGAGTCGCCGTGAGAAGGCACGCCAGCAGCCGCCGCGCGAGGACGCCCTGATCTGATTCATGCAGGTGAGCACGGTGACCGGCAGGTGCGCGCGAACGATCCATCGCAAGCACGGCGTTGCTTGGTTCGTAGTTGGATGAAGCCCAGCGTTGTTCGGTTCGTGGTTGGCTGACCCAGGAGGGGAGTCCTCACGCGTCTTCGGCTCGCGTGCTCTCTCACGGCGAAGCCCCGTGACGTCCCCGCCAAGACTTCTTCCTTCCTCGGCGCGTGGAGCGCGAGAGCCGCCTCTTCGGACTCTTCCGAAGCGTCCTCTCGCGACGCCCTGCTCGGTCGTGCCGGAGACGCCTCGGAGTCGTCGTGAGGAGGCACGCGAGCAGCAGCCGCGCGAGGAGCCCCTCGTTCATGCGGGTGAGCACGAAGACCCAGAGGTGCGCGCCGACGACCCATCGCAAGCACGGCGTCGTCTCGGTCCGTGGCCGGATGAGCACGGCGTTGATTGGTTCGTGGTTGGCTGACCCAAGAGGGGAGTCCTCACGCGTCTTCGGCTCGCGTGCTCTCTCACGGCGAAGCCCCGTGACGTCCCCGCCAAGACTTCTTCCTTCCTCGGCGCGCCGAGCGCGATTGCCCCTGTTCAGAGAGATTGGAGTTCTCTACCCCCTTCTCTCGCCCCCTCGTGCGACGCCCTGCTCAGTCTTGCCGGAGACGCCTCGGAGTCGCCGTGAGGAGGCACGCCAGCAGCAGCCGCGCGAGGACGCCCCTCGTTCATGCGGCCGAGCACGGAGACGCACAGGTGCGCGTCGACGACCCATCGCGAGCACGGCGCCGCCGCGGCTCGTGCATGGAAGGACCCAAGTCGAGGGAGAGCTGACGGAACACGGCGTAGGATCGCCCGCAGCGGAAAGGTGCGCGAATGCTCTGGGTGGCGATCGGCGTGGTGGTGCTCTTGGTGATCGGCGTGGCGCTCGGCGTGGCCACGGCCGCCGACCCGGACGCGCTCACGGCCGCGCGGGCCGAGCTGCGGCAGCGCACGGGCCTCCTCGAGGTGCAGGGCTCGGAGGGCACGAGCCTGATCGCCACGCGCCCGCTCGGGCGTGTGCGCTACGAGCATCGCTCGCACACCGAGGGCTCGACGGAGATCTCCGTGGGGAGCTGGCGCCTCGAGCCCACCCAGCCGCTGCGCGTGCGCCTTCGGCTGATCGAGAAGCGGCTCGCGCCGCAATCGCCGGGGAAACGGGCGGTCGCGGCCGCGACGGATGCGGTGATGGGCTCCCGGCGCACCGTCGGGCTCGAGCTCCCGGGGCCGGTGCCGATCGGCGAGCCGTCGCTCGATGCGCGCTTCTTGGCCTTCACGGACGAGCCGAGCGTGCTCGTGAAGATCGCGGCCGACCCGCAGCTCGTCGCCCAGCTGCTCGCCTGCGCCGAGCTCGACCTCGTGCTCGGTCCAGAAGGCGTGACGCTCCACGATCCGGCGCGGCTCAACCTGGGTGCGCTGATGGCGCCCGTCTCACCCCTCGAGACCCAGGCCGCCGTGGTCGCGCGCGCCACGATCGTGGCGCACGAGCGCGTCATCGCGATGCTCGAGCACATCGCCTCCCGCGTCGTCGGCGGCGTGACCTATCGCTGACCGATCGCTCGGCTCCGCGCCCCCATGCCGCTCGAGCGTCAGCGAACCTCGAGCGTGGTGATCGCGCCGCCGACATCGAGATCCACCGTCGCAGTGCCTGGCTCGATCGAGGCCTCCGCGTAGCCGGGCCTGCTGACGCGCGAGATCACGTGCTCACCCCCGAGGCGAAGCACCACGGACGACGCGGCGTAGGCCGCGATCGCGCCGTCATCGAAGCGATGGAGCTCGATGGCGTGGCCCGCCACGCTGAGCTCGGCGATGCGACGCCCCGCGCTCGGATCCCGCATCGCTGAGCCTCCATCGGCCGCGAGACGAAGCCGCGGCGCCGCACGCACGCTCTCGTCGCCCAGCCGCGTCAGCATCGAGAGCGCTCGACGCGCCTCGGCCGACTCGCGCACACGTCCCGCGATCTCCGCGAGCCGCAGGCCATCGAAGCTCCCCTGCACGAGGCCCGCGAGCTCACTGTCGAGCACGATCGCATCCTCGCGTCGCGCCGGCGAGGGCTCTCGGCCCGCGAGCGCGCGGAGGCCATCGCGTGCGTAGGGGCCGAGCAGCCGCGCGCCCTCCGCCCGCTCCTCGTCGTCGTCGTCGAGCAGCGTGCCGAGCTGGAGCAGCGCGCGCGAGCCCGCACGCCGCAGCCCCTCGCGGCTCGCCGCCGGCACCCGCGAGAGCAACCCCACCACCTCGAGCGCGGTCGCCATCGCGAGCACCTCGACGATGGCCTCGAGCTCGGCGTGGCGCTCTGCTTCGGGACG
This sequence comes from Sandaracinaceae bacterium, assembly GCA_019694315.1. Classification (GTDB taxonomy): domain Bacteria; phylum Myxococcota_A; class Polyangia; order Polyangiales; family Sandaracinaceae; genus JAFLCL01. The sequence continues at coordinate 33,172 of JAIBCE010000013.1, forward strand.
CTCTGCTTCGGGGCGCTCTGCTTCGGGGCGCTCTGCTTCCGGCCCTGCATCGGGCCGCGTCCGGAGGACCGCATCCGCGGACTGCGTGAAGCGGCGGAGCAGCGGCGAGTCGGGGGAGGGCGGTCGTGTCATGACGGGGAGTCGTTGGGCGTGAGTCGGGACTGACAGCGGTGGGTCAGCTCTTGCGGCGCTCGGGCCGCGGCTTGCCGGCGTCGGCGCGCCGCGCCTCGACCAGCTCGATCACCACGGCGGCGATCGCCTGCACGTCGCTCTCGTCGGGGTGGGCGGTGGCCCAGGCCCGGATCGCCTCGGCGACCAGCGTGCGGCCGCGCTCGATCCACTTGTAGAGGCGATCCTTGCCCACGGGCTCGGGCAGCGCGAGGCGGGCCTCGATCGCGTCGGGCTCCAGATCGCGCACGAACCGGTAGATCGCCGCGCGCGCCATCGCCCGCCGCGTCAGGCGCACGGTCGCCGAGGGCTCGGTCTCCTCGATGTGCGCGAGCACGAGCTCCTCGATGCGTCGGTACTGTTCCTCCAGCACCGCGGGGGAGACGCCCTCTTCGGGGCTCGCGACACCGTCGATCGCGTCCTCGCCGGCGACGAGTCCGTGCGCGACGGCGTCGACCGCGTCGGCCCGCGAGAGGTCGATCTGCTTGCGTCGCAGGATCGTGGACGCCCACTTCGCCGCCTGTCGCGGGCTCGTGGCGTCCATCTGTCCCACATGACGGGCGATCGCGAGCAGGCTCTCCTGCACCACGTCGTCGCGACGTCGGTCCTGGGTGTGGGTACGCTCGCGGATCCAGCGGCTCAGCGTGCGCCAGGCCTCGTCGTGCCGCGGGTCGAGCGGATCCTCGCTCCGGCGCAGGCCATCGAGCGCCGCATAGAGCGCCGCGAGGGCAGAGTCGTCGATCGATGCCACGCGGGCCGGGGACACGCGCGAGGCGTAGCACGGCGACCCGATCGGCTGAGCGGATCGCGTCCAGCGGCTCCGATGCGGATCGAGCCTTGACGGCCCTTCCGCGCGTGCTTAGCCGTGCGGCCCCGCGATTCCGGCCCCGCGCGGGGCCGTCCGGACCCGATTCGTTCCCAAGGAGACACCGACATGAAGATCCGTCCGCTCCACGACCGCATCCTCGTCAAGCGCCTCGACGCCGAGCAGAAGACCAAGGGCGGGATCATCATCCCGGACAGCGCCAAGGAGAAGCCGATCGAGGCGACGGTGATCGCCGTCGGCAACGGCCGCACGAACGACAAGGGCGAGGTTCGTCCCCTCGAGGTGAAGGCGGGCGACCGCGTGCTCTTCGGCAAGTACAGCGGCACCGAGGTGAAGATCGACGGTGAGGAGCACCTCATCATGCGCGAGGACGACATCCTCGCGATCCTCTGAGCTCTTCACAGCACCGCCTGACGGCGCTGCGCGTCGGGGGTCCCATGGCCCCCCATGCCCCCCGCTCGTCGGTCGTCGCTGCGCTCCTCCTCCTCGCTGCTCCAGGGGGAGCTGCGCTCCCCCGCCGCAGGGCGCCCCGTGCTCGATACCGTTCCTTTCACGAATCCGATTGAAGGAGAAGTTTCCATGACGGCCAAGGCCATCATCTATGATCAGAACGCTCAGGCCCGCGTGCTCGCGGGTGTCGACGCCCTCGCGAACGCGGTGAAGGTCACGCTCGGTCCCAAGGGCCGCAACGTCGTGATCGAGAAGTCGTTCGGCGCGCCGAAGGTCACCAAGGACGGCGTCACCGTCGCCAAGGAGATCGAGCTCAAGGACAAGTTCGAGAACATGGGCGCGCAGATGGTCCGTGAGGTCGCCAGCAAGACGGCCGACGTCGCGGGCGACGGCACGACCACGGCGACCGTGCTCGCGCAGGCGATCTTCCGCGAGGGCTCGAAGATGGTGTCGGCGGGCCACGACCCGATGGCGCTCAAGCGCGGCATCGACAAGGCGGTCGAGGCGCTGCTCGGCGAGCTCAAGAAGCTCTCGCGCGACGTGAAGGACCACAAGGAGATCGCGCAGGTCGGCACGATCAGCGCCAACGGCGACAGCTCCATCGGCGAGATGCTCGCGCAGGCGATGGAGAAGGTCGGCAAGGAAGGCGTGATCACGGTCGAGGAGGCCAAGGGCCTCGAGACCATCCTCGACGTGGTCGAGGGCATGCAGTTCGATCGCGGCTACCTCTCGCCGTACTTCGTGACGGACGCGGAGAAGATGGAGGCGGTCCTCGAGGATCCGTACATCCTCCTCTGCGAGAAGAAGATCTCGAACATGCGCGACATGCTCCCGCTGCTCGAGGCGGTGGCGCGCGCAGGCAAGCCGCTGCTCATCGTGGCCGAGGACGTCGACGGCGAGGCGCTCGCGACGCTGGTGGTGAACCAGCTCCGCGGCACCTTCAAGGCCGCGGCCGTGAAGGCGCCGGGCTTCGGGGATCGTCGCAAGGAGATGCTGAAGGACATGGCGATCCTCACCGGCGGCCAGGTCGTCACCGACGACCTCGGCATCAAGCTGGAGAACGTGTCGCTCTCCGACCTCGGCCGCTCCGACCGCGTGAAGATCACGAAGGACTTCACGACGATCGTCGCGGGCCGCGGCGACAAGAAGGAGATCGCGGGTCGCGTCGAGCTCATCCGCAAGCAGATCGCGGACACGACGAGCGACTACGACAAGGAGAAGCTCCAGGAGCGTCTCGCGAAGCTCGCGGGCGGTGTCGCGGTCATCAAGGTCGGCGCGGCGACCGAGGTGGAGCTCAAGGAGAAGAAGGATCGCGTCGACGACGCGCTCCACTCCACGCGCGCGGCCTCCGAGGAGGGCATCGTCCCCGGCGGCGGCGTGGCGCTCATCCGCGTGCAGTCGGCGCTCGAGGCGCTCGAGGGCACGACGGAGGAGAAGATCGGCATCAAGATCGTGCGTCGCGCGATCGAGGAGCCCCTGCGCCAGATCGCGTACAACGCGGGCCACGAGGGCTCGGTCGTGGTGGACAAGGTCCGCAACGGCAAGGACGCGTTCGGCTTCAACGCGGCCACCGAGGCCTACGAGGACCTGATGAAGGCCGGCGTCATCGACCCGACGAAGGTCGTGCGCACGGCGCTCACGAACGCGGCCAGCGTCGCCTCGCTCCTCCTCACGACCGAGGCGATGATCGCCGAGGCGCCGAAGAAGGAGAAGGGCGCCGGCGGCGACGATCACGAGCACGTTCACTGATTCCTCGAGGGTCCGTGCGGACCCTCCCCCACCGCGTGGGGGCCCCCACCCGCTCCACTCGCTGGCGCGAATGCTGGCGCGCGGGGCCCCAGCCCCGCTTGCTCGCGCTGCGCTCGGCGGGACTGCGCGTCGGTGATGCGACATGAAGAGACGGGCTCCGGAGCGATCCGGGGCCCGTTTCGTTCTCCGTGGTGGCTGCAGCGGGCCCGAGGGCATGTCAGACGGGCGCGCCGCGCCCCGTCCTGCGGCGGAGGAGCACGAGGATGTCGAGTGACGATGACGAGCGCTGGATCGAGCGCGACGAGACCAGCGCGCGCGACGACGACGCGGAGGCCGAGCCGATCGAGATCCCGTTCGATCGGCTGAGCGCCGCAGCGCAGCGAGGAGTCATCGAGGAATTCGTCACGCGCGAGGGGACCGACTACGGGCACGTCGAGGTCTCGCTCGAGGACAAGGCGGCGTCCGTTCGCCGCCAGATCGAGCGCGGCGAGGTGGTGCTGCTCTTCGATCCGAAGAGCGAGCGCGTGAACCTCGTCACGCGCCGTGAGCGTACACGTCGCGCGGGCTGACTCGGCGTCGGGCTATGTCTGGCGAGGATGTCGGCCGATGATCTCCGTCACGCTCGCCGTCGCCATCGCGCCCCGAGTGACCAAACACACGTGCCGTGCGATCGTGTGCGTGTTTGTGCGTAGTCCGGAGAGAGCACGTGACCGAGCGAGCGACGCCCAGAGCCACGATCTTCCTCGTCGACGACGACCCGACGTTTCGCGCGGTCGCCAAGACGGTGCTCGGACAGGTCGGCGAGGTCCGCGTGTTCGAGCGCGCGGAGGCCGCGCTCGAGGCGGCGAAGACGACGCCGCCCGACCTCGTGATCACCGACGTCGTGATGGAGGACGTGGGCGGCTTCGAGTTCCTGCGCCGCTACTCGGAGCGCTTCCAGGAGCTCCGCACGCCGTTTCTGTTCGTGTCCGCGCTGGGAGATGACGAGACGCTCACTCAGTGCCTCGACGCAGGCGCCGACGACTACGTCGCCAAGCCCGTCTCGCCGGCCGTGCTTCGATCGAGGGCCTGGGCCCTCCTGAGGCGCAGCGGCTCGTTCGACCGTGGGGCGCTGACCAGAGCAGCCAACCAGCGGCCCTCGGTGCAGCTGTCGACAGTGGCAGTGAACGGCCACCCGCTCGCGATCGAGACCAGGCTCGTGCGCGGGCCGAGCCCCGCGATCGTCACCATCGTCAAAGCCGGTGAGCGCGAGGTGGTCCGCAAATCACTCTCGGTCTCGCCAGAGCTCGACGCGCCCGCCATCGAGCAACTGCGCATGCGCATGCACAGTGAGGCGGAATCGGCCATGCGAGACAAGGTGTCTTCGCTCCGATATCAGCAGCAAAAGGAACGCACGACTGGCACCCAGCCCGCGCTGCCCGAGCTGCCCAGTCTGCAGGCGCTCTTCGACGAGGGCGTGGATCACGCGCTCAACGCGAGATGGTCTCACGCGCTCTCGTGCTGGGAGCGGGCTCTCGCGCAGGATCCCGACAACGCTGCGCTGCGCTGCAACGTCGAAGTCGCGCGTCGCAAGCTCGCCAGCGGCTCGTGATTCAACGCACTCGTCGTGAATACGACACTGGACTCTCTCCCCAACTGGGATGAGTCTTGGGTTTGTGGAGCGGGCGCGGCTTTACGTGGTCGACAGGGACCTCCAGTTGCGGGAGAGCGCGCTCTCTCTCCGCACCCTGTTCGAGGAGATCGCCCCGCTCGACGACGCCTCGACCGTGGTGTCTCGCTCCAAGCGAGAGTCGCCGCAGCTCGTGATCGTCGAGCTCGACGCCGAACCGCGCGGTGCGCTCCACCTCATCCGCACCTACCGACTGGCGTTTCCCGATCGCGAGACACCGTTCCTCGTGGTCTCTCCGAGACCCGACGACGACACGCACATTCGCTGTCTCGATGGCGGAGCCGCGGACTACCTCGCCAAGCCGATCGCTCCTCGTCTGCTCCTCGCGCGCGTCTCGGCGATCTTGCGCCGCTCACAGCCGATGCGTCGTGTCGTCGAGGCCGCGCGACCGCGCCTGCGTCGGTCCGTCGTGGACGTCAACGGTCGACCGATCTCGATCGAGACCTGCGTCGTCCACAGCGCCGAGCCCTTCGTGCGAACCATCGTGCGAGCCGGTGAGCGCGAGCTCGTGCGTCGTCAAGCCAAGCTGGATGCCACGACCAGCTCCGACGAGCTCGACGCGATCGGCCAGCAGACGCACACCGAGGCCGAGCGGCTCGTGCGCGAGCGGGTGCGCGCCCTCCGTGATCTCCAGGGGACCGCGCGTCCGCAACGTCGCCTCTTCTCCGACGGTGTCGAGCACGCGCTCGCGGGGCAGTGGTCCGAGGCGCTCGCGCTCTGGGAGCAGGCGCAAGAGCTCGATCCCGACGATGGGGCCGTGCAAGCGAACATCGACGTGGCCCGGCAGAAGCTCGCGAAGCAGGGGCGCTGACGCACGGCCTCGCCTCGCCGTCCGGCTCGCACTATCGTCCCGCCCCCCGATGCTCCTCGACCCGACGAGCCCCCGTCGACGCGCGGCCCTGCGTGGTCTCGCGATCCTCGCGACGTCGCTCGTCGCGGGCGGGGTGATGTGGGCCCCAGCGTTCTACGAGTCCGATCACTCCGGCTGGGGTGACTGGCAGCAGATGCACCACTGGGCCGAGGTCGGCGTGGTGTCGATGCTGCGCTGGGGCGAATTCCCATTCTGGAACCCGCACCACTGCGGGGGCGTGCCCCACTGGGGGCAGCCGCAGGCCCAGAATTTCTCGCCGATCTGGATGCTCCTGCACCTGCCCTTCGGCACGCACCTCGGCCACAAGCTGTGGATCCTCTTCCACCACGTGATCGGCTTCGCGGGCCTCTACCTCGTGGGACGCAAGCTCGAGAAGCTCTCGCGCGCGGGCGCGTTCCTCGCCGCCACCATCTGGACCGCGAGCGGCTTCTCGGCCTGGCACTACGCGGGCGGCCACGCGACGTTCCTCGCGTTCGAGTGGTATCCGTTCCTCCTGCTCGCGTGGCGCCGCGCCGACGACGACGTGCGCTACACCGTCGCGGTCGCCGCGATCATGACGGAGATGCTGCTCGAGGGTGCGCACTACGCGTTCCCCTATGCGGCCGTCTTCCTCGGCTTCGACAGCGTCGCGCGCATCCTCCGCGGCAAGAAGGTCGAGATCCTCCACCTCCTCCGTACGGGCGTGATCTCGGCCCTCCTCACGCTGCTCCTCGGCGCCGTGCGCTGGGTGCCGATCATGCTCGCGATGTCGCGCTATCCGCGGCCGATCGAGGACACCGACACGCTCACGTTCGACGAGATCGTGCTGATGTGGACGGCCCGCGAGCACGACTGGCTCTGGCGACCGCACCCCTGGGTGTGGGCCGAGTACGGCACCTACGTGGGCTGGGGCGTGCTCGCGCTGGTCGCGCTCGGCATCGCGCTGGCGCTCCGCGAGCGACGCTTCCTGCCCGTCGCGGGCGCGCTCTTCTTCCTCGCGTTCACGATGGGCTACCACGGCCCGCTCTGGCCGAGCTCGATCCTCCACTCGCTGCCGTTCTTCTCGAACCTGCACCTTCCTTCGCGCTGGCAGGTGCTCTGCACGCTCTACATGAGCCTGCTCGCCGGCGTCGCGCTCTCGCGCTTCGAGGTGGGCCTCACCACCAAGCGCTTCCATCGCGACGGTGAGTGGGCGCGCGCGCTCTTGCCTTGGCTCGTGGCGCTCGGCCTCACCGCCGACGTCTATGTCTCGGCGCTCATGATCACGAACCGCTGGGACGGACCGCTCGTGGGCTTCAGCGCGCCCGAGACGCCGCACATCACCGCGAGCCGCAACTACTTCGAGGAGTACGCGAACTACCCGTCGCGCAACGTCTCGACGCTCGAGTGCTACGACGCCGTGCCCTGGCCTCGCGGCACGCACCTCTGGACCGGTCAGGTCCCGCAGGTCCGCTTCGCCGCCGAGGACGGCACCACGCCGCGCACGGGTGACACCCTGCACGCCTACGATCGCACCAACCACACGGTGACGATCGACGTGGAGCTCGCGGCGCCGGGCGTCGCGATCGTGAACCAGAACTTCGAGCCGCAGTGGCACGCGTCCGCGGGTGAGCTCGCGCCCTCCGAGGGGCGCCTCGCCGTGCGCCTGCCTGCGGGGCGACACCGCGTGGTCTTCCGCTTCGAGCCCGACGATCTGCCCTATTCGGCGCTCACCTCGCTCGCAGGCGTGATCGCAGGCATCCTGATCCTCGTGCTCGCTCGACCCAAGGCCTCGCGCGCCGCGCCCACCGCGACCCGCGCCACGTCATGAGCTTCCGCGACGACCGCGACGCGATGCGCGCGCGGATCGAGGAGCTCGAGACCGAACTCGAGGCGGCGCGTGCGCGTGTCGCCGAGCTCGAGTCCGCGAGCGGCGAGGTGAACGCGCTCCGTGCGCGCGTGGCGGAGCTCGAGGCCGAGCTCGCCAAGCACACCGAGAGCCCCAAGGCGCGCGCCAAGCGTGAGAAGCGCGAGCGCGAGCAGCGAGAGGCCGCTGCGAAGCGCGAAGCGAAAGAGAGCGCGGCGCGCAGCGAGGCTGCTTCGAGCGACGAGGAGCGCAGCCTGTCGTGGCGTGAGATCCTGACGCTGCCGCGCGTCGTCGGGGGCTTGGTGATCGCGGCCTTCGTCGGCGTCCTCGCCTACGCGTTCCTCGTTCCGCCCACGTGGACCGATGCGCACACGGCGCCGAGCCTCGGCCTCATCGATCTCGACGCCACGCCGTCGCCGCCACCCGTCAACGGCCTCGCGGAAGGCGGCCATCTCGCGCCGATGGGCTGCGCGGGCATCGTGCCCGCGGCGCCGCAGCTCGTGCTGCGGAGCGCGTCGCGCCGGATCGTGACGCTCGACGTGGAGTCCAGCGTCGACACCGTCATGCTGGTCCTCGCGTCCGACGGAACCGTGAGCTGCGACGACGACTCGGGAGGTGGCTCCAATCCGTCCATCCGCACGGTGGTGCCGGCGGGCGAGACGCGCGTGTGGGTAGGCCTCTACGACAGCGAGACGGGCACGTCGTCGTTCACGCTCAGGATCGGCACCGAGGCGCCTCCCGACGGCGAGATCGACGCGCGCGGGCTGAGCCCCTCGTCGACGCCAGCGCTCGGCCGCCTCGCGCTCGCCGATGGCGTGCTCGCGCGCAGCGGCTCGTTCGTCGCGACGGTGTCTGCGTCGGTCGCGGACGACTCGTGTCGCGGGCAGATCTCGATGGCGCCCTCCCTCGCGCTTGCGATCGACGCGCCGAGCTACGTGCGGCTCGATGCGAGCTCCGACACCGATCTCGTGCTCGTGGTGCAGCACCCCGACGGCTCGATCTCCTGCGACGACGACGGGGGTCCCGGCACGGCGCCGCGTGTCGCGACGCGCTTCGAGGTGGGCACGCACCTCGTGTGGGTCGGTCGGTACTCCGCGAGCGATCAGCCCACGGCCTTCTCGCTCGAGGTGCGCGGCGTGGTCGTGGGCGCGGGCGCCGCGACGCCGCCGCGCTCGTTCGGCGCAGGCGACGTGATCGAGGTGCAAGGGGGCGAGGGGTTCGTGCAAGAGGCGCACTGCAACGTGCTCGTCCCTGCAGTGCCCGACGCGGAGCTGGAGCTCGCGTCCCGTCTCGACGTCGAGCTCGTCTCCGACACCTCGTCGGGCACCGTGCTCGTCGACGTGGGACCGTGGGGTCCGTTGTGCCTCTCGCAGGGCAGGGCGAGCTGGCCTGCCGGACGACACCAGCTCTTCGTGGTCGCAGACGAAGAGGTCACGAGCCCCCGACGCGTACAGCTCCGGGCCGCTCCTCCGAGCCTCACGCCCTATCCATGACGCCGCCCATGAACGCACCGAGCGCCATCCTCTTCGATCTCGACGGTACGCTCGTCGACAGCCTCGAGGACATCGCCGATGCGATGAACCACGCGCTCGGCGAGCTCGGCCACCCGCCGCATGCGCTCGAGGCCTATCGCACGCTCGTCGGTGACGGCGCGCGCGAGCTCGCGCGACGCGCGCTCCCGCCCGAGCACACGCGAGACATCGAGCCTGTGCTCGCGCGCTACAAGGACCGATATCACCGACACCCGATCACGAAATCACGCGCCTATCCGGGTATCTACGAGCTACTGACCACCTTGCGCGAGCGTGCCATTCCGCTCGCGGTGGTCACGAACAAGCCCCATGAGGCGGCCGTCGCGATCGTCGACGCGCTCTTTCCGAGCCACACGTTCCGCGTGGTCCTCGGCCAGAGAGACGGAGTGCCGCACAAGCCCGATCCAGCGATGCCCCGCGCCGTGCTTCGCGAGCTCGAGATCGCCTCGAGCGACGCGTGGTTCGTCGGAGACACGAGCACCGACATGTGCACCGCGCGCAACGCGGGGCTCTTCGCGATCGGGGTCACCTGGGGCTTCCGCGCGCGCGCCGAGCTCGAGGCGCACGGCGCCCACGCGATCATCGATGTGCCCGCGGCGCTCCTCGAGATCGATCCGGCGCGTGTGCGAGGCCTCTGATCGCAGCGAGGGCCTCCGCCGTTCGGGCGGGTTTGTCTCGTTCCGCGGGGTGAGCGTGTAGAGTGCATCGATGCGTCTCCACCCGCTCGGCGTCGGTCTCGGTCTCTCGTTCTCGCTCTCGCTCGCGGGGTGCGGGAGCGTCACGCACACGCACGCGAGCCTCGAGTTCGCGTCGCCCGAGACGCCCGACCTCACCGCGCGCGGCGCCGACGCGGTGCGCCTGCGCGTGCAGGACGCGAGCGTGTCGCTCACGCGCTCGGGCGTGATGGTGGACCCGCGCGGCTACCTCCTCACGACGTTCTCGTCGGTGGGCGTGGGCGCGGCGCGCGCGCGCGGCGGGCGACCGGGGACGCTCTTCGCAGGCGGTGACGAGGTGCGTGTGGAGGTCTTCGAGGGCCCCTTCTCCTCGACGCCGACGGAGTACGTGGGTCGCGTCGTGCGCGGAGATCTGCGCCTGAACCTCGCGCTCGTGCGCATCACGGGCACGCCCGATGGGCCGCTCGATCCCGAGGCGCGCTTCGCCTTCGTGGCCCCACCCACCGACGCGACGCTCACGTGGGGCGGCTTCGGATGGGCGATCGGCGCCTCGCCGACCATCCCCTCGCTCACCGCGTTCCACGCGAACACGACCGCCGGCGTGCAGAATTCCGAGGGACACATCGCGGGCTATCTCGTGAACGTCGTCGAGCCGACGCTCGACGGCGCGGGCTACTACGACGCGCGCGGTGAGCTCGTGGGCGTCTACATGAACGGCTTCGTGCGGCCCACGAGTCGCATCCCCACCGCGTGGCGAACCGAGCTCGCGGCGGGCGCGATCGACGATCGCCGGATCGAAGGCATCATCACGCTCGAGCCGGGTCGCTGGGCCGAGGCGAGCCCGATCGGTGACTCGGTGTTCGTGCCGGGCGACGACGAGGCGCGCGCCGACGTGACCGAGGAGTTCCTCTTCGCGCTGCCCTCCACCCAGGCGGGGACCATCGAGGTCGAGCCGCCCGTCGCGGTGGTGGCCTACCAACGCGGTCGCGCCCTCCAGAGCGGCAACGGCGAGATCTACGTGCCTGCCGAGCCCGACGTGTACGTGGCCGTGCGCATGCCGCGGCCGACCGATCCACGAGGCCTTCGTCTGCGCGTGCGCTTCGTGGCGGAGCAGTGATGACGCGCACGACGACGAGCGCGTGGGAACGTCGCGGCCCGTGCGGTGTCGAGGGACACGAGGCATCCATGGCCTTCCGATGGCTCCTCGCCCTCTCGCTCGCGCTGATCGCGCTCGGCCCCGCTGCGGCGCGCGCGCAAGAGCTCACGCGTGCCGTGCGCGAGCGCTGCATCACCTCGGTCGCGCGCATCGAGGTGGACACGCCACGCGGCACGCTGTCGGGCACGGGCACGGTCATCGACGCGCGTGGCTACGTGCTCACCAATTTCCACGTGGCCGGGCACGCCGATCAACGCACGGGCCTACCAGGCACGCACCACGCACGCCGCTATCGCGTGGCGATCACGCGCACCGAGCGTGACGAGGTCGAGGATCGCTACGTCGCCGAGGTCGTGCGCGGGAGCCTCCCGCTCGACCTCGCCCTGCTGCGCATCGTCGAGCACGCCGATGGTACGCCGCTCACGAGCGCCGACACCTTCGCGCCGATGACGATCCGCGACGGCTCGCCGGAGCTCGGCACGCAGGTCTGGGCGCTCGGTTTCCCGGCAGGCGTGCGCACGGTGAACATCACCGCGGGGCAGGTCGCCGGCTTCGAGCGCAACGCTGATGGCGAGACGGCATGGCTCCGCACGGACACCGAGTTCAACCCCGGCAACTCGGGCGGGGCCCTCATCGATCGAGAGTGCCGGCTCGTCGGTGTGCCGACCGCCGTGTCGGACAACGTCGAGCCGATCGAGCTCGCGCGGCCCGCGACGCGGATCCCCGCGCACTGGCTCGTCGCGCTCCGCGCTGGCACCGTGCTCGCGAGCGAGCCCACGGAGGGGATCCTCCCGCTGAGCACGCTCACCGAGCTCGTCGACGTCCACCTCGGCGACTCCGCAGGGCGCGGTGGAGAGCTGCGCTTCTACGCGCTCCCGCGCGAGCGACCGGGCGTCGTGTCCATCACGCCGCGCCTCGACATGGGCATCGTGGGCGCGGGCGGGCGCATCCTCCGCGAGGGCGAAGGACAGGCGCTCGTCACGGCGTCCGATCCCGCCTCGTCGCTGGTGATCGTATTCGTGCCCCGCGGGCAGAGCGGGGCGTTTCCGCGCGTGCGTGTGCGCTACACGCCGATGACCTCGCCTGCCTCGGTCGCTGGCAGCGGCAGCGCCGTGCGCGGGCGCGTGGCCCTCGCCGACGGAGGCTCGTGCCGCACGTTCGCCGTGCTCGCCGCGCGCGACGTGGACCTCGCGAGGCTCTCCAGCGATCTCTCTCGCGGCGTGGTGTCGGAGGCCGAATTCCGTCGGCGAACGCACACCATCGCGGCCACCGACGACGAGGGGGCCTTCGCGCTCTCCGCGCCGAGCGGGCCGTACGTGCTCGGCTTCCTCACGCCTTCGCTCGGCGCCCAGGGCGTGGAGGCGCGCGAGGTGGAGGTGCCTGCGGGGGGCCTCGACGTGGGGACCATCACGCTCTCGAGCGCCTGCCCGTGAGGTCGCGCTCGACATCGCGCGCGTGATGCTCTGTGATCGCGCCATGCACCGTAGCAGCTCGCGTGTCGGTCGAGGCAGCTCGCCTGTCGATCGAAGCCTCCTCCTCCTCTTCAGCAGCGCCTGCCTCGTGCTCTTCGGGCCTGCGTCCGTCCAAGCGCAGTTCCACATGGAGGACTCGCTGCGCGGCTCTACGATGGGCGACGCGAGCGGAGGCACCTTCGGCGCCGACGGATGGACGGTCACCGGCGTGTCCGATCGCATCTGGTACGCGCTGCCCACGCTCGTGAGCGGCTCGATCGAGGTGACGGTCGCCAACATCTCCAACGCGAACCTCCCGCTGCCCGATCACGAGATCATGGCGATGTACGAGGCGGGCTACGGCATCGGAGAGCCCATCCGCTACGCCCCGGAATTCCGCGCGAATCACTACAAGACGCTCGTGCGCATCTACGGCACGGCGGAGCCCGCGCGGACGGGCGCGATGAAGTTCATGTGGGGCGCGTGCCCGAGCGGTGCGCCCGGCTACGACGCGTGCGACTGCGCGTCGTTCTTCGAGGAGCCGTTCGGCGGCGCGGAGGCCTGGAGCGGCGCGCCGCGTCGCATCCGCATCGAGTGGGGCGGTGGTCACTCGCGCCTCCTGCGCGATGGTGTCGAGCTCGTGAGCGTCGACTACACGGGCTTCTCGTTCGCGCCCTCGGCGCTGCACTTCATGCTCGGCAGTCCCCGCAACGACGGCGGGCTCTCCGCGATGCCCATCGGCGCGGTGTTCTCGGATCTCGTGATCGACGGCACGGAGGGTGCGGTCGCGATGTGCCCGTCGGTGATGCTGCCCGATGCGGGTCCGGTGCCGGACGCCGGCATGTGCTCGGGCCTCGACGTCGCGATCGCCGATGCGACCGCGGCGAGCTGGGAGCCGGGTGTGTTCCCCGATGCGAGCGACCTCAACGTCGAGGGCGACGGCACGACGCCGAACGCGATCGTCTATGTCCGTTTTCCGCCGGTGGCGGGCCCGGTCGCGGCCGCGACGCTGACGATGACCACCTCCACGGTGCCGAGCGCGGGAGGTGGCTCGGGCGTCGTGTGCGAGGTGACGGGCGGCACGTGGAGCGAGTCGACGCTCACGTGGGCCACGAGGCCCACGGTCGGCACGCGGTGCTCCGGTGAGGCTCGCGCGGTGGGCCCTTCCACCGTGGTGAGCTGGGACGTCACGCCGCTCGTCACGCCGGGCCACGACGTGGAGCTCGCGATCGTGTCGAGCGACACGGACGGTGCGCACTACCTCTCGCGCGAGAGCGGCGCGTGCACGGGCGCGCCTCGGCTCGAGGTCACGCTCCTCACGGGCCTCGACGCGGCCGTGGTGGGCGCGGACGCGGCGCAGGTGGCGAGCGATGTGGGACCGATCGCATCGCTCGATGCTGCCTCGAGCGACGGAGCGGTGATCTCGATGGACGCACGCACGAGCGGCGATGCGGGCCGCGGCAGCATCGCGTCCGGCTGCGGGTGTCGCGCGGCAGGCGCGCACCCGAGAGGCCTCGCGGCGCTCGGCATCCTCGCGCTCGCCGCGGGGATCGCCCGCCGTCGTCGCGCGCGTCGCTGACGTCGGTCAGCGAACGCAGAGCACGGGCACGGAGGCGTGACGGATCACGCTGGCCGCGACGCTCCCGAGGAAGGCGCGCGCGATGCCCTTGCGCCCGTGGGTCCCGATGACGATGAGGCTCGCCCCGATCGCCGCTGCCTGTCCGGTGATCGCCGCGTGGGGCGCGTCCTCGAGCACCGCGATCGAGCCCGCGAGCGCGGCCACGTGGGGCAAGGTCGAGCTCGCGATGAAGTCGTGCATGTCCTTGCGCGACTGCCGATCCGAGCTCGCGTGCACCAGCGAGAGCTTGGCGTCCATCCGCTCGGACCACTGTGCTGCGAGATCGACGGCGCGCGCACAGGGCTCGGAGCCGTCGATCGCGACGAGCCACGTGCCGCCGTGGGGCGAGCGCGTGATGCCTCCGCCGTGGCTTCGATCCGAGGCGCGGTGCGGCACGACCAGCACGGGCTGCTCCGCGTGGCGCAGGAGCTGATCGGCGGTGGAGCCGAGGATGCGCTCGACGAGCGAGCCCTGCATGCGGCCCGCGCCGACCACGAAGAGGACCTCCCGGCCCATGCCCTGCGCCTCGGCGGCGAGGCGCATGAGGGCCTCGTAGGGGCGGCCTCGCTGCGCGCTCACCACGAGGGGCACGCCGAAGGTCGCGTGTTGCTCGCAGAGCGCGTCGAGCTCCTTCTTCGCATGCGCGACGCGCTCCTCCACCTTGTGCACCATCGCGCGCACGGCCGGCGAGGAGGCGATCGGCTCGTCGGTGGGCTCTTCCCCGAGGTCGAGGGCGTGCACGGCGTGCACGGAGCCTCCGAGCTCCTTGGCGTAGAGGAGGGCCGTGTCGAGCACGTGGGTGTCGGGCGAAGCGAGCTCGATGCCACAGAGAACGAGGGCGTCCGTCATGCCCGGGATCCTACGCGCCGCACGCGCGCCCCCCAATGGTGGCGTGACGTGCGGCGCTCGTCCTCACCCCTCGACGCGCTGCGCTCCGGTCAGAGGCCCATGATCTTCGCGATCATGTACTTCATGACCTCGCTGGTTCCGCCGCCGATGCGAAAGAGGCGCTGGTCACGGTAGTAGCGCGCGACCCAGAGCTCCTCGAGGTAGCCCATGCCGCCGTGGAACTGCACGGCGAAGTCCGCGATCTCGTCGGCCACGTCACCCACGATCAGCTTGCTCATCGCGATGAGCTTCACCGTGTCGTAGCTGATCGCGTCGTGCTTCACGTAGCGCTCGCTGTTGAACGCGTCGCCTGCCTTGTAGACGAGCGCGCGCGCCGACTCGGCCTTGGCGTAGAGCTCCGCGATCTTGTGCTGCCACACCTGGTGCTTGATGAGCGGCTTGTTGAACACGCTGCGATCACGGCCCCACTCGAGGCAGCGCTCGAGGGCGTGGAAGCCGCCGGCGAGCGCGGAGCTCGAGCCCACCAGGCGCTCGCTCTGGAAATTCTGCATCAGGTACATGAAGCCCTGACCCTCCTCGCCGAGGAGGTTGCGCTTGGGCACGCGGCAGTTGTCGAAGAAGAGCTCCGCCGTGTCGCTCGACCAGTTGCCCATCTTCGAGAGCTTCTTCGAGACGCTGAAGCCCTTGGTGTCGGTGGGGAAGAGGATGATCGAGAAGCCCATGTGCCCCGCCTCGGGGTTGGTCTTCACGAGCAGCGTGACGAAGTCCGCCCGCGTGCCGTTCGTGATGTAGGTCTTGCTGCCGTTGATGACGTACTCGTCGCCCTCGAGGCGCGCGACCGTCTTGATGTTCGCCACGTCCGAGCCTGCGCCGGGCTCCGAGACGCCGAGCGCGGCGATGCGCTCGCCGCGGATGGCTGGCACGAGGAACTCGTCCTTCTGCGCGCGCGTGCCGAGCTCGTTGATGCACGGCGTGGCCATGTCGCTCTGGACGAGCATGGCCATGGTCACGCCCGCGAGGCTCGAGCGCACGAGCTCCTCGCTCTTGGCGATGGAGAACCAGTAGTCGCCGCCCGCACCGCCGCAGTCCTCGGGGTAGTGCGCTCCGAAGATGCCGAGCTTGCCGGCGCGCTCGAACACCCACTTGGCGAAGATCTCGTCGCGCTCCCACTCGTCGGCGTGCGGGGCGAGCTCCTTGATGGCGAAGTCACGGCAGGTCTTGCGGAAGAGCTCGTGCTCCTCGGTGAACGGCGTCCACATCGTCGACTCTCCTTGCGCGAGCAGGGGCCCGTGCCCCTCGTCCGCGCCCGTACCCGAACCCTCTTGGCCTCCGCGCCGAGCTCGGCGCGAAACTGAATGGCCATTCATTAGAGGAAGGCGCGCGAGAACTCAAGCGTCTTCGCGGGATCCCTTCTCGAGGCCGAGCCCGAAGCTCCTCGAGGCCGAGCCCGAAGCTTCTCGAGGCCGATCGAATGGGCAGGCCCGCGCGCGGAAGGGACGGGTGCGTTTGCTCGTTGTCCCGCCATGACCTACACGCACGTGACGGCGCTTCCCCACCGCGTGGCGCCAGTAGCGAGAGGGAGCTCGATGCTCGCGCGCCTGTTCGTCCTCTTCACGATCGTGCCCTTCATCGAGCTCTTCTTGCTCATGCAGGTCGGCGACCTCGTGGGGTTCTGGCCGACGGTCGGGATGATCCTGCTCACCGGCTTCGTGGGCGCGTGGCTCGCCAAGCGCGAGGGTCTGCGTGTGCTGCGCGAGTACCAGCAGGCGCTGGCGGAGATGCGCATGCCCGAGGAGGGCCTCACGAGCGCGCTCCTCGTGCTCGTGGGCGGCGCGCTGATGATCGCGCCCGGCGTGCTCACGGACATCACGGGCATCCTCCTCATGATCCCGCCCGTGCGTCGCGTCGTGGCCCGCTACGTCGAGGCCTACGTGAAGAAGCACTTCCTCGGACCTGCGGGTGCGGGGCGCGGCGGCGCGACGTTCCGTCAGGTGCGCGTCGGTCCCGACGGAGTCGTGCGGGAGACCGTGCGGAGCACCGTCGTCGAGACCAGCGGCGAGGTCACGAGCGAGACGAAGCAGGACGACGTGCTCGAGCCCGATCTCGTCGTCGATCGTCGCGGTCGCGTGGTGGCGCGCCTCGAGGATTGAGCGCCCGCGCGGATACGGTGCCCGACGTCTGCTTCGGCCTCTGGCTGTCCGAGGACGGCACGCGCGCGATGCAGATCGCACGCGAGGGCGACGCGGTGATCGTGACCGTGTGGCGTCGCGCCGATGGCCTGCGGCACCTCACGCTGCGGCCGGCCACGTGGCACGCGCCTGATCCGAGCGCGAGCGCGAGCCCTGACGCCAAGCGACGCCTCGGCTACCTCCAGGTCGAGGTCGACACGCCGGGGCTCGGCTCCACGTACGACCTGATGCTGGCATGTCGAAACGCTGATCCCTCGCAGTACGGGGGCTTCGACTGGCGCCCCGTCCCGCCCGAGCTCCCGCGAGAGCACGCGCGCCTCTTTCCGCAGGGCGGCGCGAGCTACTACGAGGCCGTGCTCGGCGCGTGGGACGACTTCGTCGAGCCGATCCGCTCGGCCGATCGCTGGATGGAGCCCCTCTCCACGTGGCGCCCCGCGACGGCCGACGAGGTCGAGGACGGCGGACGTTCGCGTGAGCCTCGGCATCCTCGCGTTTGATCTGCGCGCTCGCATCCGCCGACCCAACCGCAGAGCGCGACTTCCCCGTGCCTCACGGACGCACCCTCGGAGGCGCGAGCCAGTCCCTTTCAGTTCCCCAATCGGGCAATGACAAGGAGGTACGCGCCGCAACGCGGGCTCGCGCGAGCCTCGGCGTCGTCGCGTCTCATCGCACTCTCCGATCCGCAGAGCGCGACTTCCCCGTGCCTCACGGACGCACCCTCGGAGGCGCGAGCCAGTCCCTTCCTGCCCCAAATCGAGCAAGGACATGGAGGTACGCGCCGAAACGCGGGCTCGCGTGAGCCTCGGCATCGTCGCGTCTCATCGCACTCTCCGATCCGCAGAGCGCGACTTCCCCGTGCCTCACGGACGCACCCTCGGAGGCGCGAGCCAGTCCCTTCCTGCCCCAAATCGAGCAAGGACATGGAGGTACGCGCC
>JAIBCE010000258.1 GCA_019694315.1 Sandaracinaceae bacterium
CCTGGTCGAGGGCGCCACATCTCAGTCACGAGGACGAAGCCTCTCAGACCGAACCGGCGACCCTCTCCCAGAACTGTCGGATGGACCCTCACGATCGCGAGGATCGCCCATCCGCTGTACATACAAGTCCGAGACGACGATCAGGCTGGGGCGTGCGCGCGCCAGGCGAGGGCGAGCACTCGCTCGATCACCTGGCGCAGTGGCTTGGGCACGCCGGGGCCGCTCTCGGAGCCCGCGGCCTCGAGCAGCGCGAACGCGAGGCCCGGCTTGCTGCTCGCGCGGATCGCCTTCTGGATGATGCGCGTGGGCGTGAGCTCGCGCGCCGTGTCGCCGTCGAGGCGCGCGACGTCGAGGAAGGTCGTGCGGTGGCCGTGCTCGAAGAAGCAGTGCTCGATGTCGCGCTCGCGAAGACACGTCACGAGCGTGCCGGGATCACGATCGCCCGCGAGGCCGCGCGCCTTGTTCGCGTAGGTGACGCCGGCGCGATCGCCGTCGGCCAGCAGGTGCCAGCCGATGCCCAGCGCGTCGGCCACCTTCACGAGCGGCGCGAGGCCCGACTGCGCGAATTCGACCACGGCGACGCCCTCTTGCTGGAGATCGAAGCCCACGAGGCGCGCGATCTCCGAGAGCACCCAGAACTCGGTCTCGCCCTCTACGAGCAGCCACGCGCGCGCGAACATCGCGGCGCCGCGGCGCATGCGCACGTGGTAGCTGAACTTGCGGAGCACGTCGCGACCGAGCTGCTCGGGACGCACCGAGCGCACCGCCAGCGCGCCGTCGCTCGAGCGCACGAGGCGCCGCAGGCTCGCGAGGGGCGCCGAGGAGAGCAGCGTGCCCGAGTGCGTCGTGACGAGCTTCTGCCAGCCGATCTGCTGGAGCAGGTCCCAGATCGTCGCGAGCGTCATCGGGTGCAGGTGCGCCTCCGGATCCTCGATGGCCACGATCGGATCTACGTCGGGCGCGAACGCGCCACGCCCCGAGCGCATCACGGCGGCCACGAGCATGAGCACGCCGATGCGCTGCGCCGCGGAGCCGAGGCGTGAGCGTCGTCGCTGGACGGCTTGGCGGCTCGGCAGCGTCCTTCGGCCCACGATCTCGGCGAAGACGGGCCCCTCGCTGATCGACGAGACGCTCTCGGTCTCCTCGCGCAGCTTGAGGAGTGACTCTGCGGCCGCGGCGCCCGTGGAGATGTCGCGCGCCGTGTGGAGGCTCTGCCCCGTGACCACGCGCTGGTAGCGGCCCTCGAGATCACGCGCGAGCGCCTCGATCTCGGGCGCGAGCGCGGCGTGGGCGCGCGCGCCCTGATCCGTCGTGGGCCCGGCGAGCAGATCGGTCCCCACGAGCATGCCGCCGCGCAACCACAAGAGCGGATGAAGGCGGCGCAGCGACGCGAGGAGCGCGTGATCGTCGCGCACGGCGCGGCCCCCCTCGTCGAGGCCCTCGATCGTGAACGTGGTGTGGAGCGCCTCGCCCTCGAGCACGCCCTCCGCGGCGAGGCGCAGCGCGCGCGGCGCGTCGCGGCGTGGGCCGAGCACGTGGGCGAGCGGCGAGCCCGGGCCCTCTTCATCGGCGTGCTTCTCCTCGAAGACGAGCTCGATCGAGGGCGGGCCGGCGACGGGGCTGTCGGAGGTGCGACCGACGTGGAAGAGGTGAGGCGCGCCGAAGACGATGGGCTGATCGGGCTCGCCTCCGCCGAGCGCCATGAAGAGCGCCTCGAGGAGGCTCGTCTTGCCGAAGTCGTTTTCTCCGACGAGGACCGTGATCGCGGGGTCGAGCTCGAGCCGCGCCTCGGCGACGCCGCGGAAGTGCCGGATGCAGAGCGAGCGCAGGCGCATCGGGGCAGCCTCTCCGTTCAGGGCGTCGCGTCGCGCGCGTAGATCTGGAAGAACGAGCGCTGCCGTCGCCACTGGTGACCGAAGTCGAAGCTCTGATCTTCGACGTAGCCCGCGACCGCGACGTAGTGCGCGGTGGCGACCGCGTGCGTGAGCCTCCAGTCGAGGTTGGTCGGTACACCGGCCCACTGCCACGTCAGCGTCCGGCCGCTCGGGGACACGATGCCCATCAAGGGATCGAGCTCGTCGAGGCGCATCCCCGCGTCGCCGCCCGTGATCGCGGAGCTCACCGACAGCGTGCTGTCGTGCACGGGATCGGCCACGTGCTCGCCGTTCGCGACGTTCGCCGCGTGAAGGAGGTAGCCGTCACCGGTCGCGAACAGCGCGCCGCTCGGCAGTCCCTCGAGGCGCGCGTCGGCGAACGCGAGGAGGCTGTCGTCGCGACCTGCGTCGACGCTGTTGGGCATCCGCACGATCTCGAAGACGTTGCCGGTCGCAGGGTCGAGCTCGCAGAGGAAGGTCGTGTTCGAGGAGATCGTCTGATCGGGCACGAGACCGCCTTGGAACGACACGGTGCCGAGCGGCGGCATGCCCGCGTCGAGCATGCCGGCGTCCACACCCGCGAAGCCCTCCACGTGCACCGTGATCGCGACCCACGGTACGCCCATCGAGCTCACCGTGGCCGCGCGCAGGTGCGCGCGCATGCCGGGTGGGCTCACCGCGCTCACCAGCGCGTGGGCATCGAAAGGAGACGTGCCCGTGCGCGCGACCCACGGACGATCGTAGACGCCGGTGGGCGCGTCGCTTCCGTCGACGGCGAGCTCGTCGCCCTCGATGGCATAGAACACATCGCCTCCCTCGAGGTGCCGCGCGTACGCACGTACGCCATCGCGCCCGAGCACATAGAGGCCGTTGCCGAACTCCGCGTGGCCGACGACCGTCGTGCGCACGTGCGTGAGCCGAGCGGGGGTGGAGAGCGAGAGCTGAGTGACGACGAGGCTCTGGTGATCGTCGAAGACGGTGCCTGCGCTGGCGCTGGTGCTCGAGAGGTGCGAGCCGTGGAGGCGTACGCCAGTGCCTGCCCACACCTGGCTGCTCACGAGCACGTCTTCGCCGCGCACGTCGATGTCGGTGCAGAACGCGCGCGGGCTCGGGTGGGGGAAGCCACCGTCGGCGCTCGCCGCGTCGAGGCCCGTGAGATCGGGAGGGACCACGTCGATCACCACGTCGTCGAGGAGCGCACCGTGGGTGTCGAGGCGCAGCACGAAGCCGAGGTTCGGGGCCGTCCCGGCGACGTTCGTGGTTCCGTCGCTGAAGCCGCCGCCCAGCGATCCGCAGAGCACGTAGCCATCGGCGATGGGGATCGCGCGCTCCACGACCGGATACGGGGCCGCCGCATCGAAGCTGCGGATCCAGATCGTTCCCCAGCCATCCATGCCGTGCGCGAGCTGCGCGAGGAAGAACGCGGCGTGATCGGCGGGCGCGCCCGCGTCGATGCCGCCAGCGTCGTTCACCGCGAGGCCGAGCGACGCGATGCCCACCGTCGACAGGCCCGCGACGAGGATCGTGTCCTCGTCCTGGACGCCGACGGGATAGATGCGACCGTGCGCATCATCGGCCTGCGCCTGCGCCACCGAGAAGTCGTCCATCGCAGGCAGCGGACGCGAGAGGCCGCCTGCGTCGTCGACGGCATCGGTGGGCGCGTCCATCGAGGGCGGGGGCGCATCGAGCGGGCCCGCATCGAGCGGGCCCGCGTCGAGGTATCCGCCGTTCGGATCCACCTCGGGGATCGGGATGCAGGACCCCTGGTCACACGTGGAGGTCGGGTCGCACACCACGCCATCGCAGCGGCGCGAGAGGAACACCCCGACGTCGAGCTGCGAGTGAGGCACGAAGCCCGTGCGCACTCGTCGGGTCACGGTGGCGAGGCCGCCGAAGCTCTCGGTCATGCAAGGGGCGAGCGGGAACGCGCTCGCCCGCACCTCCACGCGCTCGTGCGGATCGCCCTGCGGCGGTACGACCCCGAACGAGAACGGGAGGGAGGTGTAGGTGGCGCGCTCCGCGAGGGTCGGATCGAGGAAGATCGTGCGCTCGCCCACGATGGACGGATCGCGGAGCGAGATGATCTCCGCGTGCACGCACGCGATGCGATCGGGGCTCAGGTCGGAGTCGACCTCGACCAGGAGCTGGGTCGCGGGCCGTGAGCAGGACACCGTGAGCGAGGCACCGAGCCCGAGCGCGAGCAGGCCGAGAACACCGGCGAAGCGAAGCCGCACGTCGCCATCCTAGCGCGAACCTGTGGGCGGCGTCGTGGGCTCAGACCTCGTCAGTAGTTGCGCACCACGACTTCGCTCACGAGACCCCGGCCTCGAGCGTCGCAGTTGATGGCGCGCGGCGCGGCCACGGTGTCGATGCGGAGCTTGGCGTAGAGCTCGCGGATGAACGGAACGTCGCTGTTCGACAGCATGATCTTGGCGCCGCGACGATCGAGCTCGAGCACGACGTCGCGAAGGCGCGTCTGATCGGCGCGCGAGAAGCCGTCGCCGGCAGCGTACGCGGTGAAGCTCGCGGTCTCGCTCACGGGCTCGTAGGGAGGATCGAGGTAGACGAAGTCGCCGGGTCGCACGTAGTCGAGCATGGCCTCGAAGCCAGCCTGCTTGATCTCGGCGCGCTGGAGCGCGCGGCTCGCGGCGCGGAGGCCCCCCTCGTCGAGGATGCGGGGGTTCTTGTAGCGGCCCTCGGGCACGTTGAATTCGCCGCGGCGGTTCACGCGGTGGAGGCCGTTGAAGCAAGTCTTGTTGAGGTACACGAACATCGCCGCGCGCTCGCTCCGCGGCTGGGTGCGCGTGCCGTTGTAGCGGTCGCGCACGCCGTAGTAGCTGCCGGCCGCGTGCGACATCTGGAGCGTCTCGAGCTCGCCGATCACGCTCTCGAGGTCGTCGCGCACCGCCAGGTACGTGTCGACGAGCGCGCGGTCGAAGTCGCCGAGCACCGCGCGCGCGGGCCTGCGCGCGAAGAACATGGCGGCCCCGCCCGCGAAGGGCTCGACGTGTCGCATGCGCTCGACCCCCGGCGGCAAGAGCGGAAGGAGCTGCGTGAGGAGCTTGCCCTTGCCGCCCACCCACTTGAGGAACGGGCTCGGCGCGCGCTCCTCGTCGACGTCGATGCGACGCAGGCCGCTCGGCGGCGGCGTCGAGGGACGCTTGACGAGACCGATACGGGCGAGCGTCGAGGTGGAGCGGGCCGTCGAGGTGGTCATGTGGCGACGCTAGACCCACATGTACGACATACACAAAAAACCGACGGATCGGCGATCGAACGGAGCGATCTGCTCACCTGAACGCATGGATCGCCCACGATCCACGCGTTCAGGATGCCATCTGCAAAACCGATGTTGTGGCCCTTGCGCGAGGCTTTCCCGATCGACGCCTGTGTGCCGAGGCCCCCTCGAGGCCGACGGGCCGGCTACCATCGAGGGCCCATGGGCACGACCATCACGGCCTCGGAGGCGCTCCGCGGCGCCATCCGCGCTGCAGCGAGAGGGCTCGTCGAGAGGGAGATCCTCGTGGAGCTCACGGTGCTCGCGGCCGTGGCGCGCGAGCACCTGCTCGTGATCGGTCCGCCGGGCACGGCCAAGAGCGAGGCCGTGCGGCGCGCGTCGCGCGTGTTCGAGGCGCGCTACTTCGAGTACCTGCTCGGGCGCTTCACCGAGCCGAGCGAGCTCGTGGGGCCGATCGATCTCAAGCGCCTGCGCGAGGGGGTGGTCGAGACCGAGACGACCGGCATGTTGCCGGAGGCCGAGCTCGCGTTCCTCGACGAGGTCTTCCTCGGCTCGACGGCGATCCTCAACACGCTGCTGTCGCTCCTACACGAGCGGACGTTTCGGCGTGGGCGCACGGTGGTGCGCGTGCCCCTGCGCGTCTGCGTCGCAGCCTCGAACGGGCTGCCCGACGACGACGCGCTCGCGGCCTTCGCGGATCGCTTCCTCCTCCGAGTCTTCGTGGAGCCCGTGCCGGACGCGATGCTCGAGACCCTCCTCCGCGAGGGAGACGCGCTCGGACGCACCGAGCACGGCGAGGCCATCGCGCGCCTCTCGGATCTCGACGAGGTCGCGGAGCTCGCGAGAGCGTGCGACGTGAGCCGCGTGCGCGGCGAGCTGGCGGAGGCGGTGCGCGTCCTTCGCAAGGCCGGCGTCGCGCTCTCGGACCGACGCATCGTGAAGCTCCAGCGCCTCGTGGCCGCGGCCGCGGCGATCGATGGTCGAAGCGCCGCAGACGGCCGCGATCTCTGGCCGATCGTGTACGCGGTGCCCACGGCCGACGCGCAGGTGCAGGCACGCTCGATCCTCGCGCCGCTGCTCGCGAGCAGCACCTCGAGCACGCTCGAGGCGGCGGCGCTCGATGCGTCGCGTGGGCCCGATGCGCGGGCGGCACGGATCGCGCGCGACGCCGACGAGCTCCTCGTGTCGGCTGCGCCCGACGAGGAGGCGGGCCGGCGTCGTCGACAGCGAGCCGAGGCGCTCCTGCGCGAGATCGACGCGAGCTTCGCGAGCGATGCGAGGCCGAGCTCGGTGGCGGCGACGCGCGAGCGTCTGATCGCGGCGCTCGCCGCGACGTGAGGCAACGATGAGCGAGCTCGTCGCGTTCGACGTCGAGGCGCTCCCGCGCGCGATCCCGCTCGCGCCGACGTGCTGCCTCGTCGAGGGGACGGCCGCGGCCCACCTCGCGCGACGGCTCGTGGCGCGCATGCTCGAAGGAGAGGCGATGGACGCGCGCCTCGTGGGCGTGGCGTCGGTGGAGCGCCGCTACGTCGTGCTCTCGGGGCCGAGCGATGCGCTGCCGTGGATCGACGGCGCGCGCTACCTCGGCATCGATCCCGACGCGCCACGGCTGCGCCTCTCGTGCACGCACGCGCCTGCCCTCAGCGATGGACGCGCGATCTCGCCCGGCCTGGTCGAGCGCGCCGTGCTCGCCAGGGTGAGACGCGCCGAGGCCAGCGGTCCCTTCGTGGTGCTCCGGCGTCGCGTGATCGCGCTCGGCGGGTCGCGCCCGCTCGATCGGGCGATGATCGAGCGATTCGTGAGCGCGATCGATCGCGCAGAGGACATTCCGTGATCGCGCTGCCGAACGCGCTGGCGCGCTGGGAAGCGGAGCTGCGCTGGCTCTCGCCCGAGCTCGTCGCGTCCCTCGCGCCGATGCTGCCGCGCCTCGCGCTCGCGCTCGGCCCGCTGCGCCGCTCGCGTCGCGACACCGGTGAGCCCGATGGCTATGGACGCCTCTCGCGGCGCGGCCCCTTCGATCGGCTGCTCGCGAGCCAGTGGGCGCTCCTCGACGAGTTGCCGGAGGACTTCCTTCGACGCGCCTCGAGCCACGAGCTGCTCTTCTTCGAGCTCGCGCGCGCCGAGCCTCACGGGGGCGAGCGCTCGATCGCGCTCTTCGACGCGGGACCGTCGTCGCTCGGCACGCCTCGCCTCGCGCACCTCGCGGCGCTCGTGGTGCTCGCGCGTCGCGCGGCCGAGGCCGGCGTGCCGTTCTTCTGGGGCACGCTCCGCGAGCCTCGCCTCAGCCCCTTCGTGGGCGAAGACAGCGTGCGGCAGCTCCTCGCGTCGCGAACGCCGTTTCGCGCGACCGACGACGATCTCGACGCGTGGCGGGCGACGCTGGCGGTCGACGAACCACCGACGCGGGGAGCGAACGTCCCTCGCGCGCGGGCATCGACCGATGCACGACGGCGCGCAGGAGACGATCTGGTCGTGCTCGCCGATGCGGAGTCTCTCGCGCTCGCACGGGCGCGGCTCGGTGGCTCGGTGGGCGGGCTCGTCGTGCGTACGGAGCTCGCGGCAGCGCGCGATGCCATCACGCTCGAGGTGTCGCGGGCGAGAGAGCCGCTGCGCGTGGTCGCGCTGCCGCTCCCGGATGGGCCGAGCTGCGTGCGCCTCCTTCGCGATCCGTTTCCCGCGAGGGCGCGGCCTGCGCCGACCTCGGTCCGTGGCGCGGAGGCCGACTCGGAGACCTGGAGCGCCCAGCTCGACGACACGCCGAGCCTCGCGGACGGCATCGTGTTCTCACGCGATGGACGCAAGGTGATCGTGCGCGCGCGCTCGGGTCGGATCGTGGTGCTCGCCGCGCCCGACACGAGCTCGGGGGGCCGTGTCTTCGTGAGGAGCCTCGCGGACGCACGCGTGCTCCACGCCGTCGGAACGGCGGGGCGCCGCGTCGTGCAGCTCATCGAGGACAAGAGAGGGACGCTGCGGATCTGCGAGCTGCGCGGAGGTGCGCGGGATCTCGACGAGCTCGCGCTCGCGGGGATCGAGCAGCTCCGACAGCCCTCGTCGCTCCGTGCGCTCGCGCTCGGGCTCACGACGCCCGCGTCGAAGGCGCCCGACCTGGTGGTGCGCACGACGAGCGGGGTGCTGATCTGGCCGCGCGTGGGCACGGAGGTCGCGCCACGCGTGCTTCGCGCGGAGGCCGTCGTTCCCATCGGCTCCGGCGGTCAGGGGATCGCGATCGCATCGCGGATCGAGCTCACGTCGCAGGCACGTGTGGATCTCGGCGGCGGCTACGTGCACGAGCGGGGCTATCGCTTCGAGCACGCGGCATCCATCGCGCGCGCGCCCGACGATTCCCTCGTGGTGCTCCGCCGAGGCCGGCCCGGAGCCGCGGTTCTCGAACGCGCGCGCACCCTCGCGTGTGGCCCGCGGCTCCCCGCGTTCGAGGCGGTGCTCGAGGTGCGTGACGAGGGCGACGGCACGAGCGTCCTCGTCACGGAGCTCTCGCGTGGGACGATGCTCGCGGAGCTCTTGCCTCGCTGGCGAGCGCACACGGCGGAGCACCGCACGATCCTCGCGCTCACCGTTGCGCTCGGGGTGGCGCGCGCGCTCGCATCGCTCGAGGCGGCGGGGCTCGGCCCGCATGGGGGCCTTCGGCCCGAGCGCATCCGGATCGCGAGCGACGGCGGCGTTCGTGTCGCGCACGGCCTCGAGTGGCAGTCCGAGCGAACCGCCTCGGGGCAGCCGATCGAGATCGGCTATGTGTCGCCGGAGCAGATCCGCGGCTTGCCGATCGATGCGCGCACGGACGTGTACACGCTCGGGCTCGTGCTGCACGAGATCCTCGCCGGCGTGCACCCGAGCGGTGAGGTGGAGCCCATGCTCCGCATGCGTGCGATCGTCGAGGGGCGCCTTCACGAGCTCGATGGCGCGGGGATCCCACCCGTGCTCCACGCGATCGTGCGAACGGCGACCGCGCACGCGCCGGAGCGTCGCTTCGCTTCGGTGGGCGAGCTGGCGCGAGCGCTCGAGGAGCACGCCGCGCGCTCGACGATCGACGCGCGCGAGGTGCTCGCGCTCGAAGGCCTCGACGACGAGCCCACCGTGCGACGCGCGATCGCGAGCCCGTGGCAGGTGCAGCTCCTGCGCGACGCGGGCGCGGAGCCTACGTCCGTGCTCCGCGTGGAGGCGGCGACGCGCGCTGTCTGGGGTGGCACCGCCGGGGGCGACGGGGTGCTGGGCTTCGTCGAAGGCGGACAGGTGCGCATCGTGCTCGTGGGCCGTGCGACGGGCGGCACGCACGTGCCGTTGCCCACCGAGGGAACGGTCGTCGGCGTGTGCGGGACGAGCCACGTCGTCGTCCGCCGCGGTGGTTCCCTCGAGCTGAGAGACGAGCGTGGCGTGGTCGCGGGGCTCGCGATCGACACCGACGCGTGCGTGACGATGGCGCCCGGCTGGCCGCACGTGGCGGTGCTCGAGCGAGACGGTCGTGTGCGGGTGTGGTCGGCCACCGAGCGCCGTGTGCTGCTCGATGCGCGAGGCCCTCGATGAGCGAGCCTCGCCCCGAGCCCATCGACCTCGTCCCTCCGCGTCGCGTGCATCGCGGGAGCGTGCTCGCGGCGGGCGTCTTCGTCGCGCGCGACGATGCGGCCGCGCGTGCGACGATCCTCGCGCAGCTCGCGCCCGGCGATGGGGTGGAGCGCTTCGAGAAGGGGCTCTACCTGCGGCGCGCGCGCGTGGTGCGCGTCGAGGCCGAGAGCCTCTTCGGCGATGTCGTGATCGAGGATCGTGGCCTCCTCACCACGGCGCCGTTGTCTCGCGCCGAGCACGCGGCGGCGATCGATCGGTCGGCGCGGCTCGTGCGCGCCTCGGGCGGTGCGCTCGAGCACCCTCGAGCCGGGACGCACGTCGATCCTTCCACGTGGCTCGACGTCTCGGAGCTCGAGCTCGAGATCCCGGGCTCGCTCGGTGCGCCGCCTGCGCCGATCCGCGAGGTGGAGGCGGCGCGGGGCGCGCGCGAGGCGCTCGGCGTGATCGAGGGATCCCTCGAGTCTGCGGCCCTGCGTCGAGCGCTCCTCGGTGCGGCCGCCGAGCCTCGCCCGGGCGCACGACCGACTCAGAGCGCGGGTCCGAGCGCGCTCGCGTCGCGCGCTCGAGGGGCGACGCTCGCACAGCGGTGGGCCTCGCGCGCGCTCTCGGTCGTCTCGTTTCTGCGTCGGCTCTTCGGTGCTCGCGCGCCACGCAGAGCGGCGCTGCCCGCCACGAGCGGCCAGCCTGCGGGCGCACCTCCTCGCTCGCCGAGCGACGCGCTCGGTCCGCCGCGCCCGCCTGGTCTCTTCGCGCGGATCGAGGCCTGGCTGCGCGATCGGATGCGACGCCTGGGCTGGGATGCCTTTGGTCGCTATCTCGCGCGAAAGCACGCGGAGCACCTGAAGAAGCTCCTCGAGCTCCTCGAGGGTCACGACCTCGACGCGGCCCTCCGGCACGCGATCCCCCTCTCGGAAGACAAGGGTGACGCGGGGCCACCGTCGCTCTCGCTCCCTGCGGTGCGGAGCGAGCTCGCGATCTCGATCCAGCGTGCGCGCGGCGGTGGAGGCGCGCTCGGCGTGGACCGAGATCTCTTCGCGCACCTCCGAGAGCGCTATCGCGTGCTCTACCAGCGCTTGCTCGAGAAGGAGCGATGGAGAGACGCGGCCTTCGTCCTGGCCGAGCTGCTCGACGACGCGCTCGGGGCAGTGGCGTTGCTCGAGAAGCACGGCTTTCTGCGCGAGGCGGCCGAGCTCGCCGAGGGACGCCGGCTCGCTCCACCCATCGTCGTGCGTCAGTGGATCCTCGCACGCGAGCTGCGGCGCGCGGTCTCGATCGCGCGTCGACACGATGCCTTCGGGCCTGCGATCGCGCGGCTGCGCAACCACCCCGAGATGGCGCGCGCGCTCGCGCTGGCGTGGGGCGATCACCGCGCTCGCAGCGGCGACTATCTGGGCGCGCTCGCCGCGCTCGAGACGGGACAGGCCGTGGAGCCGGCGCGGGGTCTCGCGGTGCGATGGGCCGAGCGCGCACTCGAGGTGGGAGGCGTGCAAGCAGGCGAGGCGATCGTGTGGTTGCTCGAGCTCGATGGCGGTGCGCCCGCGCGGGTGGGCCCTCGCCTCGAGGCGCTCTTGCGCGACCCGAGCCCGGCAGAGCGACACGTGCGCGCGGCGGTGTACGCGGCGCTCGTGCGTCGGCGCGACGCCGCGGTGCTCGCGCTGCACGACGCGGCGCG